>DAOMFI010000129.1:0-8244 GCA_035429725.1 Burkholderiaceae bacterium | reverse complement strand
GGGTAAATGTTGATGTCGCCGACGGCGAAGATGCCCGGCACATTGGTCTCGAACTTCTCGGTATCGACGACGATCTGCTTGCGCTCGAGATCGAGACCCCATTCTGCGATCGGCCCGAGCTTGGGCGACAGGCCGAAGAACACCAGCAGTGCGTCGAGCGGCACGCGGCGTGTCAGCCCGTCGAGCGAGGTGACGCGCACTTCGGAGAGCCGGCCTTCGGTCTCTTCAAACCCGGAGATCTGGCCGACGAGGAACTGCATCTCGAGCCGCTCGCACATGTCCTTCATGCGGGCGACCGACGCCGGTGCGGCGCGGAAACCGTCGCGCCGATGCACCAGCACGACGCTCTCCGCCTTGCCGGCCAGGTCGAGCGCCCAGTCGAGAGCGGAGTCGCCGCCGCCCGCGATCACCAGGTTCTTGCCATGAAACTGCGCCGGATCCTTGACCCGATAGTGAAGCTGCGTGCCGAGGAATTTCTCGATCCCGGGCACCTTCAGCGTACGCGGCTGGAACGAGCCGACACCGGCCGCGACGATGACGACCTTCGTGATGAAGCGCGTGCCCTTGCCGGTTTCAACGAAGAAGCGACCGTCCTCGAGCTTCTGTACAACGCTGACTTCCTGCCCCAGGTGGAAGGTGCCGCCAAAGGGCTCGATCTGCTTGAGCAGGTTGTCGGTCAGCTCCTTGCCCGTGCACACCGGCACCGCCGGAATGTCGTAAATCGGCTTGTCCGGGTACAGCTCGATGCACTGGCCGCCGACGTCCTTTAGCGAGTCGATGACGTGCGCCTTGATCTCCAGCAGGCCCAGCTCGAACACCTGAAACAACCCGACCGGACCTGCGCCGACGATGACGGCATCGGTCTCGATTGCGCCTGCCGTGTCGGTCGGTGTGCTCAAGGCTTGGTTCTCGGCGGGTGTCATGGAATTCATCGTGGCAGGCGGGTGGTCCCGCTGGGCCGGGCGCAGGCGTTCGTGATCGGGATCGGTGATGCGGGGCGCAATTGTACGGTGTAAGTCCGCGGCGGCCCGCCGCGGCGACCGGGGCCGGAATGCCGCGATTCAGCGGGACGGCTTGCCGTCCTGCGTCGGCCGTCCGCTCTCGCGCATCGCGTCCTGCTCGCGCTTCATCTCGGCCTGCAATTCACGGATACGTGCGTCGATTTCCGACATCGTGTAGAAATCGCCGTCATTGGCCCGCCGCGCCAGTTCCAGCTGCTGCAGCGCCGCCGGCTTGATGCCGAGCAGCGCGTACATCTCGCCCATCGACTGGTGATGCAGCGACTGCTTGCCGAGCGCCTGATAGCTGCGACCCAGGAGGGCGTGGAAGGCCGGCTGGGAGCGCGTGATCGCGATCTGCGTGCGCAAGGTGTCGATCGCCTGCTGATGCTGGTTCGACTTGTTGAGCAGATCGATGTAGTTCGCGACGGCCACTAACGACAGGGGATACCGCGCGGCGGTGTCGCGCGCGGCGTCGAGCGCCTGCCGGCGTTCATCATCCGACCGTGCGGCGGCGAAGCGCGTCTCGGATACCAGTTTGTCCAGTATGGCCGAGGAGGCCGTGGTCAGGCGGCGCGCCGCGAGCGCATTTTCAAGGGCCAGATCCGGCTTGTTGAGCTTCAGTGCCGCCAGTGCCGCACCATAGTGCGCCGCCACGTCCGAGGCGGCAGTGCGAAGCTTCAGCTGCCCGTTGAAGTACTCGAGCTGGTCGACCCAGCCCTGGTTGCTGACTTCCTGCAGCACGCGCAGCCGCGCCCGTACGAGATAGAAGTCGAGGGCGTCGGGCCGCTGCTTGAAGCGCATGTTGCGCGACCGGTTCTGCATATCGCTGATGCGCTCGACCGTCATCGGGTGCGTCCGCAGGTACGCGGGGGCGGTCCCCTCATACAACCGCGAGCCCTGCTGCAGCCGCCCAAAGAACGATTCGAGTCCGCGGCCGTCGAAACCGGCGTTCACGAGCGTGACGAAGCCGACGCGATCCGCTTCGCGCTCGGCCTCGCGCGAGTAGTTGAGCTGCTGCTGGATCGCCGCGGCCTGGCCGCCGAAGATCGCGGCCTGTGCCAGATCACCGCTCGACGAGCCGCCCGCCCGCGCCGCGAGTATCGCCAGCAGCAGCGCGCCGATCTGGATTGCCAGCGTGTCTTTCTGCTGGCCCAGCATGCGCGCGATGTGACGCTGCGACACGTGGCCGATTTCGTGCGCGATCACGCCCGCCAGTTCCGACTCCGTCTGCGCGGCGATGACCAGGCCGGTGTGCACGCCGATGAATCCGCCCGGCAACGCGAACGCGTTGAGCATCGGGTCGCGCACGATGAAGAAGCTGAAGTCGATCGTGCGCGCGGCGCTGACGGAGACGAGCTGGTATCCGAGGTGGTTCAGGTACTCGGTTGCCTCCGGGTCGGCCAGGTAGTCCGGATCGCGCCGGATCTGTGCCATGACCTGTTCGCCGATCTTGCGTTCCAGGCCGGGCGGCAGCTCTTCGCTGCCGGCCTCTCCCAGCATCGGCAACTCGAACCCCTGGGCGCGCGCCGGCAGCGCCGTGGGCGCAGCAAGCGTGAATGCCACAAGAAGGACTAGAGCGATACGCGCGATGTGCATTAAGAACCGACAGGCGCAGCAGCGCCTCTGTCCGTATGATATCCAGCCCGGTGTTTCGTTCCCTTGCTGGATTGCTGCTGGACGATGAAGTCCCTCACTCACTTTGACGCGGCCGGCCAGGCCCACATGGTCGACGTCGGCGACAAGCCGGCCACGCACCGCGTGGCCGTGGCGACCGGGCGCATCTCGATGCTGCCGGCGACGCTCGCCATGGTCCGGGCAGGGCAGGCCAAAAAGGGCGATGTGCTCGGTGTCGCCCGCATCGCGGCGATCCAGGGTGCGAAGCGGACCTCCGAGCTGATCCCGCTGTGTCATCCGATCGCGCTGACGCGCGTTGCCGTCGAGTTCACGATCGATGAGTCGGCCGGTGCGGTGCACTGCGAGGCGCGTGCCGAGACCCACGGGCCGACCGGGGTCGAGATGGAAGCCCTGACCGCAGTCCAGGTGGCGCTGCTGACGATCTATGACATGTGCAAGGCCGTCGATCGCGGCATGGTCATCGGCGACGTGCGGCTGCTCGAAAAGCACGGCGGGCGATCGGGAAGCTTCGTCGCCGGCGCGGCGGGCTGATGCGGCTATTCACGGCTGCGCAGGTCGACGCGGCGCTCGACCTTGACGCGCTCGCCGACGCGATCGGCCGGACGCTGCTGTCGCATCCCGTTGCGCCGTTGCGCCATGCGCATGCCCTCTCGGGCACCGACACGCTGTTGCTGATGCCGGCCTGGTCGGACGCTGCGCTCGGCGTCAAGCTGGTCACCGTCATGCCGGAAAACCCGGCGCGCGGACTTGCCACGGTCAGTGCAATCTATGTGCTGTTCGACCGCCTCACCGGGGCGGCCAGAGCGGTCATCGACGGTGAGGCGCTGACGCTGAGGCGCACCGCCGCCGTGTCGCTGCTGGCGGCGCGGCACCTCGCGCGTTCCGATGCGCGCAACGCGCTGATCATCGGCACCGGCAAGCTCGCGCCCTTCATGGCGCATGCACATGCGCGTGCCCGGCGGCTCGAACGCCTGTGGGTCTGGGGCCGCCGCGGCGAGGGCGCGCAGTCGGTGGCCCAGCGACTGCGCGACGAGGGCCTGCCGGCGCAGGCCGTGGAGGACCTGGAAGGCGCCGTGCGGGGCGCGGACATCATCAGCTGCGCGACCACGTCGACGCAGCCGATCGTGCGCGGTGCCTGGGTCGCGAATGGCACGCACCTGGACCTCGTCGGCGGATTCCGCCGCGGTATGCGCGAAGCTGACGACGACGCGGTGGCGCGCGCCCGCATCGTCGTCGATACCTACGCGGGTGCGCTGGCCGAGGCCGCCGATATCCTCGAGCCGATCGAGGCCGGCATCATCGACCGCACTGCCATCGTGGCCGAGCTTGCGGAACTCGTGGCCGACCCGGACCGCGGCCGCAGGTCCGCGGGTGACATCACCCTCTTCAAGTCGGTCGGCACCGCGGTGGCCGACCTGGCGGCTGCGCAGCTGCTGCTGGAACGGGCGGGCTGAGATTGCACGTTGCTGAATGCTTGGCGTTGTCGCGGTCACACTATGTGGCGGGCCGGCGCGCCTCATGCGGCAGGGGGCGCTTGCGCGTAAAGCTGCAGCGCTCGGCTCAGCGGCCGGGCTGTTGACTCTGCGCGGGCGAGTAGCCACGCGCACCGCTGCAACGGAGCGGCTTGGTCCGAGTCCTCGGAAACCCCGCCGAGCCTCCGCGCTTCGGACGCCGGCCGAAGTCGGTGCGCCGGCCCGCCACACATCGCTTTCGTGGCACCGAGGCGGACTGCGTGCCAATGATATCGGCGGAGCGCGCGGCCGCTCCGGAGCACAGCCGACTAATCAGTGTTGAGCGGTTCGCGTAGCGAACCGTGCCGGTCCGAGTGCACGTGCGACCGCACAGCGGTCGCGTACACGAGGACCGCTACCCCGCCAGCATCTCGCGCGCGTGCTTGCGCGTGGTCTCGGTGATCTCCTGCCCACCGAGCATGCGCGCCAGCTCTTCGACGCGGGCACGGCGTTCGAGTACGCCGATGTGCGAGACCGGCCGCCCATCGGCCGTGCTCTCCTTGGTCACGGCGCAGTGCTGGTCGCCGCGTGCCGCGACTTGCGGCAGGTGGGTCACGCACAGCACCTGGCGGCTCTGTCCGAGCTGCTTCAGCAGGCGCCCCACGGTGTCAGCCACCGCGCCGCCGATGCCGGCGTCGACTTCGTCGAAGATCAGCGTCGGCACGGGCGTGGCCGACGCGGCGATGACGGCGATCGCGAGCGAAATGCGAGCGAGTTCGCCGCCGGAGGCGACCCGCAACAGCGGCTTGACCGCCACGCCCGCATGCGCGGCGACCAGAAACTCGGCCTTCTCGTTGCCGGCCGGCGCAGGTTCCGCATCGGTCAAATGCACCTCGAAGCGACCGCCGGGCATCGCGAGATCCTGCATCGCGCGCGTGACCTCGGTCGACATCTGGCGGGCGGCCGCGCGGCGCGCCTTCGAAAGCGCGGAGGCGGCCTTGTCGTAGCGTTGCTGCGCGGCCATTTCACGCGCCTTCAATCCAGCGAGATCGGCAGAGGCGGTCAGCGCCGTCAGCTTCGCGCGCGAGTCGGCGAGCAGTCCGGCCAGGTCCCCCGGCGAACAGCGCAGCCGGCGCGCGGCGGCATGCAGCGCCGAGACGCGGGCTTCGACATCGGCCAGGCGCGTGGCATCGAGATCGGCGCGGTCGACATAGCGCTGCAGCTCGGTCACAGCCTCGTCGAGTTGCACCTGCGCGGTCTCAAGCAGTTCGACGACCGGCTTGAGGCGGTCATCGAACGCGGAAAGTTGTGTCAGCCGGCTGCCGCTGGTGCCGATTTGCGCCAGCGCCGAGTCATCCGCTTCGTTGAGGGCATTGATCGCGGCCTGAGCGCCCTCGAGCAGTCCCGCGGCATGGGTCAACCGCTTGTGCTCGGCTTCGACCTGTTCCCACTCGCCGGCGACGGGCGCCAGTGTCTCGAGCTCGTCGACCAGCCAGCGCAGCCGCTCCTGCTCCGCGGTGGCGCTGGCGGCCATCGCTTCGGCATCCGCGCGCGCACGCTGCTCCCGCTTCCACTCCGCGTACGCGGCGGCGACGCTGCGTCGTTGATCGCCCAGCGCGCCGTGCTCGTCGAGCAGATCGAGCTGTGCTGCAGGCCGCAGCAGCGACTGGTGCGCGTGCTGGCCATGGACGTCGACCAGCTGCTCGCCGAGTTCGCGTAACTGGCCGAGCGTCACGGCAGCGCCGTTGATGAAGGCACGGCTGCGCCCGTTCGCGTCGACGGTGCGCCGGACCAGCACCAGGCCGGCGCTGTCGCCGGTCAGCTCACGCTCGGCCAGCCAGCGCTCGACCGGCGCGGAGGTGCGGAATTCGGCCGCGATGTCGGCGCGCGTCGCGCCCTCGCGGACGACATCGGCTTCACCGCGTTCGCCCAGCGCAAGCTGCAGCGCGTCGATCAGGATCGACTTGCCGGCCCCGGTTTCGCCGGTCAGCACCGTGAAGCCGGAAGCGAACTCCAGTTCGAGCGTGTCGACGATGACGAAATCGCGGATCGATAGCGAAACCAGCATGCTCGGCAGGACGGGCGGGAATCAGGCGCGCGAGTGCGGTTCGCTCGGCATGATGCTCCAGTGCAGCTTCTGGCGCAGCGTGGCGAAGAAGTTGTAGCCGACCGGATGCAGCAAAGTGACGATATCGGCGCCCCGCCGGGCGCGCACGATGTCGCCGGGGACCAGGTGCGCGTACGACTGCATGTCGAAGTGCGCGCTGGCGTCGCGCACGTCCGTGATCTCGATCTCGACCACGACGCCGTCGGGCAGCACGATCGGGCGGTTCGACAGTGTCTGCGGCGCCACCGGAACCAGCAGCAGGCCGGCCAGGCTCGGATACAGGATCGGGCCGTCGGCCGACAGCGCGTAGGCCGTCGAGCCGGTGGGGGTGGCGATGATGACGCCGTCGGCGCGCTGGTTGTACATGTTCACGCCGTCGACCCGCGCCGTGTACTCCACCATGCCGCCGGCAACGCCACGCGACACCACGACATCGTTGAGCGCGACCGCGTGGTGCACGACGTTGCCGCCGCGCCGCACCTCCGCATCCAGAACAAAGCGGTGGTCGGTTTCGTAGCTGCCCGCCAGCATCGCCGGCAGCGTCTCTGCCATCTGGTCGAGGGCGAGGTCCGTCATGAACCCGAGCCGGCCGTGGTTGATGCCGATGAGCGGCACGCGGAACGGCGCGAGTTCGCGCGCAATGCCAAGCATCGTGCCGTCGCCACCCAGCACGATGGCGACGTCCGCGTGCTTGCCGATGGCGTGCACCGTGTGGCCTTCGACGTTATCCAGCCCGACGCTCTCGGCCGTGGCGAGGTCGAACAGCACCCGCGCCCCGGTCGACTCGATGAGGCGCGCGATCGCAAGCAGCGGCTCGCGGATGGCTTCGGCGCGAGGCTTGCCGAACAGGGCGACATGGCGGAAGGCCTGGGTCATCGGGCGATTATGCAGGAGGCGCCCACCTGTCTGTACTACCACGCCGCGCATCGCGGGCGCGGCAACCGTCATAGAATCTGCGCATGATCGACGAACGCGCGCGGACGCTGCTCAAAACCCTGATCGAGCACTACATCGCCGACGGCCAGCCGGTGGGCTCGCGCGCGCTGTCGCGGCTCTCGGGGCTTGATCTTTCGCCGGCGACGATACGCAACGTCATGTCGGACCTCGAAGAGATGGGGTTCGTCGCGAGCCCGCACACGTCGGCGGGCCGGGTGCCGACGCCGCGCGGCTACCGGTTCTTCGTCGACACGCTCGTCACGCTGCGCCCGCTCGAGGAGCAGCAGACGGCCATCATCGAGGGCCGCCTGCGCGAGGCCGACCCGCAGCGGGCCATCCAGACCGCCGCGCAGCTGCTTTCGAGCCTCTCGCAGTTCGCCGGCGTGGTGCTGACGCCGCGCCGTTCCTCGTCGTTCAAGCAGGTCGAGTTCGTGCGTCTTTCGGATCGCCGGGTACTGCTGATCATCGTCACTCCCGAAGGCGACGTGCAGAACCGCATCCTGCTGACCCAGACCTCGTTCACGCAGCCCCAGTTGATCGAGGCGGCGAACATGCTGAACGAACACTTCGCCGGCAAGAGCTTCAGCGAGGTGCGTACGCTCCTGCACTCGGACCTGCGCCGGCTGCGCGAGGATATCTCGGCACTGATGGAGGCTGCCGTGAAGGCGGGCAGCGAGGCCGAGGCGGAATCCGATCCGGTCGTCGTCTCCGGCGAACGCAACCTGCTCGGGAGTGACCTCTCCACCGATGTCGCCACGCTGCGCCGCATGTTCGACCTGTTCGAGCACAAGACGCGGCTGATCCACCTGCTCGATACGTCGATCGGCGCGCACGGGGTCCAGATCTACATCGGCGGTGAGTCGCAGCTGGTGCCCATGGACGAGATGAGCATGGTGGTCGCGCCCTATGCGGTCGACGGGCAGGTGGTGGGCACGCTCGGCGTCGTCGGGCCGACGAGAATGGCCTACGAACGCGTCATTCCGATCGTCGACATCACGGCCAAGCTGCTGTCGAGCGCGTTGTCGCAAAGCTAGGCGTCGCTCGTGTACGCAAGTCCAGGCGATGCCTGGACTTGCACGTGCACTCGCTCCGGAATAGTTAGTCGGCTGCGCTC
>DAOMFI010000128.1:0-8267 GCA_035429725.1 Burkholderiaceae bacterium | reverse complement strand
TCGCTCTTCGACATCTTCTTGCCCTCGGCGTCGCGCACGATGCCGTGGATGTAGACGTCCTTGAAGGGAACGCGGCCGGTAAAGTGGGTCGTCATCATCACCATGCGCGCGACCCAGAAGAAGATGATGTCGTATCCGGTCACGAGCACCGTCGACGGCAGGTAGAGGTCGTAGGCGACGCGCTCCGCGCCGGATTTCTTTTCCTCGACGGCGGGCCAGCCGAGCGTGGAAAACGGCACCATCGCCGACGAGTACCAGGTGTCGAGCACGTCGGGGTCGCGCGTGAGCCTCTTTCCCGCGCCGGCCTTCGCCTGCGCTTCGGCCTCGGAGCGGGCGACGAACACGTTGCCATTCTCGTCGTACCACGCAGGGATCTGGTGGCCCCACCAGAGCTGCCGCGAGATGCACCAGTCCTGGATGTTCTCCAGCCACTGGTTGTAGACGGTGTTCCATTGCTCGGGAAAGATGCGCACCTCGCCGCTCGCGACGACGTCGAGCGCGACCTGCGCGATCGACTTGCCCGGATGCCGCGTGCCGGCCGGTGCGGGCTTGCTCATCGCCATGTACCACTGCTCGGATAGCGTCGGCTCGACCACCTCCCCGGTGCGGCCGCAGCGCGGCACCATCATCTTGTGCGGCTTTTCCGAGACCAGCAGCCCTGCGGCACGTAGGTCTTCCAGCACGCGCTTGCGTGCGACATAGCGGTCGAGCCCGCGGTACTTCTCCGGCGCGTTGTCGTTGACCGTGGCTACCAGAGTGAAGATCGGGATCGGCGTCAGGCTATGGCGCTGGCCGATCGCGAAGTCGTTGAAGTCATGCGCAGGGGTGATCTTCACGCAGCCGGTACCGAACTCGCGATCGACGTATTCATCCGCGATGACCGGGATCGTGCGGCCGGTAAGCGGCAGCACAAGCTGCTTGCCGACGAGCGACGCATAGCGTTCGTCCTCCGGATGGACCGCGACCGCGACGTCGCCCAGCATCGTCTCTGGCCGCGTCGTCGCCACGACGACGCCCGAGTTTTCGTCACCTGCGCCATCCACGGCCGGGTAGCGGATCTCCCACAGCTTGCCGTCCTCTTCCTCGGTCTCCACTTCGAGGTCCGACACCGCGGTCTGCAGCTTCGGATCCCAGTTGACGAGCCGCTTGCCGCGGTAGATGAGCCCCTGCTCGTAGAGCTGCACGAAGGTTTCGGTGACGACCTTCGACAGGTTCTCGTCCATCGTGAAGTAGGTGCGCTGCCAGTCGACCGAGTCGCCGAGACGGCGCATCTGGTTCAGGATCGTGCCGCCTGAATACTCCTTCCAGTCCCAGATCTGCTTGATGAATGCCTCGCGCCCCATCGTGCGGCGGTCGACGCCGTTGGCTTCGAGCTGGCGCTCGACGACGATCTGCGTGGCGATTCCGGCGTGATCGGTGCCCGGCAGCCACAGCGTGTTGAAGCCCGCCATGCGGTGATAGCGGGTCAGTGCGTCCATGATCGTGTGGTTGAAGCCGTGCCCCATGTGCAGCAGGCCGGTCACGTTCGGGGGCGGCAGCTGGATCGAAAACGCGGGCTTCGACGGATCGAGTCCGGCTGCGAAGTAGCCGCGCTCTTCCCATACCGGCGTCCAGCGCGCCTCGATGGCGCCGGGTTCGAAGCTCTTGGCCAGCGGCGCGTCCGCCGGCGATGCGATGTCGTTCATTGCAGTACCGGACCAGCGCCGGCGAGTGAAAGCCAAAGATGGAAGTTTACGGGCGCGTCGCGATGACGTCCCTGCGCGACCGGTGCGCTCCTAGCGTCCGCGTTCGCGCGCGAGCTCCGCGGCCACGACGCGCGCGATGGTTTCGCGCAGCCGGACCTCGAATGCATTGCGTAAATCCGCGGTCGTCGCCAGCACAACACGCTCAATGGCGGGCTGCAGCCGCTCGCGCAGGATGCGGCCAGCCTCGTCTGCCAGCGCCGGCTGCAGTTCGCGAAACACGGATTCCCGCAGCCGTTGCTCCAGCGCTTCCCAGTCGACTTCGGATGCAGCTTCCACATCGGGCGCAACGCTCGCCGACAGTGTGTAAGTCGGAATCGGCGGCGTCACCGGCGCGACTGGCGCCGCGCTCGCTGCCACGCTTGGCAGCGGCGGCCTCGCCGGCGGTACTGCCACGGTGGGCCGCGGCGGAGGCGGTGGCGGCGGTGGCGGTAGTGGGGGCGGAGGAGGCGGTGGTGGTGGGGGCGGCAGTGGCGCAGGAGCAGCGACGGGCGGTGGCGGCTTCGGCAGCGAAATGTCGAGATCGAGTGACGGCAGCGTCAGGCGTTCCGTCAGCACCGGGATCGACTCGTCGTCCGAAATCGAACGGCCTCCCGGACGCGTCAGACGATCGAGCGGATTGCCCTTGTCACTCACGGCCCGCCACCTCGAATGCCGTCGGCTCGAAACCGCGGTCGCGATACGTCTTGAAGCGGATACGCGCACGAGCCCGATCGTCATCGTTGCGCGAGACCACCTCGATCACGCGTTCGTAGCGCGTAAAGAGCGCTTCGAAGTCCGGCGGCGCTTCATCGTCCAGGGTCAGCAGGACGTCGCTCGCCGGCGCCCGGGCGCCATCCAGCGTCAGCAGCACCGGCGTGCTGGCGGCTAGCTGGGAGTCCACATAGACGTGCGGCAGGAAGTCGAGCGCCGAGAACGTCCAGAGCGCCATGTCGAACTGGGCCAGCCGGTCGGAGTCGCGCGCCAGGACGACCAGCCGCTTGCCGGCCGCGCGCGCCTTGCGGGTCACACGGCAGGCGTAGTGCAGGCGATGTTCCGCATTGAAGTGAAAGTCGATGCGGGTCACCCGACAAACCTCCGAACTGCGCGTTGCTGGAGGGGGGGCCTGGGCGCAGCATTCATACCGCGCCAGCCTCCGCGCGCTGCCGTGCCCGCGCAGGCTGTCAGCCGTGCCGCGGACCGGCTGGCGGCCGCGCCAAGCGCCTGCGCGCTGCGCGCTGCGGCGCGAGCTTGCGGGGAGCGGGCCGGCGCCGCGCTCATGCGCCGCGTCACCCGGCGCGCTGGATCAGGAACTGCGACAGCAGCGGCACCGGCCGGCCGGTCGCGCCTTTTGCGGCGCCGCTCTTCCATGCCGTACCCGCGATGTCCAGATGCGCCCACGGATACGCCTTCGTGAACCGCGCCAGGAAGCACGCTGCCGTGATGGCGCCGGCATTGGCCGGTGTGCCCAGGTTGGCCATGTCGGCAAAGTTGGTCTTCAGCTGCTCCTGGTATTCCTCGCCGAGCGGCATGCGCCATGCGGCGTCGCTCGCCGCGCGGCTCGCGCTCATCAGCTCGTCAGCCAGTTCTTCGTTGTTGGCGAAGAGCCCCGAGTTCACGTTGCCGAGCGCAACCACACAGGCTCCGGTCAGCGTCGCCACGTCGACCACCGCTGCGGGCTTGAAGCGTTCGACATAGGTCAGGGCATCGCACAGGATCAGTCGCCCCTCGGCGTCGGTGTTCAGAATCTCGATCGTCTGGCCGGACATCGAGGTCACGATGTCACCGGGGCGCGTCGCCGTGCCGGAGGGCATGTTCTCGCACGCCGCGACGACGCCGATCACATTGAGCTTGAGCTTCAGTTCGGCCACCGTGCGCATCGTGCCGATGACACTCGCGGCGCCGCACATGTCGAACTTCATCTCGTCCATCGCCGCGCCGGGCTTGATCGAGATGCCGCCCGAATCAAACGTGATGCCCTTGCCGACCAGCACGACGGGCGCCGACTTGCCGCCGCCCTCGTGCTTGAGCACGATCAGTCTGGGCGGCTGAGCGGAACCGCGCGCCACGTTTAGGAACGAAGCCATCTTCAGGGCCTCGAGCTGCTTGGTCTCCAGCACCTCGACGCCGAGCTTCCACTGCTTGGCGAGCTTGCGCGCCTCGTCAGCGAGGAAGGTCGGGTGGCAGATGTTGGGCGGCAGGTTGCCCAGGCGCTTCGTGAGCGCCATGCCGTTCGCGATCGCCGTGCCCTGCTTGAGCCCGCGCTCGGCGCCGGCATCGCGCGCCGGCAGCACCAGCAGCGCACGCGACGGACCATTGACGTCGTCCTTCTTGCTCTTCAGTTCGTCGCTGCGGAACACCGCCTCGCGCGCGGCTATTGCGAACTGGCGCGCGGCCCATTCGGAGTCGCGGCCCTTGACGCCCCACTCCGTGGCAGCCACCGCAATCTCAGCCACGCCCGGGAAGGCCTTGACGGCCGAGCGTGCTGCGTCGGCGAAAGCGCGGTCGGAGAAATCATCGCGACTGCCCAGGCCGACCAGCAGCACGCGGGCTGCCGCCACGCCCGGCAGGCCGCGCAGCGCGAGTTGCGTGCCGCGCTTGCCGGTCATGTCGCCGCTCTTGATGGCCGCCTTGACGGCGCCACGCGATGCCTTGTCGAGTGCGCGTGCGCTGGCCGTCAATTCGCCGTCCGCGAACACGCCTACGGCGACGGCATCGGCCTTGACCGCCTCGGCGTGCGCGATCGTTGTGCTAAATTCCATTGCGGTTTCCCTCTGAAAAGTCTCGCGATGGCAAGGTGTGAAGGGCCGGCGAGGCAACCCCCCGCCCAGCGAAGTCAGTTCGCCGCGGCCTCTCTCGCGAGCCGGGCAGTATATAGCGGCGCGGTCGCGGCCAGTCGATAGCTGCGTCGCGCCCGGCCATGATCTTCCGTCGCTCCATCGTTGCAGAGCTCACGAGCGCTGCGAGCGCGGTCTTCACGGTGCTCTTTTCGATCCTGTTCTCCGTGGGCCTGGTGCGGATCCTGGGCCAGGCCGCCGGCGGCCGCGTCGACAACCAGGCGGTGTTCCAGCTGCTGGCGCTGACGGCCCTGACATGGCTTCCGGTCGTGCTGACACTGACGCTGTTCGTGTCGGTGCTGATGACGCTTTCACGCGCCTACCGCGACTCCGAAATGGTCGTCTGGTTCGCGTCCGGACAGAGCCTTTACTCGTGGGTGGGCCCGGTGCTGCGCTTCGCGTGGCCGATCATTGTCGCCGTGGCACTACTGTCTCTCTTCGTGACCCCGTGGTCAGGCGCGCAGATCGAGGAGCTGCGACAGAACTTCATGCGGCGGGACGATGTCAGTCGGGTCGCGCCGGGCCGCTTCATCGAGTCCAGCGGCGCGGACCGCGTGTTCTTCGTCGAGTCGGTGGACTTCGAAGGCAGCCAGGTCCGCAACATCTTCGTCAGCATGCGAGGCCAGGGCAAGGAAGGCGTCATCGTGGCGGCGCAGGGCCAGATCGAAGTCGCGCCGAACGGCGACCGCTTCCTCGTGCTGGAGCGGGGCAGGCGCTACGAAGGAACGCCCGGCTCGGCCGAGTACCGGGCGATGGAGTTCGAGCGCTACTCGATCCGCCTCGAGAGCCGGCCTGACCGGCCGATGGGCGAGCGCAGCGCACGGACCCGGCCGACATCCGATCTCCTCGCCGAGCGCACGTCCTTCGCCAAGGCCGAGATCCTGTGGCGCATCGGCATTCCTGTCGCGGCGCTCGTCGTGACGCTGCTCGCGATCCCGCTCGCCTACACCAACCCGCGCGTCGGGCGCTCGTTCAACCTGATCATTGCCGTGCTCGCCTTCGCGATCTATCTCAACGTGCTGAACACGATCCAGGCGTGGGTGCAGCAGGACCGGGTGTCCTTCGGCCTGGGCGTCTGGATCGTGCACGCCGTGGTCCTGTTCGTCGTCGTGGTCCTCTTTGCACGCCGGGTTTACCTGACGCGCTGGTGGCCCCGGCAATTGACGCCCGCCTACTGGCGGCGGGCGCGGACGCCCACAGCATGAAGACGCTGCGCCGCTACCTGTGGAAGGAAGTGGCGACGGCGACCGCCTTCGTCCTCTTCGCGCTGCTGTCGCTCTTCACGTTCTTCGACCTGGTCGCGCAACTCGACGAGATCGGGCAACGCGGATTCCTGCTGCGGCACGCGCTGGCCTACGTGGCCTTCACGCTGCCCTCACGCACTTACGAGGTGATGCCGATCGCGGCGTTGATCGGGACCATTTACGCGCTCTCGAAGCTCGCCGCCAATTCCGAGTTCACGATCATGCGGGTGTCGGGCATGAGCACCCGGCGGCTGTTGATGAACCTGCTGGGCATCGGAATGCTGATGGTCGGACTGACGTTCCTGCTCGGCGAGGTCATCTCGCCGCCGTCGGAGCGGCTGGCACAGCAGACCCGGCTGAAGGCGCGTGGCAGCCAGATCAGCGTGCGCGATTTCCGCTCCGGTGTCTGGGTGAGGGATGTCGTGAAGGACCCGGCTGGCGGCGTCAGCGCGTTTCGCTTCATCAACGTGCGCCAGGTTTCGCCCGATGTCGGCACCAAGGACTGGCGCATCATCGAGTTCGACCGCGACTATCGCCTGCGTTCAATCCTGCGCGGCAATATCGGCACCTACGTGCCGGGCGCCGGATGGGAGCTGACCGACGTCGTCGAGACCCGCGTGCCCCAGCTGTCGACCGACGCATCGCTGCCGGCCGATGCGAAGACGGAAGTGCTCACCCATCCGACGCTGCTCTGGCGTTCCGAGCTGAAGCCCGACATCTTTGGCGTCCTGCTGGTGCAGCCCGAGCGCATGGCGGGCTGGGATCTGATCCAGTACATCCGTCACCTGGCGGAGAACCGCCAGCAGACCGAGCGCTACGAGATCGCCTTCTGGGGCAAGCTCTTCTACCCCTGGGCTGTGCTGGTCATGATGGCGCTGGCCTTGCCCTTTGCCTACCTGCACGTGCGCGCCGGCGGCGTCAGCTTCAAGATCTTCACGGGCGTGATGATCGGGGTCGCCTTTTACGGCCTGAACAAGCTGTTCGCGCATATCGGGCTGCTCAACACCTGGCCGCCCGTCATCGTCGCGGTGCTGCCGAGCCTCGTCGTGCTCGCGCTCGCGTTTTCGGCGCTGTACTGGATCGAACGGCGCTGACGCCGGAAGCGATCAGCGCAGACGCCGCGGGCGAGCGGAGGCGCGCACCAGGCTGCGTGCCGAACCTACTTGGTTCCTGCGCGCAGCCTGACAGGCCCGACGGCCTCAGTGACCCTTCTCCTCGCGCTTGCGCGCGGGGAACGGATAGGCGCCGCCGCCCTGTCCGGCCCTGGGCGGGAACTTCAGCGACAGGACCATCGTCGCCACGAGCACGGTGACCGTGACGAGCAGGGACCAGGTGATCGGAATCTTGTAGATGTCGATCAGCAGCATCTTGGTCCCGATGAACACCAGCACGATCGCCAGACCGTAGGAAAGCAGGTGGAAGCGCTCGTGCATGCCGGCGAGCAGGAAGTACATCGCGCGCAGGCCCAGGATCGCGAAGACGTTGGACGTCAGCACGATGAACGGATCAGTCGTGATCGCGAAGATCGCCGGAATCGAGTCGACTGCGAAAATCACGTCGACGATGCCGATCAGCACGATGACGATGAAGAGCGGCGTGAAGTGCCGGACGCCGTCGATCGTCGTCGTGAAGCGTTCGCCGTCGTACGAGGGCGCGATGCGCAGGCGGCTGCGCAGCAGCTTAAGCGCCGGGTTGGCCTCAAGATCCGGCTCTTGGCCGGCGGCCCACCACATCTTCACTCCCGTGAAGACGAGAAACGCGCCGAAGAGATACAGGATCCAGTGGAACTGCGAGATCAGCCAGGCGCCCACGAGGATCATCACCGCGCGCAGCACGAGCGCGCCGAGGATGCCGATCATCAGCACCCGCTTCTGGAACTCCGGCGGCACGGCGAAGTAGGTGAAGATCATCAGGAACACGAATACGTTGTCGACCGCCAGCGCCTTCTCGATCAGGTAGCCGGTCAGGAACTCGAGCCCCTTGGCGTTGGCGACCTCGCGCGAGACATTGGCATCGAGGTACCACCACAGGCCGCCGAGAAACACGAGCGAGACGGCGACCCAGATCAGCGACCAGACGGCCGCTTCGCGGATCGAAACGCGGTGCGCGCCCTGCTTGCTCATGGCGAAGAAGTCGACCAGAAGCGCAACAACGACAAAGGCCGCGAACAGCGACCACATCAGGGGGTTCCCAATGGATTGCATCAGTCACTTTCGAAAATGGTGCAGCGGCCGGCGCACCCCGCGACGGGGTTTCGAAGGCGCCTTGCGGTCTGACCTGGAATCCGCCGGGTGGCGGACTGCTGCGACGCCGGGCGGCAAAACTGCGCCGGTGCCCGCCGTATTGACGACGTCGCATCGAAGGGCCGGGCCGTAAGGGCCGGCGCCTTCTGGCTACTCCCCTGAAAAGGCGGGCGAATTAGACCAGCGCCGCGCCGGCAAGACTATCGGGGAAACCCTGCGTCA
>DAOMFI010000127.1:0-8288 GCA_035429725.1 Burkholderiaceae bacterium | reverse complement strand
CAACACCGGCACAACTACTCGACGGTCACGCTCTTGGCCAGATTGCGCGGCTTGTCGACATCGGTGCCGCGCGCCACGGCGGTGTGATACGCGAGCAGTTGCAACGGCACGACGTGGAGGATCGGCGAAAGGTCGCCGTAGTGCTCCGGCAGGCGTATGACGTGGATGCCTTCGCTGGACTCGATCTGCGTGTCAGCGTCCGCGAAGACATAGAGGTGGCCGCCGCGGGCGCGCACTTCCTGCATGTTGCTCTTGAGCTTTTCGAGCAGCTCGTCGTTCGGCGCCACCGTCACGACCGGCATCGCTTCGGTCACGAGTGCGAGCGGGCCGTGCTTGAGTTCCCCGGCGGGATAGGCCTCGGCGTGGATATAGCTGATCTCCTTGAGCTTCAACGCGCCTTCGAGTGCGATCGGATAGTGCAGGCCGCGGCCGAGGAAGAGGGCGTTCTCCACCCGCGCAAAGGTCTCGCTCCAGCCGATGATGTGCGGCTCGAGCGCAAGCACGCTGCCGACGGCGGCCGGCAGGTGCCGCAGACGGCGGATCGCGGCCTGTTCACGTTCGGGTGACAACCGGCCCCTGGCCTTGGCGATCGCGTTGGCGAGCAGGTAGAGCCCGACCAGCTGCGTCGTGAATGCCTTGGTCGACGCCACGCCGATCTCGGCGCCGGCCTTGGTCAGGAACTGCAACGCGGTCTCACGCATCATCGCGCTGGTGGCGACGTTGCACACGGCGAGCGTACGGTGCATGCCCAGGCTCTTGGCGTGCTTGAGCGCGGCGAGCGTGTCGGCCGTCTCGCCCGATTGAGAGACGACGACGACCAGCGCGTTCGGATCGGGCACTGAGACCCGGTAGCGGTACTCACTGGCGATCTCGACGGTGACCGGTACCTGCGCGATGGATTCGATCCAGTACCGCGCCACGCTGCTCGCGTAGTAGCTGGTGCCGCAGGCCAGTATCAGCGCCGAACTGACGCGCGGCAGCACGTCGGCCGCGGCTTCACCGAAAAGCGCCGGCTCGATGGCCGTAACGGTTTCGAGCGTGTCGCCGATGGCGCGAGGTTGCTCGAAAATCTCCTTCTGCATGTAGTGGCGGTACGGCCCGAGCTCGACTGCGCCGAGGCCGGCATTCACGGTCTTGACGTCGCGCGTGACCGGGCGGCCGTCGCGATCGACAACCCACACCCGCGCGAGCTGGACGTCGACGACATCGCCTTCCTCGAGGTAGATGACCTGGTCGGTCGTGCCGGCGAGTGCCATCGCGTCGGAGGCGAGGAAGTTCTCGCCATCACCGATGCCCACCACCAGCGGCGAACCGGCGCGCGCACCGACGACGCGATGCGGCTCATCTCGGCAGAACACTGCAATCGCGTAGGCGCCGCGCAGTTCGCGCACCGCACGCTGTACGGCATCGAACAGGTCACCTTCGTACAGGCTGTCGATCAGGTGAGCGATGACCTCCGTGTCGGTCTGGCTCTCGAACGCGTAGCCGCCCGCCTTCAGTCGCGTGCGCAGCTCTTCATAGTTTTCGATGATGCCGTTGTGCACCAGCGCGACGCGGGCGCTGCGCGCGGACTTGTCGAGTGCGCCGCGCGCCTGCACCGGGCCGGCCGAAAAGTGAGGGTGCGCGTTGGCCGTGCTGGGTGCACCGTGGGTGGCCCAGCGGGTGTGCGCGATGCCGGTGAAGGCGCCCAGTTCATGGGCCTGTGAATCGAGCTCCGCCACGCGCGAAACACTACGGGCGCGCTTGAGCACGCCGTCGGCATGAACCGCGACTCCGCACGAGTCATAGCCGCGGTACTCGAGGCGCCGCAGGCCCTCGATGAGGATGGGAACGATGTTGCGCTGGGAAACCGCGCCGACGATGCCGCACATGAGTTTCGCACTCCCTTGGTGACGGCGCGCATCGTAGGCGGAACATGACGGAATAGGCTTTCAAATCAAACCTTCAATCGAAACTATCTTGCACTACGGGGTGATCATGCAATATTCTTTCGCATTCTCTCTGGATATGATTGCTTTTAAGCATGATCCTCCCTATCGCATTGCCACTGGACTCGACCGATCGTCGGCTGCTCATGTTGCTGCAGGAGGACAGCGCACGCACCAACGAGGCGCTGGCGAAGGCAGCGCACATTTCGCCAGCGACTTGCCTGCGCCGTGTCAGGCGGCTGGTGGAGGCCGGCGTCATCGAGCGCCAGATGGCGATGGTGTCGCCGGATGCGCTGGCCGGACTCACCGCCATCCTCGAAGTGACGCTCGATGTGCAAAGTGCCGAGGCGCAGGCCGCATTCGAGTCGCTGATTGGCCCGGACCCGGTGGTGCAGCAGTGCTATCGCGTGGCCACCGGACCCGACTTCGTGCTCGTGGTGTTCGTGCCCGACATGGCTGCCTATCACGCCTTCGTGCATCGCACGCTCACGGCCGCCAACAACGTGCGCAACGTGCGCAGCTTCTTTTCGGTCAGGCGTGTGAAGTTCGCACCGGCGCTGCCCGTCTGACGACGCAGACGCGACAGAGGCGTTGCAGGCCGGCCGCGTCTACTTCGACTTCTTCGTCGGACGCTTCCAGTGTTCGAGCGTCACCTGCCTGGCGCGCGCGACCGTCAGCTTGCCGGGCGGCGCATTCTTGCTGATCGTGGAGCCCGCTCCGATTGTGGCGCCGGCGCCGATGTCGAGTGGAGCCACCAGCACAGAGTTCGAACCCGTATGCGCCTCATCGCCGATCACCGTACGGTGCTTGTTCGCGCCGTCGTAGTTGGCAATGATCGTGCCGGCGCCGATGTTGACGCGCCGGCCGACGGTCGCGTCACCGACGTAGGCGAGGTGGTTCGCCTTGGCGCCGGCATCCATCTGCGAGTTCTTCACTTCGACGAAGTTGCCGATGTGCACCTCGTCGCCCAGCGTCACGCTCGGGCGCATGCGTGCGAAAGGCCCGATGCGGGCCTGGGCGCCGATCGTCGCGCTCTCGAGGTAGCAGAAGCCGAACACCTCAGTTCCCACGCCGATCGTGCAATCGCGCAGCAAATTGTGCGGACCGATGCGTACGCCGTCGCCGAGCACGACGCGCCCTTCGAAGATACAGCCGACATCGATGAAGACGTCCGCACCGGCTTCCAGTGAGCCGCGCACGTCGATCCGCGCCGGATCGGCGAGCCGTACGCCGGCCTCCATCAGGGCCGCCGCCGTGCGCCGCTGCGCGATGCGCTCGACTTCGGCGAGCTGCGCCGGACTGTTGACGCCCAGCGCCTCGTCAGGGTCCGCGAGCATGACGGCCGCAACGGGCACGCCCGCCGCGACGGCCTGCGCGATCACGTCGGTCAAGTAATACTCGCCCTGCGCATTGCGGTTGGAGAGCGATGCCAGCCATGTCTTCAACTGCGCGGTCGGAGCGACGAGGATGCCGGTGTTGATCTCGTCGATCGCACGCTCGGCCGCTGTGGCGTCCTTCTCCTCGACGATGCGCAACACCCTGCCGTCGGCGTCGCGGACAATGCGGCCGTAGCCCGTCGGGTCGGCCAGGCGCACCGTCAGCAGCGCCACGCCCGTGCCGGCCGCTGCGATCAGTTGCCGCAGCGTTGCGGCGGTGGTGAGCGGCACGTCGCCGTAGAGCACCAGCGTGGGACCGGCATCGTTCAGATGCGGCACTGCCTGCTGCACCGCGTGGCCGGTGCCGAGTTGTGTCGCCTGCGTAACGAACGCGAGGTCGCTGGCACCGGAGTACGCCGCGCGCACCGCCTCGCCGCCGTGGCCGACCACGACGATCGGCCGCACCGGTCCCGCGTCTGCGCCAACGAGGCGCGCCGTATCGAGCACGTGGGATAACATCGGCCGGCCGGCGACCGTATGCAGCACCTTGGGCAGCGCGGATTTCATCCGCTTGCCTTGCCCGGCCGCCAGAATCACGATGTTCATTGCGCAGGAGATCGTTGATTGCGCAGCGATTCTAAGTCACCGCTTGTTCGACTCCGCCGCTGGCTGCTGCTGGCCGCGCTGCTGCTCGCCGGTTGCAGCGCCGGAGTACGGCTCGGCTACAACAACGCCGACACGCTCCTCGTCTACACGATCGACGGCTATATCGGGCTTTCACCCGAGCAGGAGCAGCTGGTCAAGGAACGAACGGGCACGCTAATCGCGTGGCACCGCGCGACGCAGCTGCGCGACTATGCGCAACTGGTCGAGGCCACGCGCCGGCGGCTCGAAGGACCGGTGACGGCGGCCGACGTGCTCGCCTTCAGCAGCGCGATCAACGCGCGGCTGGCGGCCGTGGGCGAGCGTGCCGCGCCCGACCTCGCCCAGCTCGCGCTCACGCTGACGCCCGATCAGGTCGCCCGCATGCAGCGCAAGCTCGCGAGCGACAACGCGAAGGCGCGCCGCGAACTGGCGCAGCTCGCCAGCAAGGAGACGCTCGACGACCGGGTCCGGCGGTACGCCGAGCGCGCCGACTTCTGGTTCGGCAGCCTGACGCGCGAGCAGCTGGCGCTCGTCCGAGACTCCCTCGCGAAGCGCCCGGACAGCTCGGGCTGGTGGCTCGACGAGCGCGAACGGCGGCAGCGCGAGCTCATCGGCGTCGTGCAGAGGATCCAGGCCGAACGGCCGACCGAGGATGTCGCGGCCGGCTGGGTGCGCGCCTATTTCGCGCAGCTGCAGCTTCCGACCGATGCTGAACGGCGTGCCCGCGTCACCGAGTTCCGCGCGGTCAACGCCGAGCTGGTGGCACAGCTGGTCAACGCCGCCACTGCGGAGCAAAAGTCGAAGCTGTCGCGCCGCCTGGCCAGCTTTGCCGAGGACTTCGCTGCGCTCGCCACGGAACGGATCGCTCCGCTGCCGGGCTGAGGGTCGGCGACCCGCCGTTACCTTGCGGCGCGGTGCCCTTCCGGCTGCGTGGAACGATGGCCGTGCCCGGCGTGTGAATGCGGGCCATGAGAGGCGGTGCGGGCGCGGTGCGCCACATTGCCCTGCGTGGGAAACAACGAACCCGCCACCATGCCGATTCCGGCCAGGATGAAACCGCCGAGCACCGACGGGAACACTTCACCGAGCGGGGTGGCGGCCAGGATGGCCCAGGTGCTCATGCCGAGCACGATCGACCAGATCGCCCCCTGCGTCGTCGCCCGCTTCCAGTACAGGCCGCACACGAGAGGCCAGAAGGCTCCGACCACCGGGAACTGGTAGGCCATGGCAACCAGCTCGTAGATCGGCGTGCCTTCCATCAGGATCGAGTACACCAGCACGCAGACTGTGAACACGAACACGGTGATGCGCATCGCGCGCAGCTCGCGCTTGTCGGGCAGCGCGTGGAAGTTCTTCAGGATGTTCTCGACGAAGGTCGTCGAGGGCGCCAGCAGCGTGGCTGATGCCGTCGACATGATGGCCGACAGCAGCGCGCCGAAGAACATGACCTGCAGCCACACCGGCATGCGTTCCAGCACCAGTGTCGGCAGGATCTTCTGCGAGTCTTCTGCGGCCAGCTGCGCGGCGACCTCGGGCATCACGATGAAGGCGGACACGCCGATGAACATCGGGACGAACGCGAAGGCCAGGTAGGAGATGCCGCCGATGATCGGCCCCTTGACGGCGGTGTCGGCGTTCTTTGCCGACATGACGCGCTGGAACACGTCCTGCTGCGGGATCGAGCCGATCATGATCGTGATGGCAGCGCCGAGCCAGAAGAGCCAGGCATGCAATGTCGGCTCCGGGAAGAACTGGAACATGTCCTTGCCGGCCGCGTAGTCGATGACCCTGGTGGTCCCGCCGGCAAGGTCGGCCGCGAACCACGCGATCAGCGAAAGGCCGACGACGATGATGATCATCTGCAGGAAATCGGTCAGCGCGACCGACCACATGCCGCCGAACACCGTGTAGATGAACACGATGGCCGTGCCGAGCGCCATGCCCTGCACGGTCGAGATCCCCCCGCCCGAGAGCAGGTTGAACACCAGTCCCAGCGCGGTGATCTGCGCGGCGACCCACCCGAGGTAGGAGATCATGATGACGGCCGCGCTGAAGATCTCCACACCCTTGCCGTAGCGCTGACGGTAAAAATCGCCGATCGTCAGCAGGTTCATGTTGTAGAGCTTGCGCGCGAAGAACATGCCCACGAAGATCAGGCAGAACGCCGCACCGAACGGGTCTTCCACCGTCTTCTGCAAGCCGCCCTCGACGAACTTCGACGGGATGCCGAGCACTGTCTCGGAACCGAACCACGTCGCGAACGTCGTGGTGACGATCATGATCAGCGGCAGCGAGCGCCCCGCCACCGCGTAGTCGGCGGTGTTCTTTACCCGCGTGGCGGCATACAGGCCGATCGCGACGGAGGCGAGCAGATATAAGGCGACGAACGCGATCAGGGTCATGGCGGCGCGGCGGAAAAATTCGCGCGATTATGCGGCAACGCGCGCGGCGCTACCTGCCTTCCGGCGCACGAGACGTCACGGCAGGGCGGACAAAGCCATCAGCGCTGCAGCCGCTGCAGCGCCCGCTCGTTCGGTGCCCCGTGCTGCATGGCCGGCCCGGCGATGCCGATCAGCTGGCGGCTGACGGCCCGGCGCAGCAGAATCTGATCCAGCTCCGTCGACAGTCGCGGCTCCCGCAGGGCCTGTGCCGTCGCCATCGCCGGCGGCGCCGGCAGTACGAGGTTGGCGGCCCAGCTCTGGCCGGGGCGCATCGCAATCGGTGCCGGCAGGTTGGCGACAGCGCCCGGATCGGCCTGCAGCACCCACGGCGCGAGCTGGTCGACCGTGAACTGAGCCCTCGGCTTGATCCCCGCCTCGCCGACCCGTCCGCGCTGGCCCCAGCGCACGGTGAGCGTGTCGCTGGTGGTCGTCGCCGTGATCTTGTCGGTCATCGCGACGTCGCGCCGCCAGGCATGGTTGCGAACCATCATGACCTCTTCGAAGGTCATCGCGATGTCCTCACGCGTCGTCGTGTAGTTGTATTCGTCCGTGGCCCGGTCCACGGAGAAGAAGCCGGCGACCTCGGTGGGCGACCAGACCCGGAGGGTCGAGTACGGAATGCCATTGACGAGCGTCGTATCGGCGACGGGGCCGGTCACGAACTTGACCTGCGCCAGCGCCTTCATCTGCTGTGACGTGAGCGGAAACATCGTGGTCAGCTGATCCGACGGCAGCTGCGCGCCCAGGTAACGCGGAGCGATGTTGGCCCACACGGAAGTCGATGTATTGAGGGAGCCGCGGACCGACACCGGCACGAAGTCCGACGCATGCGCCAGTTCGTGATACATCAGCCAGCCCGACTCCTGCAGCAGGTACGAAAGGTCGCGCGAGATCCGCGACGTGGCCGAAAACGGCAGGAAGATGTTCTGGTTCATGCTGTTCGCATAGCGCCACACGCCGGAGTACTGCAGATCGCGGTCGAACGCGGAACGGAAGTCCGGTGCTTCGTCGATGACGTCGCGCTCGTCGGCTGTCAGCCAGAAGTTGTCGGCATCGAGATAGATCGCGCCCGTCAGCGCGTAATAGAAGCTCGGCCGCACGTGCGCGCCGATGACGATCGCGGTGACGCCGTTGAAGAGCCGCAGCAGGTCGGTCTTGTCCTGGTTGGCGCGCAGCAGATCCTCGAAGTTCCGGCCCATCCAGTCGTGCGAGACCAGCACCCGGTCCATGATCTGTGCCAGCGTCGGCACGTTGCCGCTCGTCGTGGTGTGCAGCAAGGGCAGCGTGGCCAGCGAACAGGAGTTGGCGCTGGCGCCCGTGTACTGCAGCTGCGCGTTGTAGACGCAGTCCGCCAGCACGCCGGCGTAGGGGCCTGACGCCTTGTAGGGATACACGCGCGACACGTGCATATCGCTGAAGACATAGGCATCCACACCGGCCGGCGCCTGCGGGTAAGCCTCGACCAGCACCATGACATCGTCGCTGTCGGTCCCGCTGGCTCCCGTGCGCGTCACGCGGAACACGAGTGCGGTGTCCTTCGTCACGGCTGGCGCCGTGAAGATGATGCGATTGGGGTCGCTCGTGTCAAGCGTGGCCGCCGGGCCGGCCAGCTGGGTCCACGTCAGGGTCTCGCCGCTGGCTGCCGCCGGCCACGCGCGGACCGAGGCCTTGCCACCGGTGCGCACGGCCTGGTCGCTGCGCGCGACGACCGACACCGCCGTGGTCGCGTTAACGCTGATGGTCGCGGTCGCCGTCCGCGCCGACCCGGTGCCATCGACGAACGACACATTGAAGGTGTAGGTCCCTGTGCTCGGCGGATCGAAGCTGATCGCCTGCGTGCGCGCCGACAGCAAAGTCACGGCCGGGCCACCGGTTTGCTGCCAGGTGACGTTGCTCAG
>DAOMFI010000126.1:0-8480 GCA_035429725.1 Burkholderiaceae bacterium | reverse complement strand
GGGCGCCCCGAACAGTCCCAGGGCGTCCCACAACTCCTCCGGTTGTCCCCATGCACCTTTCCGAACTCAAAGCCCTGCACGTTTCCCAGTTGCTCGAAATGGCCATCGGCCTCGAGATCGACAACGCCAACCGCCTGCGCAAGCAGGAACTGATGTTCGCGATCCTGAAGAAGCGCGCCAAGGGCGGCGAGCAGATCTTCGGCGACGGTACGCTCGAAGTCCTGCCTGACGGCTTCGGCTTCCTGCGTTCGCCCGAGACGTCGTACCTGGCGAGCACGGACGACATCTACATCTCGCCTTCGCAGATCCGGCGCTTCAACCTGCATACCGGCGACTCGATCGAGGGCGAGGTGCGCACGCCGAAGGACGGCGAGCGCTACTTCGCGCTGGTCAAGGTCGACAAGGTCAATGGCGTTGCGCCCGAGGCCACCAAGCACCGCATCCTGTTCGAGAACCTGACGCCGCTCTTTCCCAACCAGCCGCTGATCCTCGAACGCGACATGCGCGGCGAGGAAAACATCACCGGTCGACTGATCGACATCATTGCGCCGATCGGCAAGGGCCAGCGCGGCCTCCTGGTCGCGAGCCCCAAGAGCGGCAAGACCGTGCTGATGCAGCACATCGCGCACGCCATCGCGCAGAACCATCCCGACATCGTGCTGATCGTTCTGCTGATCGACGAGCGGCCCGAGGAAGTGACCGAGATGCAGCGCTCGGTGCGCGGCGAGGTCGTGGCGTCCACCTTCGATGAGCCGGCGACGCGCCATGTGCAGGTCGCCGAGATGGTGATCGAGAAGGCCAAGCGGCTGGCCGAATCGAAGAAAGACGTGGTCATCCTGCTCGACTCGATCACGCGCCTGGCCCGCGCCTACAACACCGTGGTGCCGGCCTCGGGCAAGGTGTTGACCGGCGGCGTCGATGCCAACGCGCTGCAGCGGCCCAAGCGCTTCTTCGGCGCCGCGCGCAACATCGAGGAAGGCGGCTCGCTCACCATCATCGCTACCGCACTGATCGACACCGGCTCGCGCATGGACGACGTCATCTACGAGGAGTTCAAGGGCACCGGCAACATGGAAATCCACATGGAGCGCCGGCTGGCCGAAAAGCGCGTCTACCCCGCGCTCAACGTCAACCGCTCGGGCACGCGCAAGGAAGAACTGCTGCTGAAGCCCGAGATCCTGCAGAAGGTCTGGATCCTGCGGAAGCTGCTCTATGGCATGGACGAGATCGAAGCGATGGAATTCCTGCTCGACAAGATGAAGGCGACGAAGAACAACGCCGAGTTCTTCGACATGATGCGTCGGGGTGGGTGAGGCCGGGGTTTCGATGTTGATGCCTGCGCATCAACAACGCCGGGCGAACCGGCCGCGCCTATGAGCGCGGCAGTGGACCGCGCGAACAGTTCTAGGCGCGTAGCGTGACCGGTGAGCGCGGCGCTGCGGGCGAAAGTGCATAGCTGCTTTTGCCCGATCTGATCAGTAAAGGATCGCCGGCAGCGCCAGCCGATCTATTTGAAAACAAAGACTTGCAACTGCCCGCGGCTTGCCCAGAAGCGCGATTTCCCGGATAATCTGTCGTTTCCCGAAAACCGGGACCGTGGTTCAGGCAGTCGCCGGCATTGATGCCCGCGTCATCCCTGGGTCGGGCGGCCCAAAACGAGGTACCCAATGAAGCAAGGCATCCACCCCGAATACCGCGAAGTCGTGTTCCAGGACATGCAGAACGACTTCAAGTTCATCACGCGCTCCACACTGCAGACGCGCGAGACGATCGAGTTCGAAGGCAAGACCTACCCGCTCTTCAAGCTGGATACGTCTTCGGAATCGCATCCGTTTTACACCGGCGCACAGACCCGCATCGTCGAGACCGGGCGTGTGGAGAAGTTCCGCCAGAAGTTCGCCGCCAAGTCCGAGGCCGTCAATGCCGCGGCGGCCCAGGTCACCGCTGCCAAGGCGCGCCGCAAGTAACGTGACCGCCGACCGGACGCAAGAGGCAGCTTCGGCTGCCTTTTTTGTTGCGGCACTCCGCTCTGGCCTCAATACATGAGCTTCGAGCAGCGACTTTCTCCAGCGCGGGTCACGGCGGCAGCCGCCGCCAAGCTGACCCGCTGGGCGCTGTTCGCTGTCCTCGCGGCCTATATCCTCCCGGGCCTCTGGGGCCGGGAACCCTGGAGCGCGGAGGATGCCAGCGCGTTCGGCGTCGTGTGGAACATGGTCTCCGGCACCGGAGCAAGCTGGTGGCTGCCGGGCATCACCGGAGAACCCGTCGCTGAAGAAGGTCCACTGCCCTTCTGGCTCGGCGCCATCCTCGTGAAGCTGCTCGGCCCCTGGTTGGGACCGATCACTGCCGCCCGGCTCGTCACGGTCTTCTGGTTCTTTCTCGGCACCTGGGCACTGTGGTACGCCACTTACCGGCTGGCCCGCCGCGACGAGGCGCAGCCGGTGGCGCTGGCTTTCGGTGGCGAGGCGACGCCGCGCGACTACGGGCGCATGCTGGCCGATGTCTCGGTGCTCTTCCTGACCGCGACCTTCGGTGTGCTGGTGCGCGTGCATGAAACCGGCGCCGAGCCCGCACTGCTCGCGCTCGTCTGCATCACTTTGTTCGGACTGGCATTCGCGCTCGACGATCCATGGAAGGGCTCAGCGGCCGCTGGCTTGGCGATCGGCGCCATCGTGTTGACGCGCGGATGGCTTCCGGCGGCCGTACTGCTGGCGGCTGCTATCGCCTTCACGCTTTCGTTCGGACAGCAGCGTGCACTGCGTGCGGCGCTGATCGCGCTGCTGGCGGCAGGTGTCTTCGCGTTATGGCCCGCTGGCGCGCAGTTGCTCCACCCGGCCGACGCCGAACCCTACTTCGCCGCTTGGTGGGAATGGAACCGCGCCAGCGTCGCGCTGCCGGACGGTGACAACGTCGTATGGATCCTGCGCAACCTCGGCTGGTATTCCTGGCCCCTGTGGCCCTTCGCATTCTGGACGATCTACTCGTGGCGTCATTTCGTGCGCCGCCCGCACATCGTTCTGCCGCTATTGGTTCTGGTCGCCGGGCTGTCGGCATCGTTGCTGTCCGCTACTCCCAGTGACCGGGAGTTCCTGATCGCCGTGCCCGCGCTCGTGATCCTCGCCTCCTTCGGTGTGTCTTCGCTGAAACGCTCAGCCGAGGATGCGATCGACTGGTTTTCGCTGGCGCTGTTTACCTTTGCCCTGCTTGCGGCGTGGCTGACTTTTGGTGCCTGGATGGCGGGCGCACCCACGGGTCTGGCTGCACCACTGCAGCGACTGGCACCCGGATTCGAGCCGACTTTCCGCTTCTGGCCTTTGCTGCTGGCCGTCGTGGCCACGATCACGTGGTTTGCAATCGTCCTGTGGCGCGTGCGTGTCCGGCCGCCAATGCTGTGGACGGGGCCGTTCATAGCCGCCACCGGGTTGTCTGTCGCGTGGGTTGTCGCGATTGCACTGTTCGCCCGCGCCATCGACCACGCGCGCACACAGGCGCCCATCGCCACCGACCTGGCGGCACAGATACGGCGGGTCGGAGGTGACACCTGCGTGCAACCGATCGGGCTGCCGCCGGCGACGCGCGCGATGCTCGGCTACCACGGCAAGATCCGCTTCGAAACGCCGGCCGATGCGGGGTTATGCCGCGTCGCTCTACAACGCGACAGCAAGCGCAGCGCCGACGACGATGCCCCTCCTGCCGGCGCCTGGGACAAGGCCTATGAGCTGACGCGACGGGCGCGTTACGACGAGACCTTCCGAATCTGGGTGAGACGTCCGGACTGACGTCCGGGCGCGCTCATCCCCCTGTCCATGGACGCCGCTGCGCGGTTGACCCCGCCGGACGCTTCGTTGCGCGCCTTGCTGCGGCTCGCGTGGCCGCTGTTCATCGCCAACCTGGCCGTGGTCGGCAATGGAACGATCGACGCCGTCATGGCCGGCCGGCTTTCACCCGAGGACATGGCGGGCGTGGCGGTCGCCTCGAGCATCTACATCACCGTCTACATCGGTTTCATGGCCGTGCTGCAGGCGCTTTCGCCGATCGCCGGCCACCACTATGGCGCGCAACGCTGGCGTGCCATCGGCGACGACCTGCAGCAGGCACTCTGGCTGGCGGGCTTCCTGCTGTTGTTTGCCTTGCCGTGCGTTCTGGCGACGGGCTTCTGGACCCGCGTGGCCGGCATCGAAGGCCGCGTGGCGGAGATCACATCGACCTATCTGCAGGCCGTCGCCTTCGGGCTGCCCGCTGGACTGGCGACGCGAGTCTTCGTAGCGCTCAATGCGGCAGTGTCGCGGCCCAAGGTAACGATGGTCGTCAACGTGACTGTTCTGGCCTTGAAAGCCCCGACGAATGCGGTGTTCATGTATGGCTGGGGCCCGATCGAAGCCATGGGCGGCGCCGGCGCTGGTGTCGCCACGGCGCTACTGGCCTGGCTCGCGCTGGCGCTCAGCCTGGCGGTCTGGCGTTTCGACCGCTACTACGAGCGCTTCCGCAGTGCCTCGGTCCATGGACCGCGCTGGACCAGCCAGCGCGAACTGCTGAAACTCGGCATCCCGATCGGCCTGTCGACGCTGTTTGAGGTCACGAGCTTCACCTTCATGGCCGTGCTCATCGCCCGCCTCGGGGCCACCTCCGTAGCTGGGCACCAGATCGTCGCCAACCTGGTCGCGATCCTCTTCATGGTGCCGCTTTCGCTCGGCATTGCCACCAGCGTGCTGGTAGCCCAGGCGCTCGGCAGCAACGCGCCAGGCGTGGCGCACGGCGCCGCTGGTCGTGGTCTGCGCCTGGCGCTCGGCATCGCACTGATCGTGGCGCTCCTCTTCTGGCTGCTCCGCGGTCCGGTGGTGCGGCTGTACACCAGCGATCCGGGCGTCGAGGCCATGGCGCTGTCGCTCATCGGATTCGCCGTGCTGTTCCATGTCTTCGACGCGGTCCAGGGCATGAGCACGTTCGTCCTGCGCGGCTACCGACAGACCTTCTGGCCCATGGTCATTTACGGTGTGGCGCTGTGGGGCTTCGGGCTGGGCGGCGGCGCGTGGATCGCGTTCAACGTCACGCCCCTGGGCCCGCCGCGTGGCGCAGCGGGCTTCTGGGAGGCGGCTACCGCCGCATTGGCGATCGCTGCCGCAGCGCTTGCCTGGCTGGTGCGCGCCGAAGCGAAGCGCCGCCTTGCCGAGCGCTGAACGCGCGGCCTGCGACCATCGACGGGCTCAGGTTCAGTCCCGCCATTGCCGTTCGATGGAGCGCTCTGTCACGGCCGACTTCGCCGCCGCCTCCTCCGCCCGCACCCGCGACAGGGCCGAGGCGAGCAGGCCCGAAGGCACGGCGATAGTGCCGAGGCCCATGACTAGCACGATGAAGGTAAAGAGCCTCCCGCCAGGTGTGATGGGATAGATGTCGCCGTAACCCACCGTGGTCAGCGTCGCGACCGCCCACCACAGGCTGTCGAAGACGGACGAGAACTTCTCGGGCTGCGCGTCGTGCTCGAAGTGGTAAATACCGATCGCCGACAGGTACAGCACGATCAGCGCGATGACGCCGAAGAGAACCAGATCGTCCCGCGCGATCTCGAACGCCCGCCGGAATCGGTGCACGGCGTGCGTGTAACGCACGAGCTTGAACAGCCGCAACAACCGCAACAGGCGAAATGCCCGAACTGCCTGGAGGTTGAAGGCCACCATCAGATAGAAGGGGGCGATCGCCAGCAGGTCGATGATTCCGTAGAACGAAGTCACATATTTCAGGCGCGGTCGTGCCAGGAAGAGCCGGACGCCGTACTCGACGGTGTAGACCATCGCGCAGAAAACCTCGAAGCTCCAAAGCGCCTGGCGCCAGAACGGCGACAGCGTAGGCAGGGTCTCGAATGCGAGCGCTATAAGGTTGGCAACAACCAGCATCTCGATGGGAAATTCCCATCGACCCAGCGAGACATGGTGCCCCGCAGAGTGTGCATGTGGATGCACGGCAGGATGCGCCTGAGCATGCGCACCGGAATTCGCGCCTGAAGTTGGATCCACCCGTCCGCTCCTCGCAACGGCGGGGATTGTCGCCCGATTTGGGGCCGACGTCGTAGACCGGCAGACGAAAGAAGGGCCGGCGGGTGCCGGCCCTTTTTCCTAGCTACGCCAGAGGATCAGCGCCCGATCGCCTGCAGCGCGGCGATGCGCTGCTCGATCGGCGGGTGGCTCGAGAAGAGCGCCATCACGCCGCCCCGTCCCGAAATACCCATCGTCTGCACGGCCTGCGGCAGATGACCGGGTTCCATGCCGCCGAGACGCGCCAGCGCGTTGATCATCGGCCGGTTGGAGCCCAGCAGCGCCACGGCGCCAGCGTCGGCGCGGAATTCGCGTCGGCGCGAGAACCAGGCCACGATGATCGCGGCCAGGAAGCCGAGCGCGATGTCCAGCACGATCGTGGTCACGAAATAGCCGATCCCGGGCGCATCGCTTTCATTGCGCAGCAGTACGCGGTCGACGAAGTACCCGATCACGCGCGACAGGAACACGACGAACGTGTTCATCACACCCTGCAGCAACGTCATCGTGACCATGTCGCCGTTCGCGACGTGCGAGACCTCGTGCGCGAGCACGGCTTCGACTTCTTCCTTGCTCATCGACTGCAGCAGGCCGGTCGAAACCGCCACCAGCGCCGAGTTCTTGAACGCCCCCGTGGCAAACGCGTTCGGCTCGCCCTCGTAGATCGCCACCTCGGGCATGCCGATGCCAGCTTTCTCAGCCTGGCGCCGTACGGCTTCGACGAGCCAGGACTCCATCGCGTTCGACGGCTGCCGGATGACCTGAGCCCCGGTGCTCCACTTGGCCATCGGCTTGGACATCAGCAGTGAAATGAAGGCACCCGTGAAACCGACCACCAGCGAAAAGATCGCCAGCGCGCCTAGATTCAGCGTCTGCCCGCCCAGATTGAAGTTGATGCCGAAGACCGCCGACAGGACGGTCAGGAACAGCATCAGCACGACCATGATCGCAAGGTTCGTCAGTACGAACAGAGCGATACGTTTCATAGGTTCTCCAAAGGAAATAGTCAGTATCTGACGGCCGCAAGTCTATCCAAACGGCCGCACCACGCTCCATACGCGTTTGTCCGCAGCGCTACATCGGGAACTCCACGGAATACCCCTACTTAATCAATACCTTGGACAGGCCCGTCAGGCAAACGGCCCATACTTGGAGGCGCCGGAACGGATCTCAAGCCTTCAAGGGCCGTATCCGGCGGCTCGATAGAATGTCCGGCTTGCCGACTCTCAACGCCCCGCCATGTCCCTGCCGCCGGCCGACACCGCCAATACCCGCCCGATCCCACCGCTGCCGCGGCTGATCTTCGCGAGCCGCTGGCTGCAGCTGCCGCTCTATGCGGGGCTGATCGTCGCCCAGATCGTGTATGTCTGGCACTTCTGGGTCGAGCTGGCTCACCTGGTGGAAGCCGCCTTCGGCAGCCAGGCCGCCCTGCAGCAGCTGGTCACCAGCATCGGCTACAAGTCCGACGCCCTGCCGACCGGGCTCAACGAGACGATCATCATGCTGGTCGTGCTGGCGCTGATCGACGTCGTGATGATCTCCAACCTGCTCATCATGGTCATCGTGGGAGGCTACGAGACCTTCGTCTCGCGCATGTATCTCGAGAAACACCCGGATCAGCCGGAGTGGCTGTCGCATGTGAACGCAAGTGTGCTCAAGGTCAAGCTGGCCACCGCCATCATCGGGATAAGCTCCATCCACCTGCTCAAGACCTTCATCAACGCGGCGAACTACTCGGACAAGGTGCTGATCGCGCAGACGGCGATCCACATCACGTTCCTTCTCTCTGCGATGGCGATCGCGGCGACGGACCGCATCATGTTCCCGGGCGAAAAGGCTGCGAAGGTGAAGCACTGATCGACGAGCGCCCCATCACGGACAAGGATCCCACCATGACGACGATCCGCCAGGCCGACCTGATCGAGAGCATCGCGGCCGCGCTGCAGTACATCAGCTACTACCACCCGGCCGACTACATCCGCAGCCTCGCTCGTGCCTACGAGACCGAGCAGAGCCCGGCCGCCAAGGACGCGATCGCGCAGATCCTGACCAACTCGAAGATGTGCGCCGAAGGCCACCGGCCGATCTGCCAGGACACCGGCATCGTCAACGTGTTCCTCAAGGTCGGCATGGACGTGCGCTGGGACGGGTTCACCGGCTCGCTCGAGGATGCGATCAACGAAGGCGTGCGCCGCGGTTACTTGAATCCTGACAACAAGCTGCGCGCGTCGGTCGTCGATCCTCCGGAGTTCGGCCGCAAGAACACCAAAGACAACACACCGGCCGTCGTCAACGTGCAGATCGTGCCTGGCAACAAGGTCGACGTCATGGTGGCGGCAAAGGGCGGCGGCTCGGAGAACAAGAGCAAGTTCGTCATGCTCAATCCCTCGGACTCGATCGTCGACTGGGTGCTGAAGACGGTGCCGACGATGGGCGCCGGCTGGTGCCCGC
>DAOMFI010000125.1:4838-8666 GCA_035429725.1 Burkholderiaceae bacterium | reverse complement strand
CGCGCGCCGCTCAAGGTGCGAAGCCGGTCGACGATGCCGTCCTTGATGCGCAGCATCGCGAATTCCATGCTTTTCAGCGGCGAGCGCGAGGCCGTCACATCGACGCGCAGTGTCTGCTGCGCCGTCATCAGGTCCTGCCAGCGCACTTCCTGCGTGGCGTCGTACAGGTGCTGCTCGTTGGTGTATCCGCGGCGACCGACCTGGCACAGGACCCGGCTGGCAATGCGGGAGTGCAGATTGACGGCATAGCCGAGCTCGCGCGTCCCACTGAAGGCCACGCCACCGCCTTCCTCATGGACTTCGCGCGCACCGAGCGCATCCAGCTCATCGGCCAGTGCCGCTTCGAGTCCGCCGGGGCAAACCGCGAAATAGGATTGCGGGCGCGAAGTCATGTGCAGCCGCGAGCGGGTCGTCGGTAGGACCCGGCCCGGCGTCAGGCGCGGGCGAGCGCCCGATCGAGGAAGTCGAGACGATCCTGGCCCCAGAACAGCTCGTCGTTCAGCACGTAGGTGGGAGCACCGAAGATCCCGCGCGAGATCGCCTCCTGCGAGTGCATGATGTAAAGGGCTGCGATTTCGGCCGAGGCCGCGTGCGTCATCAGTGCCTCGGCGTCGAGCGAGCGGGCCGCGAGCAGTTCGCGCAGCGTGGCCGGCGCGGAAATGTCGCGCTCCTCCGCCCACACGGCGCGCAGACAGTCGCTGGCGATGTCGAGCGCCTGCTCGATACCCAGACGCGCGAGCACCGCCAGGATCAGCGTGGCCGCAGGCTCTGACGGCACCGGGAAATATTTCGGCTCCAGATTGAGCGCTATGCCGAGATACTCGCGCCAGCGCTTGAGCTCGGTCATCCGATAGGCACGGCGCTGCGGCGGACGATCCTTCAACGGCAGGCCGCCGGACACCGGAAACACCTTGCCCAGATCCATCACGCGCAGGTTGATCTGCGCGCCATGCCGGCGGCAGATCTCGCGGAACCGCTCGTGCCCCATGTAGGTGAAGGGGGACACCGGGTTCATGTAGTAGTCGACAGTGGCAGGCATGGCTCGCTCAGTAGGGCTTGTCGGACACTGGGGCGGCAAACGTGTTCGACATCAGCGCCGAAATTTCGTTGCAACCGCGGGGCCGTGCATGCAAACGCGCGTAGCACGACCCGTCATGCGCAGGTACAGCATGGCACAGTAGGCGCGCCGGACCGCAACGCCAAGTCGTTGGGCCCGCCGGGACCGCATCCGCCTCCATTCAGGCTGTCTGCGTATCAGCACCACAACACCGGCCCGGCCCCGTCCACGGGTGAGTCCGATGCTGGGGCGCAGTGCAAAGGGAGGGGCCCGCTCAACGGCTTGAGCAGGCGCCCATCCGCGGGGGGCTTCTGCTTCGAGTGCGGCGCGGGGGTCAGGCGCGCACTTCGCCGTGGCCGAAGACAACATACTTCAGTGAAGTCAGCCCTTCGAGCCCGACGGGCCCGCGGGCGTGCAGTTTGTCGTTGCTGATGCCGATCTCCGCGCCCAGCCCGTACTCGAAGCCATCGGCGAAGCGGGTCGACGCATTGACCATGACCGAGGCCGAGTCCACTTCACGCAGGAAGCGCATGGCTGCGCCGTAGTCATCCGTGACGATCGCATCGGTGTGCTTGCTGCCGTAGCGATTGATGTGTGCGATCGCCTCGTCGAGCCCGGCAACGACGCGGATCGAGAGGATCGGGGCCAGGTACTCGGTGAGCCAGTCGTCTTCGGTGGCTTCGCTGCAATCGAGGCCTGCGCCCTGCAGCACCGCACGGCTGGCCGCGTCGCCGCGCAGCTCGACGCCCTTGTCAGCAAAGATTTGCCCTAGCGCCGGCAGCACCCCGGCAGCGATGGGCTCGGCCACCAGCAGCGTCTCCATCGTGTTGCAGGTGCCGTAGCGCTGTGTCTTGGCGTTGTCGGCGATGCGAACCGCCATCGCCGGGTCAGCCGCGGCGTCGATGTAAACGTGGCAGATGCCGTCGAGGTGCTTGATCATCGGCACCTTGCTCTCGAGCATCAGGCGCTCGATCAGTCCTTTGCCTCCGCGCGGGACGATGATGTCGACGTTCTCCGGCATCGTGACCAGCAGCCCGACGGCGGCGCGGTCGGTCGTGTCGATCAGCTGCACTGCGGCGGCGGGGAGGCCGGCGGCGGCAAGCGCCTCGCCGATCAGCCGCGCCAGCAGTCGATTGCTCTCGATCGCTTCCGAGCCGCCGCGCAGGATCGTCGCGTTGCCGCTCTTGAGGCACAGCGCGGCGGCGTCGACGGTCACGTTGGGCCGGCTCTCATAGATGATGCCGATGACACCCAGCGGCACCCGCATGCGGCCCACGTGGATGCCGCTCGGCTGCGGCCGGACGTCGATGATCTCGCCGATGGGATCGGGCAGCTGCGCGACCTGCTCCACGCCGGCAGCCATCTGCTCGACCGACTTCGCGCTCATCGTCAGGCGATCGATCATGGCGGCGGCGAGCCCGTGACCGCGGGCTCGCGCGACGTCGCGCGCGTTGGCGGCGAGCAGTTCGTCGACCCCGCCCCGCAGGCGATGGGCGAGGTCGGTGAGCGCGCCGTTGCGCTGGGCCGTACTCGACACCGCCATCGCCGTCGAGACTTCGCGGGCCGTTCGACCGATCTGTCGCATGTAGGCGCCAAGATCGCCGGCGAACTCGGCGGCCACGCGGTCGCGTGGACCGGAGGAGGTGTCGTTGGGGGCGTTCACGGCGATGGTGGAGGGCGGCAGACCAGCGCGTCTGTCAGTGCGCCAGTTCGAGTGCAAGATCGGTCAATTCTAGCCACGGGTCGCTGTCGGCCTGCGGGGCACGCAGGCCCTTGGCAAGGCGGTCGACCGCGGCGGCCCGCGCGACCGCGCGCCCGAGTCGATCGACATCGATGCGCCCGAGCGCGCGCTCGACCAGCCGCTCGCGCGGCCCCCAGAGGCGATTCTCGCGGGCGGCCATGGCGTATGGGCGTCCCGCATCGACCTGCGACTTCACGCGGATCAGCATGCGCAGCTCTTCGGCAATCGCCCACAGCACGAGCGGAATCGCTTCACCCTCGGCGCGCAGGCCGGCCATGGTCTTCTGGATGCGCGGCGCGTCGCCGGCCAGCATCGCCAACGGCAGCTGGAAGACGTCGTAGCGCGCCACGTTCAGGACGCTGTCGGCCACCTGCCCGAGCGACAGTTCGCCGGCCGGATAGAGCAGCCCGAGCTTGGTGATCTCCTGATGGGCCGCCAGCAGGTTGCCTTCGACGCGTTCGGCGATGAAGACCAGCGCGTCATCAGCGGCCGACTGCTGCTGGCGGGCGAGCCGCTCGCCGATCCAGCGCGGCAGCCGTGCGCGGTCCACCGCGTCGATCTCGAGCAGTATTCCCGCCCGTTCCAGCGCACTGACCCAGCGTGTCTCCCGCGCCCTGCGATCCAGGCGAGGCAGGGCAATCATCGCCAGCGTGTCATCAGAGAGATCTTGCGCAAACTCCTCCAGCGCCGCCGCACCGGCGAGACCGGGCTTGCCAGTCGGGAGGCGCAACTCGACGATGCGGCGCTCGGCAAACAGGGACAGTCCCTGCGTTGCCTGCGCCAGCCGCGACCAGTCGAAGCGGGCGTCCGCCTGCAGCACCTCGCGCTCGCTGTAGCCGATCGCGCGCGCCGTCGCCCGGATCGCATCCTGAGCTTCCTGAGCGAGCAGCGCTTCGTCACTGGCCACCGTGATGAGTGCCGGCATGCGGCGCTCGCGCTCGGCGCGCGCCAGCAATGCGGGCAGGCCTTCGTACTTGATCTGCATGAGTCAGTCGGCGCCGGGCCGCTCCCAAGCCGACTGAGCGCCCCC
>DAOMFI010000125.1:0-4738 GCA_035429725.1 Burkholderiaceae bacterium | reverse complement strand
TGATCTGCATGAGTCAGTCGGCGCCGGGCCGCTCCCAAGCCGACTGAGCGCCCCCGGGGGAGGCAGCGAGCGGAGGGAGTGTGGAAGTCACTTCAGCCCGCCTCGGGCCGGACCGCAGCAAGCCGGTTCACCATCTGCCGCACCAGGTCGCTCTGCATGTCGCGATAGAGCAGGCTTTCCTCAGACTCCTTGGCGAGCAGGTCGGATTCGTTGAAAGTGATGTCTCGCCGTGCGATGAGGTCGGTCGGCCCAAGTAGTTCGCCGGCGTTCTTGTCGGTCACCCGGAAGCGTACGCGCAGGCGCAACTGGTATTCCGTTGCGCGGCCCTGGGCGTTGATCGCCAGCACTTCGCGTTCGCGCGTCTCGCCGAGAAGCTCGAAGACCGCCTGCGCCTGGCTGCGGTCGGAAACGACCTCGGCGTTGGTCGAGGAGCGCAGCAGCCGCGACATCTCGGCGCCCATCGGGGAGTTGACCGGCAACGCGAGGTAGATCTTCTCGATCGGAAGGGTCTGGGAGCCGCGCAGCTTGAAGCCACAGGCCGCCAGGAGCGGAGCGCCCGCGAGAGCGACCAGCAGGCGGCGCCGCATCAGACGACCACGTTGACCAGTTTGCCTGGAACAACAATCACGCGCTTCACCGCCTGGCCGGCGACGAACTTCTGCACGTTTGCATCGGCGATGGCGGCCTGTTCGATTGCGCGCTTGTCGGCCGAGGCCGGCACGCGGATCGATGCGCGCAGCTTGCCGTTGACCTGCACCACAAGCTCGATCTCGTCGGTCGCGAGGGCGGCCGGGTCGGGCTGCGGCCACGGCGCGTCGATGACCTCGGCGCTGAACTCGGCCGCGTAGCCGAGTTCGTTCCACAGCGCATGGGTGATGTGCGGCGCAATCGGATACAGCGTGCGCAGCAGGATGCCGACGCTCTCGTGCAGCAGCGCGGTGTCGGCCGCTGCTACGCCGAGCTTCGCGTCTTCGAGCGCGTTCAGCATCTTCATCGCGGCCGAGACCACGGTGTTGTACTGCAGGCGCGCATAGTCGAAGTCGGCCTGCTTCAGGTGCGCGTGGATGTCACGCCGCAGCGCTTTGTGCGCGGGGCTCAGCGCCGCGGTGTCGAGCGCGCCGGGCGCCTTCAGCGCGGCCTGCCGCTCGGCGCAGAAGTTCCACAGGCGGCGCAGGAAGCGGTACGTGCCTTCGGCGCCGGAGTTGCTCCATGCCGCGCTCTGGTCAGGCGGGCCGGCAAACATCACGAAGGCGCGCGCGGTATCGGCGCCGAACTTCGCGATGATGTCGCGCGGCTCGACGACGTTGTTCTTGCTCTTCGACATCTTCTCGACGCCGCCGAAGATCACCGGCTGGCCGTCCTCGCGCGCGGTCACTTTCTGCGGACGGCCTTTGTCGTCGAACACGACGTCGATCTCGGCCGGGTAGAACCAGCGCTTCTTGCCCGACGCATCCTCGCGGTAGTAGCAGTCGTGCGTCAGCATGCCCTGCGTGAAGAGGCGCTTGAAAGGCTCGCCGAACTTCACCAGCCCGAGGTCGCGCATCACCTTGGTCCAGAAGCGCGCGTACAGCAGGTGCAGCACCGCATGCTCAATGCCGCCGATGTACTGGTCCATCGGCATCCAGTAGTCGTTGCGGCCGTCGACCATCGCCGGCTTGCCGTCGACCTGCGCGTCTGGCGAGCAGTAGCGCATGTAGTACCAGGATGAATCGACGAAGGTGTCCATCGTGTCGCTCTCGCGCCGCGCCGGCTTGCCGCACTTCGGGCAGGTGCACTTGAGGAACGGCTCGTACTTCGCGAGCGGGCTGCCGCTGCCATCGGGGATGAGGTTCTCGGGCAGTACGACCGGCAGGTCTTCCTCGGGCACCGGCACCGTGCCGCACGCGTCGCAGTGGATGATCGGGATCGGCGTGCCCCAGTAGCGCTGGCGCGAGATGCCCCAGTCGCGGAGGCGATACTGGACCTGTTTGTCGCCGAGGCCGCGCGCCTTGAGGTCGGCGGCGATCGCATCGGTCGCGGCTTCGTAGTCGAGCCCGTCGTACTTGCCGGAATTGACGCAGGCGCCGCGCGCCTTGTCCGCGTACCACTCCTGCCAGCCGTCGAGCGAGAACGTTTCGCCCTTCACTGCGATGACCTGCTCGATCGGCAGCCCGTACTTCTTCGCGAACGCGAAGTCGCGCTCGTCGTGCGCGGGCACGCCCATGACCGCGCCCTCTCCGTAGCCCATCAGCACGTAGTTGCCGATCCACACGGGGACGGCGTCCCCGGTCAGCGGGTGAGTGACGGAGAAGCCCGTGGCGACACCCTTCTTTTCCATCGTCGCGAGGTCGGCCTCGGCGAAGCTGCCGCGCTTGCACTCTTCGATGAAGGCCGCGATGTCGGGCCGGCCCTGCGCCAGCCGCGCGGCCAGCGGATGCTCGGCCGCGATCGCCATGAAGGTGACGCCCATGATCGTGTCGGCGCGGGTGGTGAACACGCGCAGCAGCTTCTGCTCGCCGTCGAGCTCGTACGGGAACCCGAAGTTGACGCCGACGCTCTTGCCGATCCAGTTCTCCTGCATCGCCTTGACCTGCGGCGGCCAGTCGAGCCCATCGAGATCCGCGAGCAGTTCTTCCGCATACCGCGTGATGCCGAGGTAGTAGCCGGGGATCTCGCGCTTCTCGACGATCGCCCCGGAACGCCAGCCGCGGCCGTCCACGACCTGCTCGTTAGCGAGCACCGTCTGGTCGACCGGATCCCAGTTGACGATCTGAGTCTTGCGGTAGGCGATGCCCTTCTCGAGCATCTTCAGGAACATCCATTGGTTCCAGCGGTAGTAGTCCGGCGTGCAGGTCGCGACTTCGCGCGACCAGTCGAAGGCGAGCCCGAGCGGCTGCATCTGCGCCTTCATGTCGGCGATGTTGCCGTAGGTCCATTTGGCCGGCGCGACCTTCTTGTCCATTGCCGCGTTCTCCGCGGGCAGGCCGAAAGCATCCCAGCCCATCGGCGTCATCACGTTGTACCCGCGCATCCGCAGGATGCGGTACATGACGTCGTTCAGCGTGTAGTTGCGCACGTGCCCCATGTGCAGCTTGCCGCTGGGGTAGGGCAGCATCGAACAGACGTAGAACTTGGGCTTGAGCCGGCCGTTGCCGTCTTTCGCATGCTCGACAGCGCGGTAGACATCCGCCGCACGCCAGTGCGCCTGGGTCGCGGCTTCGACCGCCTGCGGTTCGTACTTTTCCTGCATCATTTCGATCGTGTCTGCCGAGCTAACCGAGCGCGATTATAGGTGTCCGGCCCCGCAGCGATGGGCTGTGGCTGCGGCGTTCCTCCTGCTGACGGCCTGCGCTTCGACGCGTTATCCGGTCAATCCGCCGCTGCCGCCCGGTGGAGTGGCTGCGCCCTACGACGTGCCCGAGCGCGTCAACGTTGACGCCGCCAGCGATCTCTTCGTCAGCGTGCACCTTTCAGGAGGTGGTACGCGGGCAGCTGCGCTGGCATTCGGCGTTTTCGAGGCCATGGAGTCGATCAGGCTCGGCAGCGCAGGGCGGCGGACGCTGCTCGACGAGACCGACGTCATTGCAGCCGTTTCCGGGGGCAGCATCGCGGCGGCGTTCTACGGCTTGAATGGCAAGCGATTCTTCGAGGACTTTCCGGAACGGGTGCTGTACCGGGATCTGCAGGCGCTGATGTGGCAGGAGTTCCTGAATCCGGCAACGCTATGGCGTCTGTCGTCGCCGCAGTTTGGCCGCATCGAGGTAGTCGCCGACGTCTATGACCGCCATGTCTTCGGTGGCGCAACGTTCGCGGATTTCCGGAGTCGCGGACCCGCGATCCTGATTGGCGCGACCGAACTTTCGGGCGGTCATCGCTTCGAGTTCCGACAGTCGACGTTCGATGCGCTGTGCAGCGACCTCAACGCATTCCCGGTCGCGCGCGCGGTCGCCGCGTCGAGTGCCGTGCCACTGATCTTCAGCCCGATGACGCTCGTGAGCCATTGGGACCAGTGCCCGGAACCGAAGCCTGACCGCTCCGCCCTGCCGGCGTGGCTCAGGGCGCCCTACATCCACCTGCTCGACGGGGGACTTTCCGACAACATCAGTTCGCGCGGCCCGCTCGAATTCGTGGAACAGCAGGGCGGGATCGTGTCGGCGGCAAAAGCCCACGGCGTCGAACGCGTCAGGTTGATGGTCTTCGTCGTGGTCAATGCCGAGACCCGCTCCGAACGCAGCGAGGACATGTCGGCCGACGTCCCGGGGCCATGGCGGACCTTGCAGGCGCTCATCGATATACCGATCAATCGCTATTCGGGAGAGACGGTCCGACGCCTGCGGGAAACGGCGGCAGCCTGGCAAGCGCAACTGCGGGAGGCGGCGCGGGTGCCCGACTCCGGCATCGCGGCCGACGTCGAGGTCCGCGTCATCGAGGTCAACCTGCGCGACGCCATGACGATGGCGGGAGGCGATGAACTGGTCAGCGCGCCGACCTCGCTCGCGTTGCCCAGGGCGCTGGTCGACCGGATCCGCACGTACGGCTTCGAGCGCTTCCTTTCGCAGCCGGACTCGCAGGCCGCAATCAGGCGGATGCAGGAGGTGCTCGATTCGCCGCGCTGAGCCATCGATATACTCGCGCGCTCCCATGAGTAACCTCCTTGCCCATCTCAACGAGCGGCAACTTGCCGCCGTCACGCTTCCGAACCAGTCCGCCCTCATCCTGGCCGGCGCCGGCAGCGGCAAGACACGCGTGCTGACTACGC
>DAOMFI010000124.1:0-8681 GCA_035429725.1 Burkholderiaceae bacterium | reverse complement strand
GTCGATGCGCTGGTCGCATCGGTCATCAAAGGCAAGGGCGCGATGCCGCCCAAGGGCGCCGTGGCCAGTGCCAGTGACGCAGAACTGCGTGCGGCCGTCGAGTACATGGTGGCGGCGGCCAAGTAGCGCGACGTGTCCTCCAGACAAAGCGGGCGCTGCGGCGCCCGCTTTCATTGAGTCGCTGGCCGCGCACCGCTTCAGGGATTGAGCTGCCGATATACCAGCCGCGCGACTGTCTGCAACTCTTCCTTCGGCAGGTCGCCTGCCAGCGCATACCCCAGCGGCCCGTCGATCCAATAGAACACGCGCGTCGCGCCGTCCTCGCTGAAGCGGAACGCGGTTTCGGTGTTGGTCGATTCACGCTTGACGAGCAGCGACAGGCGCCGTCCCTGTGCGTTCTCATACATCAGCAGCGCCATTGGCGCGGGATCCTTCGGGTGCGTCGGCGGCAGCAGGCGCCCGCCCAGCAACTGGTAGCCGGCGCCGATCAGCGAGGGCGCCCGAATCGGTGTCGACAGCCGCTTCGAGAGCCATGCCACGAGGTGCTGCTCCTCGGCTGCCGTGACTTCGACCGGATGGCGGACTTCGGGCACATAGGCCGTGTGCGCCAGCACGGCTTCGCGCGCGATGACCGGCGCGGAACCGGTCGCAGCGACCCAGCCGCGCGCGAGGAAACCGCAGGCCACACCGAGCAGCAGCATCGCGGCCATGCCGCCCCACCGACTCCAGCCCCACAGCGGGACGTTCGGGACCCGCAGGGCGTGCGGTTCGTCCAGCACGCCATCAAAAGCGTCGTGCAGCGCCCGGTTCTGCTGCTCATACGCGCGCAAGCGAGCGGCCAGAGCCGGATCACGCGCGGCGGCGGCCTCAATCGCGCGACGTTCCTCTGCGGTCGCGACGCCGTCGACGTAGGCGTGGAGTTGTTCTTCTTTCATCGTGATCATTTCACCCGTCGCAGCGGCGCGGCTGGAGTTCCAGCCCCGGCGTCCAGCAGCCCACGCAGCCGGTCGCGTCCGCGCGCCAGGCGCGACATGACGGTACCGATCGGCACATCCAGCACCGCCGCCGCTTCGGCGTAGCTCATCTGCTCCAGCCCGACCAGCAGAACGACTTCGCGCTGCTCGGGTGCGAGCCGTGCGAGGGCGGCACGCAGCTCAGACAGCACAACAGCGCCGTCGGCGGCAGAACTCGACTGCAGGGTGTGAAGCGCCTCTGCCGTCGGCCCGTCGTCGTCGAGGGACTCGGTCGGGCGTGCCGCGCGCACACCATTGACGTAAACGTTATGCATCACGGTGAAGAGCCAGGCCCGCAGGTCCGTTCCGGGCTGCCACAAGGCGCGCTTGCGCCAGGCACGCTCGAGCGCGTCCTGAGTCAGGTCGTCGGCGGCTTCGCGATTGCCGGTGAGCGCGAGGGCGTAACGCCGCAGACGCGGAATCCAGCGTTCCGCGTCTGCCGCGCTAAAGCCCGCGCCCGCCATCGGTCAGGACCGTGCCACCCGCCAGACGTTGTTGAAGCCATCTCCGGTGCGGTCGCCGGGCTTCGTGTCCTTGATCCAGAGGTAGAGCGGCTTGCCCTTATAGGCCCACTGCCTGGCGCCATCACTGCGCGTGATGATCGTGTAATCGCCGCTCGCCGTGGCATCGGCGGCAGCCAGCAGCGGCGGCCAGTTGGTGGCACACGGACCGTTGCACTCGCTCTTGCCGCTGCCGGCGGCGTCCTTGTCGAAGGTGTACAGCGTCATGCCTGAGACATTGGTCAGCACGCCATCCATGACCTTCGTGGGAGGCGGCGGCGCGCCGTACATGGTCGAGCAACCGGCCAGGACGAGGGCGGCGGTGATGAGGGCGGCGAGGCTCTTGCGCATGGGTAACTCCTTGGGGGTTGAACTCCTTCGTAAACACGCACTGCCGCCGACTTATTCCGTCCCGACTCAGATTTCCGCCGGGTCGACTTCGATGTGCCACCTGACGCGCGACTTCTGCGAGCGCAGTTCGCGCAGCCATGACCGCAGGAACGCCTGCAGCGGTCCGCGCTGTGCGGCTTCGACCAGCAGTTGGGCGCGCTCGATTCCCGCACGGCGCACCATCGCCATCGGCACCGGATCGTAGAGCGTGACCGCTGCCGGCGCTCCCGCCAGTTCGACAGCCCGCCGAAGAAAGTCAGTTGCCGCTTGCAGAGTCGAGGCCTCCGCCGTCAGTAGCGCCTGGTGGGTCGCCGGCGGCATGCCGGCGCGTTCGCGCTGGGCCAGCAGCGCGTCGGCGAAGGCGGCGTAGTCCTGCCGCACCAGGGCAGCGAACAGGGGGTGCTGCGGGTAGCGGGTTTGCAGCAGCGCCCGGCTGGCGCGACCGCTGCGTCCGGCGCGGCCGATCACCTGCACAAGGGTCGCGAACAGCCGCTCCGAAGCACGGAAGTCATGCGAGGCAAGCTGGCTGTCCGCGTTCAGCACGACGACCAGCGCAACGTTCTGGAAGTCGTGCCCCTTGGCGACCATCTGCGTGCCGACGAGGACGTCGACGTCGCCGCGATGGACCGCATCGAAAGCCTGGGCGGCCGCATCCTTGCGTCGTGTCGAATCCCGGTCGATGCGCAGCACGCGCGCGCCGGGCAAGAGCTGCTGCACCGATTCCTCGATCCGCTGCGTGCCTCGCCCGACGCCCTGCAGCGCGCTATTGCCGCACGTCGGACAGACCCGTGGCACGGTGGCACTCCACCCGCAGTGATGGCAACGCAGGGAGCGATCGGGCTTGTGGAATACCGCGAAGGCGGCGCAATGCGGGCAGTTCGATAGCCAGCCGCACGCCTCGCAGGCCACAACGGGCGCATAGCCGCGGCGGTTGAGGAATACCAGCGACTGCTCGCGCTGCTGCAGCGTCGCCGCGAGCGCGCGCTGGATCGGCGGCGCGATGCCCGAGGCGTCGACGGCGTTGCCCGGGTCCACCAGCTCGATGGTCGGTGCGATCCATGACTCTGTCGTTGCGCGCTGGCGCAGTGTGAGAAGCCGGTAACGACCCGAACGCGCGTGCGCCCAGGTCTCGATCGAAGGCGTGGCCGATCCCAAGACCACGGGGATGCCGAGCATCTGTGCCCGCTTCACCGCCAGGTCGCGCGCCGAATAGCGCACACCCTCGCCGGCCTTGTATGAGGCGTCGTGCTCCTCGTCGACGACGATCAGTGCGAGACGCGGCAGCGATGCGAAGACGGCCAGCCGCGTGCCGACGACCACCCGCGCACGCCCTTCGTGGGCTGCGAGCCACGCCGCGGCGCGTTGTCCTGCCGCGAGCCCGCTGTGCAGCGCCACGACTCCAAACGACGGAAAGCGCGCTCGCACCTGGGCCTCCAGTTGCGGCGTCAGGTTGATCTCCGGCACCAGGAGCAGTGCCTGCGCGTCAGGATCGGCTTCGAGCCGACGCTCGATCGCCGAAAGATAGACCTCGGTCTTGCCGCTGCCGGTCACGCCGAAGAGCAGTGTCGGCACGAAGCCCGCATCCGCCGCGAGCTGTTCGACGCTGGCGGTCTGCTCTTCGTTCAGCGCTACGCGCGGTCCACTCTGCGCCCCACCGCTTGAACTCAGTATCGGCAACCGGCGCAGGCGATGCAGAGCACTCGCATAACGCGGCCCGGGCAGTTGGCGCAGCGCCGGCGGCAAGGCGGGCAGCGCTACTTCACCCCAGGGATGCTGGTAGTAGTCCGCAGCAAAACGCGTGAGTGCGAGCCAGTGCGCATTCAGCGGCGCGATGTCGGCCAACAGTTGTGACACGGGCTTGATGCGCACTTCATCCAGTGCGCTGCGCTCTGCCGCACCAACGACAATGCCGACCAGTTTCCGCCGACCCAGCGGCACGACGCAGCGCAGGCCGATGACAGCGTCCGCGAGTGACAACGCCTCGGCGCCACCGTCGTAGTCCAGCGCCCCTTCGAAGGGGACGTCCAGCAGGACCTGCAGGAATCGTTGGCTCCCCACACCCGCCTTCTCAACTAAAAGATCAACTTGAGGCCCTAACTTGCTGATTTCTAACGACTCGAATTTCGGGCGCCTCGGACCTGTGGATAACTTTGTGGAAAATCAGTGGGAAGGCCTCGCAAACCCGCGCAGGAATTGGAGGCCACCCGCTCCGGCGCCGGTCACGAGTTTGTCAAGATGCTTATAAATCAATTAGTTACACAACCAGTTCAGGCCTGCGGGGGCATAACCGCCTGCAAACCCGCATGAAATCTGGCTGAGCGCCGTTTTGTGAATAAGTCAAGTGACGCTGTCAATTTTTGGCAGAAATGCCAACTGCCCTAGGTCCTCAATTTTCGACTGTATTGGTGCACTGCATCGACCAGCGTCTGCACCGCCTCGGGTGGAGTGAACTGCGAGATTCCGTGGCCCAGGTTGAAGACGTGCCCTCCATGGCGGCCGTCGCTGCGCCGTGGAGGCCCGAACGCATCGAGGACGCGCCTTGCCTCGGCCTCAATCCGCTCCGCCGGCGCGAACAGCGCCATCGGATCGAGGTTGCCCTGGAGCGCGCAACGGTCGTCGATGCGGCGCCGCGCATCACCCAGGTTCACGGTCCAGTCGAGCCCGACCGCGTCACAGCCGATCGCGGCGATCTGCTCGAGCCATAGGCCGCCGCCCTTCGTGAACACGATGCAAGGCACGCGCTCGCCTGCGTTCTGGCGCGTGAGTTGCGCGACAACCGCGCGCATGTAAGCCAGCGAGAACTCCTGGTAAGCGCCGTCGGCCAGCGCACCGCCCCAGGTGTCGAAGATCATCACGGCCTGCGCACCCGCGGCGATCTGCGCGTTCAGGTAGTCCGCCACGGCACGCGCGTTGACCTGCAGGATCCGGTGCAGCAGGTCCGGGCGCGCATAGAGCATCGTCTTGATCTGCCGGAAATCATCCGAGCCGCCGCCCTCGACCATGTAGCAGGCGAGTGTGAACGGGCTGCCGGAAAAGCCGATCAGCGGAATCCGGTTAGCGAGTGCACCGCGGATCTGCCGCACGGCGTCCGTCACATATCGCAGTTCCTGCTCCGGATCGGGCGCAGCAAGGCGTGCGACGTCAGCCTCCGTGCGGATCGGGCGCTCGAACTTCGGCCCTTCGCCCTCGGCGAAGTACAGCCCCAGGCCCATCGCATCGGGCACGGTCAGGATGTCGGAGAAAAGGATCGCGGCGTCGAGCGCATAGCGGTCGACCGGCTGCAGCGTGACTTCGGTCGCGAGCGCAGGGGACTTCGCCAGGTTCAGAAAGCTGCCGGCGCGCTTGCGCGTGGCGTTGTACTCGGCCATGTAGCGGCCGGCTTGACGCATCAGCCAGACCGGCGTGTACTCGGTCGGTTCGCGCAGCAGGGCGCGCAGCAGGGTGTCGTTTTCAGGTCGCACGGGAAGGGAGCAGGACGCGAAGGTGCAGGGCGGCGATTCTCGCACGAGCGATTTGCCGGCCTGGTTGCGGCCGCGGACCGGCGGCGTTGTACTGGAGGTCCATGCGCAGCCCGGCGCGCGCCGCACGGCGATCGTCGGCGAGCACGGCGGCCGACTCAAGATTGCCGTCAACGCGCCGCCGCTGGACGGACGCGCCAATCAGGCGCTGCTGGCACTGCTGAGCAAGTCTCTGGCGCTTCCGCTACGCGCACTCACGCTCGAGTCCGGAGAGACAGGTCGGGACAAGCGCTTCTTCGCAGCGACCGAGCTTGAGGCGAGCGAAATTGCACGCCGGCTGGTGGCTCCGCAGAAATAAAAAAGGGCAGGTGTGAGCCTGCCCTTTTTACTGCAAGGAGCGTCGCGATTACTTCTTCGCGGGCTCGCAACCCTTCATCTTCGGGTCCTTCTTGCACTCTTCAGCCGTCGGCTTCTTCTCTTCCTTCTTGGCATCGGCGGCGTACGCAACGCCGCAAGCGAAGGAGGCGGCGATCATGGCAGCAAGCAGTTTCTTCATGGTTTCAGGTTCCTGGAACGGTTGAGTAGTTTGAGCGCTCGCTGGCCGGTAGTCGGCCATTGGGCTCAGCAGCCAATAACGTTCCGTGCTTCGGCCGGTTGACACGAAATCCCGAGCGGAATCGTCGGGTTTCGCTTAGTCCTGTGGCAGGGCCAGCGTTCGGACCTGGAAGCGTCCATCGTTCTGGACCAGCCAGGTTTCCGAGTACACGAGTGTCCCGCGCGGCACGAGCGAAGCCGGCGGCGACGGCAGCGGCGAGGCGCCCTTGAGCGAATTCAGCGCCATTTTGTCGAGGTCCTTGTAACCGTTGGAACGTGTGACCCGGGAGCCAACCACGTTGCCCGAACGATCCACCGTCGCTTCGACGACGATGACGGATTTCAGCAGGTGGTGCGGCCGGCCTTCAAAGACCTGCTTCTGGTTGACAGCGTGGATCTTCTGCGCTGCCGCGACTTTCCAGGCTTCCAGGGCCGGGTCGCGTGGGGCGAGCCGCGGCCCCGTACCGCCGGACTTGGCGACCGGCGCGGGGGGCGCCGTTGGCCGCGCATCTGCGACCGGCGCCGGAGTCGACTCCGCTGGTGGCGGCGGTGTACCGCAGCCGCCGGCCAGGACCGCGAGCGACGCTACCAGTGCCGGCCATCCGAAGCGGCGGGCAACTGCAAGGTGCGGAGGTGAGTCCTGGGTCATCGATGCCTCCATCAGCGAACGATCAGTACCGGTAACTCCGTGTGGGCGAGCACACGCTGGGTCTCGGAGCCGAGCACGACGGCGGTCAACCCCTGGCGCCCGTGCGAGGCCATCACGATGAGGCCGGCGCCGCCCTGCTCGGCCGCTGCCAGGATGCCGCGGTAAACATCGGCGGATTCCTGCAGCGACGTCGCGCAGTCCGCGCCGGCCGCGCGTGCAATCTCACTGGCGCGCGCCAGGCGCGCGCTCGCCTCCGCCCCGACTTTCGATTGGTAATCGGCCCCAGCGATCGCGCTCGACTCGCCGAGCGCGCTGTACGGATAGGGCGCCGCGACCGTCACTGCAGTCAGTTTCGCCCCTACGTTCCGTGCCAGTTCAGCCGCAATCTTCACTGCCCGCTCCGACAATGGCGAGCCATCGGTAGCGACGAGGACTCTGCCGTTGAACATGCCAACCTCCAAGCCGATATTTCGGCAGAAAAATGAAAAAGGGGCAGCCTTGGCTGCCCCTAAATTGCGCTAGACCGGCTTACTTGCCGCGAATCTTGCGGATCGCCGCGATCTGGGCCGCCATGGATGATAGTTCGGCTTCGGCCTTCGCGATCTCCATGTCGCTGTTGGCGTTGCGGCGCGCTTCTTCGGCCCGCTGCAGCGCCTCGCGCGCCTTGGCTTCGTCGAGGTCTTTACCGCGGATCGCGGTGTCGGCGAGCACGGTCACGACGTGCGGTTGCACTTCGAGGATGCCACCGGCGACGAAAATCTGCTCGTCCTCCGCCTTGCCCGGCACCCTGATGCGAACCACGCCCGGCTTGATGCGCGTGATCAGCGGCGTGTGGCGCGGATAGATGCCGAGTTCACCGGCTTCGCCCGGGAGGGCGACGAACTCCGCCTCGCCGGCGAAGATCGATTCCTCGGCGCTGACGACGTCAACCTGGATCGTTGTGGCCATGATGCCTCCTCAGTCGAGCGCGCTTCTGCCGATCAAGCGGCGACCTTCTTGGCTTCCTCTTCCTTGCGCATCTTCTCGAACTTCTCGCGCGCCTCGTCGATCGTGCCGACCATGTAGAAGGCCTGTTCCGGGAAGGCGTCGCACTCGCCATCGACGATCATCTTGAAGCCGCGGATCGTCTCCTTCAGTGGCACATACTTGCCCGGCGAGCCGGTAAACACCTCCGCCACGTGGAACGGCTGCGACAGGAAGCGCTGGATCTTGCGCGCGCGCGAGACCGCCAGCTTGTCCTCGGGCGACAGTTCGTCCATGCCGAGGATCGCGATGATGTCGCGCAGTTCCTTGTAGCGCTGCAGCGTGGCCTGCACCCGGCGCGTCGTCGTGTAGTGGTCCTCGCCGACGACGTTCGGGTCGATCTGGCGCGATGTCGAGTCGAGCGGGTCGACCGACGGATAGATGCCGAGCGCGGCGATTTCACGCGACAGCACGACGGTCGCGTCGAGGTGGCCGAAGGTCGTCGCCGGCGACGGGTCGGTCAGGTCGTCGGCCGGCACGTACACGGCCTGGATCGACGTGATCGAGCCGGTCTTGGTCGACGTGATGCGCTCCTGCAGCTTCCCCATCTCTTCGGCAAGCGTTGGCTGGTAGCCCACCGCCGAGGGCATCCGCCCAAGCAGCGCCGAGACTTCAGTGCCGGCCAGCGTGTAGCGGTAGATGTTGTCGATGAAGAGCAGGATGTCCTTGCCTTCGTCGCGGAAGGCTTCGGCCATCGACAGGCCGGAGAGGCCGACGCGCAGCCGGTTGCCCGGGGGCTCGTTCATCTGCCCGAACACCATCGCGACCTTGTCGAGGACGTTCGAGTCCTTCATCTCGTGATAGAAGTCGTTGCCCTCGCGCGTGCGCTCGCCGACGCCCGCGAACACCGAGTAGCCGCCGTACTGCTTCGCGATGTTGTTGATGAGCTCCATCATCGTGACGGTCTTGCCGACGCCGGCGCCGCCGAAGAGACCGATCTTGCCGCCCTTGGCGAACGGGCAGATCAGGTCGATGACCTTGATGCCGGTTTCAAGCAGTTCGACCGACGGGCTCAGCTCGTCGAACTTCGGCGCCGGCTGATGGATCGCGCGGC
>DAOMFI010000123.1:0-8711 GCA_035429725.1 Burkholderiaceae bacterium | reverse complement strand
GCCTGGAACATCTTCACGCGCCACTTGCCCTCGGGCACGCGCAGCTTGATGCCCTTGAGGTCGTCCGGCACGTTGATGGGGCGCTTCGAATTCGTGACGTGCCGGTAGCCGTTTTCCCACACGGCAATGACCCGCAGGCCCTTCTTCTCGGCTTCGGGCGCGAGCTTGGCCCAGAAGACTTCCTTCTCGATGCGGCCCATGTGGGCGCGGTCCTTGACGAGATAGGGCATCTCGAACACACCGAACAGGTCCGCTTCCGACGACATCACAGTCGATGGCAGCGCAATGTCGACGGTTCCGAGCTTGAGCTTCTGCAGCAGTTCCTTGTCACCGCCGAGCTGACTTGACCCGAAGACAACCACCTTGGCCTTGTTGCCGAGCTTCGCGTTCGCGCGTTTCGCGAACTCGTCGGCCGATGCCGCGAACAGCGACCCCGGCTCGCCGACGTGTCCGAACTTGATCTCGGTCTGGGCTGCCGCCGGCAGCGCCAGCATCGATCCGCCGGCGAAGGCCGCGGCCACAGCAGTGCAGAGCAGGGTACGGCGCTGGCGCGCGATCGAGTTCTTCATGGTTGTCTCCTTGGCATCGTCCGGTGTGATTGTCGTTGCGCCCGTTCGGACTCGCGGGCGCGGGTTATCGAATCGGGTTCTACGCGGCCCGCGCCAGCGCCGCAGTTGGTGTTTCCGCGAGGTACGCCATCGCCGCATCCACCCCGCCTTTGCGGTGCGGTACGCCCGCGAGCGCCAGTCCCATCTCGACACCGGCCAGCGTGCCGCACAGCATCAGGTCATTGAAGTAGCCGAGGTGCCCGATGCGGAAGATCTTGCCCGACACCTTGCCCAGGCCCTGTCCCAGCGACATGTCGAAGCGTTCCAGCACGATCTTGCGGAACGCGTCAGCGTTGTGACCCTCGGGCATCAGCACCGCGGTCAGTGCCGAACTGTATTCGGCGGGATTGACGCAGAGGGTCTCGAGGCCCCACGCGCGAACGGCGCGGCGCGTGGCCTCGGCGAATCGATCATGGCGCGCGAAGACCTGCGGCAGGCCTTCGGCAAACAGCATGTCAAGCGCCTCGTGCAGTCCGTAGAGCAGGTTGGTCGCGGGTGTGTAAGGGAAGTAGCCGTTGACGTTGGCGGCCAGCATTTCCTTCCAGTCCCAGTAGGAGCGCGGCAGCTTCGCGCTCGCATGCGCCTCCAGCGCTTTGCGACTGATCGCGTTGAACGAGAGGCCGGGCGGCAGCATCAGCCCCTTCTGCGAGCCGCCCACGGTGACATCGACACCCCATTCGTCATGCCGGTAGTCGATCGATCCGAGCGAGGAAATCGTGTCGACCAGCAGCAGAGCCGGGTGCTCGGCGCGGTCGATCGCGGCGCGGATCGGAGCGATCGCCGTCGTCACGCCGGTGGAGGTCTCGTTGTGCACCACGCACACCGCCTTGATCGCATGCCCGGTGTCGGCGCGCAGATGCTTCTCGATCTCGCCTGGATTGGCGCCCTGGCGCCAGTCTCCCGGCATGAAGTCGACCACGAGCTGCAGGCGCTCGGCGAGCTTCTTCCACAGTGTGGCGAACTGCCCGGTCTCGGCCATCAGCACGCGGTCGCCGGGCGACAGCGTGTTGACCAGAGCCGCCTCCCAGGCGCCCGTGCCGCTGGCCGGGTAGATGACCACGTCCTGCTCGGTCTTGAAGACCCGCTTCATGCCGGCAAGCACGGCCTTGCCGAGCTTGCCGAATTCGGGGCCGCGGTGATCGATCGTCGGCTGGTCAATGGCGCGCAGCACGCGATCGGGAACATTCGTCGGTCCCGGTATCTGCAGGAAGTGCCGCCCGGAAGGGTGGCTGTCGAGCTGGAACATGGCGATCCCGTGCGGTGGCCGACGTGCACAATTTGGTATACAAAACGCATCCTAACCAATCCGCCGGACAAATCGCAAGCGCGATCGTCGCCCGCCGGCATGCAATGGTGGGTGCACTCAAGAGAGGCAGCGTGGCGGGGAACACGCCAAGCGCAGAACGTTCGAGTTTCCCCGCTGGCTACAATCCGGTATACAAAATGAGCGCCCCTGACGATCTCTCCGCGCCGGCGCAGGCGCATCCGGGCCCTTCCACGGGCGCCTCGACGCTCGCCGTCGCACTGGCAGACCGCCTTCGCGATCTGATCATCGAGGGCGAACTGCCGGCGGGAACGCGCCTCAACGAACGCGCCCTGTGCGATCGCCTAGGTGCTTCGCGCACGCCACTGCGGGAAGCGTTCCGTCTGCTCGCCGCCGAGCACCTCGTGGAGCTGCAGCCGAATCGCGGTGCGCAGGTGGTGTCCCTGTCCGACGACGATATCCGCGAGAGTTTCGAGGTGATGGGCGCGCTCGAGGCGCTATCGGGTGAACTGGCGTGCCAGCGCATCACGCCCGAGGAGACGGCCGAGATCAAGGCGCTGACATTCGAGATGCTCGCCTGCCACGCGCGGCGCGATCTGCCGGCGTACTACCGCATCAATCGTGCGATTCATGACCGCATCAACCGGGCTGCCGGCAACAGTTTGCTGTCGCACGTTTACTCCACGCTGAACCTGCGTATCCAGAACCTGCGGTTCCGCTCCAACTTCGACCAGCAGAAGTGGGATAGCGCCGCACGCGAGCACGCCGCGATGGTCGAGGCGCTCGAAGCACGCGACGGCGTGCGGCTGGGCTCGATACTTCGCAATCACCTGCGCGAGAAGGGACAGGCGGTGCTCGATGGCCTGCGCGCCGAGCGCGTGACGGACGCCGCATGAACGCACCGCAGGAACGTCCGCTCGTCCTGCATCGCCCCGGCGAAAGCGAGCTCGCGCGCCGTTTGAAGAGCGCGGTACAGGGCGAGGTGCTGTTCGATCGCGCCTCGCGCGGCCGCTACTCGACCGACGCCTCGATCTACCAGATCGAGCCCATTGGCGTACTCGTCCCGCGGTCGCACGACGACGTGCGCGCCGCCGTTGCAATCTGCCGTGAGCAGGGCGCTCCGGTCCTGCCGCGCGGTGGGGGCAGTTCCCAGTGCGGGCAGACCGTGGGCGCCGCACTCGTCATCGACGGCAGCAAGCATCTGCGCGAAGTCGTCGCATTCGACCGCGATGCGATGACCGTCACCGTGGAACCGGGCATCGTGCTTGACGCGCTGAACGCCTGGCTCCGCCCGCACGGACTGTGGTTCCCGGTCGACGTCAGCACCTCGGCGCAGGCGACGCTCGGCGGCATGGCGGGCAACAACTCCTGCGGCTCGCGCTCGATCGCCTACGGCAACATGGTGCACAACGTGGTCGCCGCCGAGGCGCTGCTCGCTGACGGCACCGAAGGCTGGCTGGGACAAGAAGGCGCGATGCAGGGCGCGGCGCCTCGCATCCGGGAGCTGATGACCGGCCTGCGCGCCATCGCCGAGCGCGAACGCGACGAGATCGAGCGCCAGGTGCCCAAGGTCATGCGGCGCGTCGGCGGCTACAACCTCGACATCTTCCATCCGCAGAGCGAGCGCCCCTACACCTCCGACGGCAGTGTGAACTACGCGCATCTGCTGGTGGGATCCGAGGGCACGCTGGCCTGGACACGCACGCTGACGCTCAAGCTGGCTCCGCTGCCGAAGCACCGCACACTGGGCGTGGTCAGCTTCCCGACGCTCTACCGGGCGATGGAGCTGACGAAGCACATTGTCACGCTTGGCCCGTCGGCCGTCGAGCTGGTGGATCGAACGATGATCGACCTGGCGCGCAGCAATCCGTCATTCAAACCGATCATCGACGCAGCACTGGTCGGCGAGCCGGACGCCATCCTGCTGGTGGAGTTCACGGGCGATTCGGCCGAAACTTCGCGCCGCGGGCTGGAGGATCTCGTCACCCTCATGGGCGACCTCGGCCTGCCCGGGCAGGTCGTGAGGATGACCGACGCCAACGCGCAGAAAGCCTTGTGGGAGGTGCGCAAGGCGGGGCTCAACATCATGATGAGCATGAAAGGCGACGGCAAGCCGGTGTCCTTCATCGAGGACTGTGCCGTGCCGCTTGAGCACTTGGCGGACTATGTCGACCGGCTCACCACGGTCTTTGCCAAACACGGCACTCGCGGGACCTGGTACGCGCACGCCTCGGTGGGCACGCTGCATGTGCGTCCAATCCTCGACATGCGTCGGGGTGGGGCAGACGGGGGCGCGGCCAAGATGCGCGCGATTGCCGAGGAAGCGTCGGCGATGGTGCGCGCATACAAGGGCGCGTACTCGGGCGAACACGGTGACGGGCTGGTGCGCACCGAGTGGGTGGCGTGGCAGTTCGGTGCCCGCCTGACGCGCGCCTTCGAGGAGGTCAAGGCCCTGTTCGACCCCGACGGCCTGATGAACCCCGGCAAGATCGTGCGGGGCACAAGGATGGACGATGCGCGGCTCTTCCGCTATCCGCCGAGCTACCAGCCGCTGGCCCTTGAGCCTGCACTCGACTGGTCGGCGTGGAACGTCCATGCCGATCCGGTCACAGGCACGACCACGTCGCCTGGTTCGGGCGGGGACCCGGCGCAGGGTTTCGCCAAGGCCGTCGAGATGTGCAACAACAACGGTCACTGTCGCAAGTTCGACGCCGGGACGATGTGCCCGAGTTTCCGCGTCACGCGCGACGAAGAACACGTCACGCGCGGCCGCGCAAACACCCTGAGGCTTGCGCTATCGGGACAACTCGGGCCCGACTTCGTCAGCGAGAAAGTGCGCGAAGCTCTCGACCTGTGCGTGAGCTGCAAGGGCTGCAAGCGAGACTGCCCCACCGGTGTGGACATGGCGAAGATGAAGATCGAGTTTGCCTACCACTGGCAGAAGAAGCACGGCCTCTCGTTGAAGGACCGGCTCGTTGCATCTCTGCCGCAATGGGCGCCCTGGGCGGCACGCTTTCCAGTACTCGCCAACCTGCGTGACACCCTGCCAGGGGCGGCGCGGCTTTCGGAACGATTTGCGGGACTTTCGGCGCAGCGAACGCTGCCGCGCTGGCGCAGCGACACGTTCCTGTCGAGCGGGTCAGCGCGAAAGGCGGTCGACTCCAACGCCGACGTCGTGCTGCTGGTCGACACGTTCAGCAATTACCACGAGCCCGAGAACGCGCACGCCGCGCTGCGTGTTCTCACGGCGGCCGGGTATCGGGTCGCCGTTGCCCGCGCGGTGCAATCCGACGACGAACCAGCGCGCCCCCTGTGCTGCGGACGAACCTATCTGGCGGCAGGGCTCGTCGACGATGCCAAGCGCGAAGCGGGCCGGATGGTGAATGCGCTGGCACCACACGTGGCGGCCGGCGCCACCATCGTCGGGCTCGAGCCGTCGTGCCTGCTTTCGCTGCGCGATGAGTTTCTGGTGATGGGACTGGGCGAGAGCGCCGAACAGTTGTCCGCCCGCGCGCTGATGATCGAGGAATTCCTGGCGCGCGAGCAAAGGGAAGGCCGGCTCAGGCTGCCGCTGCGGGCGCTCCCGCAGAAGAGGGCGCTGGTGCATGGCCACTGCCATCAGAAGGCCTTCGATGTCCTGAACCCGGTCGTGGCCGTTCTGCGGTTGATTCCGGAACTGCAGGTCGAGGTCATCGAGTCGAGCTGCTGCGGCATGGCCGGCAGCTTCGGTTACGAAGCGGCGCACTATGACGTCTCGATGAAGATGGCGGAGGCGGCATTGCTGCCTGCGGTCCGCAAGGCGGACGACGACACCCTGATCGTGGCCGATGGCACCAGTTGCCGGCACCAGATCGCCGACGGCACGCGCGCATCGCGACAGGCCGTGCACGCGATTCGTGTCCTGGCCAGCGCGCTTGCACCGGACCACAACGAGCCCGCGCCTGCGCCTTCTCGAACCTAGCGTGCGTCGGTCTCAATCGAGCGCAGGATGGCCCGCGCGCGATCGATGATTGGCCGGTCCACGAGCTTGCCTTCGAGCCGGCAGGCGTTGTCACCGGCCTTCGCCGCCGCTGCGACCACGCGACGCGCCCATTCCATTTCGGCTGCCGACGGCCCGAAGCCTTCATTGACCACAGCGACCTGGCGCGGGTGCACGCAGAGCTTGCCGCCGAATCCCAGCCGTCGGGCATAGGCCACGTCCTGCGCCAGCCCTTCGGCGTCATCGAGCGCCATCGTGACGCCGTCCACCGGCGGCTGCAGTCCCGCCACGCGGGACGCGAGCACAAGTTGCGAGCGCGCCATCAACAGTTCCTCACGCTCGCCGTCGATGCCGACGTCGAGCTGGAAATCGACCGATCCGAACGCCAGTCGGACGACACCGGGCGCCGAGGCGATGTCCATGACGTTCCACAGTCCGCGCGCGCTCTCGATCAGAGGAATGACGGGCAGCGACGGTGCCGCCCGGCGGATGGAGGCAATCGAATCCGGTTCCTCGGCCTTTGCCAGCATCACTCCGCCCAGACCGGACGAAGCGAGCAACGATAGGTCGTCCAGGAACGAGGGCGTGTCGGCGCCGTTGATCCGCAGCCAGGCGCCGACGCTTCCACGGAGCCAGGCCGCGGCCGCCAGGCGCGCTTCCGCCTTGGCGGCCGGCGCAACCGAGTCTTCCAGGTCGATCAGCACGACGTCGGCGCCTGCATTGCATGCCGCCGCGAAGCGATCGGCCCGGTTGCCGGGAACGAAGAGGTAGGAACGGTCGGTCACACTTGGCATGACGTCGTGGCAGCCTCGCATAGTAGTGGCTCTGGTTGCGCGGGCTTCATGGGCACTGTAGCTTGATCTTCCGACAGCGCCGTCGGAGACTCATCGCGATAACGCTCATTCGCCTGACGCTTCCCTGCCTCGGGCAAGGGACTGCCCGGCATCCATGAAGACCCAGTACTACACCGCCTCCAGCCTCGATGGCTTCATAGCAACGGTCGACCATTCGCTGGAATGGCTCTTCCAACTCGGCGACGTGAATGAGACGAGCTACCCGCAGTTCATCCAGGACGTCGGGGCGCTCGCCATGGGGTCGGCCACCTACGAGTGGATGCTGCGGCATGTGGTCAAGCCGGGCACCGCATCGGGCTCGCCGTGGCCCTATCAGCGGCCCGCCTGGGTCTTCAGCCATCGTGACCTGCAGCGCTTGCCGGGCGCCAACATCTCGTTCGTCAGTGGCGACGTGCGCCCCGTCCACGCGCAGATGAGTGCGGCGGCCCAGGGCAAGAACATCTGGCTCGTCGGCGGCGGTGATCTCGTGGGTCAGTTCTTTGACGCCGGCCTGCTCGATGAGTTGATCGTCCAGGTTGGATCGGTGACGCTTGGGGCGGGTCAGCCGCTGTTGCCGCGCCAGATCGCCTTTCCGCCGCTGCAGCTGACAGCGGTGCGCCAGATCGGGAGCGGCTTCGTCGAGTTGCGCTACGCAGTTCCGCGCCGCGGTTGAACTGGGTACTGCCGCTCTGTCGCATGACGGCGTTCATGCACAGACTGCTCCCGGTCTTCCTTGGAGCATCGCGCGGAGGACGCACGCCCGAGCGATGACGGAATGGGGAAAATCGAACGGTCAGCAAGGCAGCGAGTCGTCGCCTGCGGCGCTACAGAAATCGCACCCACCACGATTGCGCGAACTCGACAACGCCCGACTCGGACGCCAGTCGTTCGATGCCGGTAATGACGGCACCGGTCCCGCCGAGGGTGATGACATTGGCGTCGTAGAGGGAAGGGATCAGTTCAGGCCGTCGCGCATCCTCGGTCTGCGTCAGCTTTGCGATGCGAACCGGCCGACGCAGGTGGGGGTCGTCGAGCATGAAGCACACGAGCTCGCCAAGCACGGGCGACTGCCGCTGGAGTTCGGCATCAGGCAGCTTGCGGCCAAGTCGACGCGTGCGGACGACCGAGAAGCGGATGTGCACGGGAGACTCGACGCGCGCGCCCGGTTGCAGTGCGCTGTTGTAGCTAAGCGTCGCTACGGTGCCGGGAGAATGTGGGTGTCACCGGCGACTGGCGCGTTGTCGAGGCTGACGCGCCACGTCACGGTCACCAACCTTGAGCCGAGTGACTCGCGCCATGCGCGCAAGCGGTAGCGATGGAAGCTGGCTTCGAAGGCTCCATGGCGCTGCGCCTCGCGGACAGCGTCTCTTACGGCCGACGAGAGAAAGCGCGCTTCGCTCACATCAACCAGGTCGAGCGCTTCGAACTCGCGGTAGAGCAGGGTGCCGGCGCCGAGACGGGATACTGTATGCATTTACAGTAACGTAGCGCAAGCGCGCCGAACCCGCAAGTCCAAAACTTGAGCGTGGAAACGGCGCCTTGTGCGGCTCGCAGCGGAGGGCATAGGGCCTTTGGCGCCTTTGGGAATCAGAAAATCCGCACGCCCGGTCGTACGCAGCGAGGCTTGCGACCGCCAACCCAACTCGCAACCTCTGTTGCTGCTGCGCCGCCAGACTTACCGCGATCAGACCCGCGAGCGGATGGCGCACACGCGGGCCGCATGTCGCACAAACAGGGTATGAACGCCTTCACATACGACCGCATCCACCCGCGTTGCGCCATGCTTCGGGCAGGCAGGACCGAATCAGCAGCGTCAGGGCGAGGGTATTGCGGCGACGATGGGCGCGGGCGACACAGTGCGATTGACGCGGCCGGTGTACGCGGAGGGGCGCGAACTGCCGGCCGGAGTGCAGGGCAGGATCGTCCAGGTCTTTGCGTGCCTGCCGAGTGCCGAGGTGGCGATTCGCCATGAAAACGAAACCGTGATCCTCCCTATCACGCTCGCGCTCCTGGAGCCCCTGCGCCCG
>DAOMFI010000122.1:0-8716 GCA_035429725.1 Burkholderiaceae bacterium | reverse complement strand
AGGTCGCCGTAGCCGGTGTCGTCAGAAACGATGAACAGGATATTGGGTTTGCTCTGCTGTGCGACGGCGGGCAGCGTCAAGAGGCACAGAAGGATCGGGGCCAGGCATCTCGATATGACGGACATTCTCGTTTCTTCTCCCTGAGGTGAACTAGATCGATTGATGGGATGCCCCAGCGGCCTGAGAGGTCAGCCGCTGGACAAATCGCCGGTGAACGAGGCGTGTGAACCCAGGGCGCACGTGGGGAAGCTTCCCCGGCTCGCCTCTCACTATTTGCTGCTGCTGGTCACAGCTTCCATTACGCGGTCCAGGTTGAAACTACCCGGCTTTTGCCGCGGCGGGAAGTCCTTGAAGCTCTGCAACCAGTTCGCCACAAACGCTCCGGCCGGCGCAAAGGCCCACATATGCTCAACGTACCAGCGCTGGTAGCCCATCGCGTGCTCGGACTCGGCGCGCTCGAACGGATCCATGCGCAGATTGGTCAACAGCGGCGCGCGCAGCACCTTGAACGGATCCTGCCAGACGCGCAGGCCGTGTCCTTCCTGCTCGAGGAACGTAACCTTCAGGTCGCCGTAGCGCAGTGCGGCGACGCTGCCGTCGTCGGTCCAGTAGATGAACTCCTTGCGCGGCCACTCCTTCGTCTCGCCGCGCAGCGCCGGCCCGAGGTCGTAGCCGTCGAGATGCACCTTGTAGCTGCGGCCGCCGATCGTGGCGCCCTTCTTCAGCGTGGCGGCGACGTCCTTGCCGCCGGCGGCATTGACCAGCGTCAGCAGCATGTCCTCGTGTGCGCAGATGTCGTTGATCACCGTACCGGGCTTGATGACACCGGGCCACTTGATCATCGCGGGCACGCGGTAGCCGCCCTCCCAGTTGGTGTTCTTCTCGCCGCGGAACATCGTCGTGCCGCCATCGGGCCAGGTGAAGGTCTCGGCGCCGTTGTCGGTCGAGTACATGATGATCGTGTTCTCTTCGAGGCCGAGTTCCTTCAGCTTCGCCAGAAGCTGTCCGATCTGGCCGTCATGCTCGACCATGCCGTCGGCATAAATGCCCTGGCCCGTCTTGCCGTCGGACTCCTTCTTCAGGTGCGTGAAGATGTGCATCCGCGTCGAGTTCCACCAGATGAAGAAGGGTTTGTTGGCCTTCTGGGCGCGCGTCATGAAGTCGAGCGTCTTGGCGGTCACTTCCTCGTCGATCGTCTCCATCCGCTTGCGCGTCAGCGGGCCGGTGTCGGTCATGCGACCGTCGGCGAAGCTGTGGATGACGCCGCGCGGACCGAACTTCTTCTTGAACTCGGGATTCTTCGGATAGTCCGGATACTCGGGCTCCTCTTCCGCATTCAGGTGATAGAGGTTGCCGAAGAACTCGTCGAAGCCGTGATTCGTGGGCAACATCTCGTCGCGGTCGCCGAGGTGGTTCTTGCCGAACTGCCCGGTCATGTAGCCCTGCGCGCGCAGAAGTGTCGCGATCGTCGGGTCTTCCTTCCTCATGCCCTCGGGCGCGCCCGGCAGGCCGACTTTGGTCAGGCCCGTGCGGATCGGCGACTGCCCGGTGATGAAGGCGGCGCGGCCGGCGGTGCAACTCTGCTGGCCGTACCAGTCGGTGAAGATCGCCCCCTGCTTCGCGATGCTGTCGATGTTGGGCGTCTTGTAGCCCATCATGCCCATGTTGTAGGCGCTGATGTTGAACTGGCCGATGTCGTCACCCCAGATGACGAGGATGTTCGGCTTGCGGGCCGGTGCCTGGGCCCATCCCGTCGAGGTGAACATCAGGGCAAGCAGCAGCACGGCAAGTCTGATCAGTGTCATGTCGTTCCTCTGGCCTTGATTTGGATGGCAGTGGCCCGCCTCGGTGGCGTGGCGCCATCGTTGCCCATCCCGTGCCGGAGGACATCGTCAGCGGGGGCTGGCCGGATTGCCCTTTGGTGAAATGCGACGCTCCGAAGCGCGCCCGTGTTGGATCGCGCGGAGACCCGGCTACCCGGGAGACCGGGCGACCGCGCCACGCGGCGGGACCGTGCCGTCCGCCGCGTGCGTCGAGCCAGGGATGAACTACCGGCCCGAGACCTGCGGCTCCTCGGCGGAGTCGAAGAGCGCGCGCGAGAACCAGCCTGCACCAATCGCGCCGACGATCGGCGCGACCCAGAACAGCCAGAGCTGCTCGAGCGCCCAGCCTCCGACAAACAGCGCCGGTCCCGTGCTGCGCGCCGGATTGACCGAGGTGTTGGTCACCGGAATGCTGATCAGATGGATCAGCGTCAGCGCAAGGCCGATCGCAAGACCGGCGAAGCCGACCGGCGCCCGCTTGTGCGTCGCGCCGAGGATGACGATCAGGAACATGAACGTCATCACGACTTCCGTGACCGCGGCCGCGCCGAAGCTGTACTTGCCGGGCGAATGTTCGCCGAAGCCGTTGGACGCGAAGCCTGCCTTCAGGTCGAAGCCCGCCTTGCCGCTGGCGATCAGGTAGAGCACGCCGGCCGCAACGACAGCGCCGATGACCTGCGCGACGATGTACGGCACGAGTTGCGATGAAGGAAAGCGCCCGCCGGCCCACAGCCCGAGCGACACCGCGGGGTTGAAGTGGCCGCCGGAGATCGGTCCGAGCGCGTAGGCGCCGGTCAGTACCGTCAGGCCGAAGGCCAGCGACACGCCGGTGAGGCCGATGCCGACTTCGGGGAAGGCTGCCGCCAGCACCGCGCTGCCGCAGCCGCCGAGCACCAGCCAGAAGGTGCCCAGGAATTCGGCGGCGAGTTTCGGGGTCATGGTTCGATGGCTCCTTGCAGGGTGAAAGAAGAAAGACAGGTGCCGGCAACTTTACTGGATCGATTGTCACCAGCGCGGCGGCCGCGGCGCGTCGGTCCGGTATCGCAGCTCCGCCGGAGCGGCGCAGCGGCACGTCGCGGCGGGTGAACGCGCCGGTCCTTGAGTGCTAACCCACGCACAAACCGTCGAGCACACGGATCAACGTGCTGCCGAGAAAAGGCTTGGCCATGAAGCACGACGCGCCCCGGCTGCGCGCGGCAGAGCGGACACTCGCTCCATCCTGCGCACTGATGACGACGGCCGGCACTTCGATGTGACGCTCCCGCAGTCGGTCGATCAGGTCGAGGCCCGACATCGCCGGCAGGTTCAGGTCGACAACCAGACAGTCCACCGCTTCCTGAGCGAAGATCACCAGCGCGTCTTCCGCACTGGAGAATGCCTTGGTGTCGAAGCCCGAGGCCCGCAACAGCCGTTCGAGCGCGCGGCGCAGACCCGTGTCGTCCTCAACGAGGATAACGACACGTCCTTGCCGGTCGATAACGTCCGGCGACGTGGGTGCGGGCGAATTCACGGAGCCATCGTGCGCGTGCGCGGCGGCGCACGCATCGATCCGGCGGGCAGACCGCGCTGCCCTTTGGTGCAGACGCGGCAGCCCGCCGCGCGCGCTCAGAAGGCGCCGTGCAGTGCGGCGGCGATCCGGCCGAGTTCCGCGGCGTTGGCTGCATCAAGCTTGGCCATCACCTGCGCGCGCTGGGCTTTGACGGTCCGCTCGCCGATGCCGAGCCGGTCCGCGATCTGCTTGTTGAGCAAGCCGGCCACGACCAGCTCGAAGACTTCGCGCTCGCGCGGCGTCAGCTGCGCGAACCGTGCGCGCAGCTGCGCATCAGAGTTGCGGCTCGCGCGCCGTGCGGCGTCCGTCTTGAGCGCGCGTCCAATCGCGTCGAGCAGCGTCTCGCGTTCGACCGGCTTGGTGAGGAAGTCGACGGCGCCGGCCTTCATCGCACGCACGCCGGCGGCGAGATCGCCGTGCCCGGTGAGGAAGATCACCGGGAGGCGCACGCCGTGTCGCCCGAGGGCATCCTGCAACTCAAGACCCGACGGCCCCGGCATCGACAGGTCGAGCAGCAGGCAGCCTGGACCGTCAGGCGGCGGCGCGAGCAGGAACTCGCCGGCCGAGGCATAGGTTCGTACGTGATGTCCCGCCGCCGCCAGCTGCCGTTGCAGCGCGGTCCGCAGCGACTCGTCGTCATCGACGACATGAATGACAGCCTCGACGGTCACGACGTCTCCGGTTCGTCGGTCGATGCGTCTGCCGGATCGGACGCGACCGGCAGCGTCACGCAGAACTCGGCGCCCACCCCGCAATTGGATGCGGTGATCGTACCGCCGTGCGCCTCCACGATCGAGCGGGCGATCGACAGGCCCAGCCCCATGCCGCTCGCCTTGGTCGTGAAGAACGAATCGAAGAGACGCGGCAGGTCCTTGCGTGCAATGCCGTGTCCGAAGTCGCGCACCCGGATCTGCACGCCGTCCGGCGCGTCAGCCGTCGACACCCGCACGCGCCGCTCACCGGCCGGCCGGTCGGCGCTGGCATCGAAGGCGTTGATCACCAGGTTGATGACGATCTGCTGCAGCTGGATCGGGTCGGCGATGACACGGGACGAACGTGCGTCAAGCGCGGTCTCGACGATGACCGCGCGCCGGCGAGCCTCGGCGCCGAGGATCGTCGCGCTATCACCGATGACGCGATGCACGTCAATGCGCTGGCGTTCCACGTCGTGCCTTGCAAGCAGGGCGCGCAGCCGCTTGATCACCTCGCTCGCCCGCAGGTCGTCGCGCTTGATGTCGGCCAGGATCTGCAGCAGTTCGTCGCGCTCAAGCCGCCCGGACTGCACCAGCATCTCGGCGGCATCGGCATTGCTGAGGATCGCGCCCAGCGGCTGGTTGATCTCGTGCGCGATCGAGGCCGTCAGCTCGCCGGCTACAGCCAGCCGCGACGCATGCAGCAGTTGCACGCGCTGCGCGGCAAGGCCGAGCTCGGCAGCACGCCGGCGCCCGCGCTGTAGCAGCAGTGCGGCAATGAGCGCGGACTGGGCGCCGAGCGCCAACGCCACCAGCAGCGTCTGCCACCAGTAGCGCTGCAGGAAGCTGGGTTCGAGGTAGCGAATGTCGCATCCGTCGGGCAGGGCGCGCCGGTTGAGGCCGAAGCGGCTCAACTGGCGGGCGTCGGCGACACAGGACGAAGCCGGCGCCGGCAGCACGGCGGGGGCGACGCGACGCTCGCCGGCCAGCGCCCGCAGCAGCAGCTGTCCGGTCAGGTCGCCACGCATGCGGAACGGTTCGATCGACCCCGCCGCCACTCCGCTGCCCATGAACGTGTCGATGGCGCCGTACAAGGGCGTGCGCGCAACCTCCGCGATCTGCTGCAGAAAGTCTCTCGGCACGTAGACGCGGCCACCCGCGTCCATGAACGAGGTGAGATACAGCGCAATCGACTCCAGGGACTCGCCCGAGAGTCGATCCCTCACGGCGCGCAGGTCGTGGCCGATCAGGAACTCGACGTCTGCGCGACCGGCGAACTGCGCCAGAGCCGGGCGGGCGATGGCGAGCTGCTGCTGGTCGAAGGCCGAGGATCCGACGATCACCAGGACACGCCGCGCCTTCGGTTGCAGCGCGAAAGCGGTGCGCAAAGTGCCCGCGTAGTCGATCTCGACAGGCAGCGCGACGACCCCGGCATCGGCAGGCAGTCCGCGCGCAAAGTTCGGCGAGACCGAGTTGATGATCACGGGTGCGCTTGGCCATAGCGTCCGGCCGTGCTGCAGATAGAAAGTGGCGGCCGGCTCAGTGACGATCACGACGGCATCGATGCGGATCCCCTGATACTTCCGCGCAAGGACCTCGGCAAACTGTGGGCCGAGGTTCGACCCGAACCGAAGGGCGTCAATGGATTCGTACATCCACTGCACGCGGCGCCCGGTCCGGCGCGCCACCGCCTCGCGCATCGCCGCATCGATCGCAACGAACGCCGGCAGGTAAGGATCGCTGCCGGTGATGACGAGGACCTGCGCGGTCTCGTCCGCGTTTACCGGCGCCTTGGGTCGAGGGGTTTCCGCCGCGCGCGCGAAGAGCGGCGCAAGCAGGACGGCGGCGAGGCCGAGCACCAGTCGGGAGGCAGGTGAAACCACGCGTGCACTGTACTGGAGCAGCGCGGAGCGCAGACGCTCGGTGACGCGGCAGCCTTCGGGAGCGCCGCGGCGCCGCGTCCGGTCGCCGCAGGAAACGCTCCTTCAGCGACGCAGCCAACCGGGCAAATGCGCGAGGGCAAGGACGCCAAACAGTTCGACGAACTCGCTCTACTGCACTTCCATGGCGAGTTCGGCGGCCCGGCCGTTCGGCCCGCCCGCCTCACGCCTGCCGCCAATGAAAACGGCCGGACGCGCAGCGCGCTCCAGCCGTTCTCCGTGAAGCCCGGTTGGCGGGTCTGCGCTCAGCGCGCCTTCGTCGCCGCACGCTCGAGCTCGCCGAAGCGGTTCTCGAGTCCCTTGATCGTCGCAGGCAGCGAGCCGAAGTTGGTCCAGACCTCGTCCTCCGCGGGAGCGCTCAGCCAGCTCGAGTAGCCGAGCCACGACGAGTCGTAGACCTTGACGTTCTTGTAGCCCAGCTCGGCCAGCACCGCCGCGCTCTGTGCCGCGCGGTTGCCGCTCTGGCAGTAAACGATGATCTCCTTGGCCGGGTCGAGCTTCTCGTAGACCTTCGCCAATTCGGCGCGCGGCTTCAGCGCCATCCCGGAGCTGTCCTTCACCGTGCCGGCGCGCAGCTTGCTGCGCGTGTCGGGGTCGACCCAGTTCTGTTCGAACGGCACGTTGATTGCGGCCGGGATGTGCCCGCCGCGAATCGCACGGATGTCATCGCCCTTGAACTCCTTGACCGTGCGCACATCAAGGAACTGCACGTCCGGCCGCTTCAGCGCCGCCACGACTTCCCTCGACGCCACGACGACGCCGGGCTGCGGCGTGAGCTTCAGCGGGACCGCCTTGGGCTTGACAGGCGCCGTCGCGACCGGCTGGCCCGCGGCGCGCCAGCCTTCGATGCCGTCGTGAAACACACGTGCGTTCTTGGCCCCAAAGTAGCGCAGCGTGAGCTGCCCGAAGTACACCGACGGCAGGCCGCGGTCGCCGTAGACAATGATCTCGCGCGCCGGATCGAGGCCGGCGGCGCCCAGGAGCTTCTCGATGTCCGCCGTCGGCAGGTAATCCTCGGTCTGCGCATCGCGCAGCGTCAGCGTCGGATCGCCGATGTTGACGGCGCCGGGGATGTGGCCCTTGGCGAATGCCGCCTCGTCGCGCGCGTCCCACAGCAGCGCGCCGCGTGCCACGGCCTGCTTCACAAAGTCGACATCGACGATCGTCTGCGCCATCGCGCCGGCGGTGGCCAGCGACAGCGCAATGCCCAGCAACCAACGTTTCATGAACAACCTCCAGGGGAAGTGGGGGGACGCCCGGGCCGACATCGCCCCGGCTTCGTCGCACCCGGATACCGGGGGGAGTATACAACCGACGCGGGGCGCAAACCTGCGGCGGAAGGGCGCGGTCAGCGCCGCGCGGGCTCGGCCTGGGCGGCGCGCCCGGCGGCAGCCGGCGCCGCAGTGCGGTGGAACCACCACACCGAAAGAACGGCCGCCAGCAGCGCGAAGAAGGCCGCAAGCCCGCTGAACAGCGCGCCGACCTCGGTCTGCTGCCGTTCCATCGCCAGCTTCGCGTTCAGGTTCTGGTAGACAGTCCTCAGGTCCGCGGCCGTGCCGGCGTGGAAGTATTCACCGCCAGTGACCTTGGCAATCGCTTTCAGCGTCTCCTCGTCGAGCCGCACGTAGATCTGATAGTCCTCGAAGCCGATCGTCGTGCCCTGCAGCGTGCCGAAGCCCACGGTGTAGACGCGCACGCCGCGGTCGGCAGCCATCTTGGCGATGGCGATCGGATCGGGCCCCGTCGTGCGCCGCCCGTCGGAGAGCAGGATGATCACGCCCGACGTATAAGAGCCCGGCGCGACCGGCTCGCGCGTCGGCCGCTCCGCCTCGCCCTTGCGCGAGGCGTCGAGCGAAACGCCGGCATGCCGCATCGACATCGCCACCGACTCGAGATCGAGCCCGTCGTCCGGAAACAGCAGCCCGAGCGCGAGAATGAGGCCGCTGCCGGTGGCGGTCGCGCGCTGCAACTGGAACCGGTCGATCGCTGCCGTCATGTCGGCCTTGTTCTCGGTCGGCGTCTGCACAACCGCGGCAGTGCCGGCGAACGAGACGATGCCGAGGCGCACCGTCGGCGGCAGTTCGTCGATGAAAGCCTTGGCGGCATTCTGCGCAGCCACCAGGCGGCTCGGCTCGACGTCGGTGGCGCGCATGCTGAGCGAGACGTCCATGGCCATCGCGATCGTCATGTATTGCGACGGCAGCACCACCGACGCCGAGGGCCTGGCCAGCGCGAAAATGGCGGCCGTCACGGCAAACAGCAGCAGCAGCGGCGGAATGTGGCGACGGACGCGATGGCCCGGACCGAGCGCCTCGCGCACGAGCGTGAGGCTGGCGTAACGCACAGCCAGCCGCTTGCGCCGTCGCAGCGCCGCGATGTAGGCGGCGACCAGCACGGGAACCAGCAAGAGCAGCCAGAGCATCTCCGGCCACAGGAAACGCATCGACGGTCCTCGCAGAACCTTTTGTCGGGAGCCCGGCCAAAGTCAGGTGCGCCGGACCTTCGCAATCACTCTATCACTGACCGTTGGAGCGGCAGCAAGTGCGATGCGCGCGCGAGGGTTTCTACGACGAAGGTCATACCGTGAGGGCGTGAGCGGCCGGCACCACGACGGACCAAGCCGCGCCGTGCCCCTGCGCGGTGCACGGGCTTGTGCCTTTTTGCCGCACTTCGAGCCCCCGTGCCGCGGGCGGCGTGATACCTTTTTTCCAT
>DAOMFI010000121.1:0-8742 GCA_035429725.1 Burkholderiaceae bacterium | reverse complement strand
AAGGGGCGAACCGTACGCAGGGGTGCGTTCCGCGGGCGTTCCTCGCGTTCCGCGGCCCGTTGCCGGCGCCGGCACGCAAGGCCGGCGCGAGGCTAGGCGCCGCCGCGCAGGACAGCAATCAGCGGCGCGTAGGCAATTTCGGATTCGATGGCGATGAGGTGTACGACTTCTTCGAGCGTAAGACCGGGCCATGGCCGCTCTGCTTGCTCGGCGGCCGGAAAGCGGGCCAGCATCCTTTGAAACTCATCTCTTTCAGGCGGCGCGGCCAGGGGATGATTGGAAGCAAAGTTCGCGATGGCGCGTGCGCAACCGGCCTCGCCCTGGGCAGCGAGGATCTCCGCAAGGCAGGCCAGACTGTCGATCAGCAGCGTCGGCCGGCCCACCGCCAACGCAAGTTCCACACCGGCCCTTATCTCGACGCGGGCCGCATCGAGGTCGCCATGGGCCACGGCGAGGCGGCAGAGCTGAAACCGCAGATACGCGATCACGAAGCGGTTGCCCGCGGAATGAGCCTGCTCAAGAGCGCGCGCGCCATAGGCGCGCGCCGCGTCGTGATCACCCAGCTTCAGGCTAATGGCGGTCAGATTCGCCAGGACGGCGCCAGCCGTTTCGGCATATCCGTGCCGGTCGCACAAGGCGAGCGCCGACTTCAGGTATTCACCGGCCAGGGGGTACTGCTCTCTCTCGATATGCAACGCCGCCAGATTGTTCAGCGACAGAGCTTCGCCTGCCGTATCGCCCAGTCGTCGATCCTCCCCCAGCGCTTCGAGCGACAGACGCTGGGAGTGCTCGTAGTCTCCGAGCATCTTCTGAACCAACGCAAGTCCGGTCAACATGCCCGCTCGAAGACGGACTTCCGAGCATTCAGGCACCAGCTTCAGAGCCTCTTCGAAGTATCGCTTGGCGTCCCGAGGCTTTCCGAGCCTCAGCTGGCAGACGCCCAGAACCTTCAGGCACTGGGCACGGGCGTCCACGTCGCGCTTGTCCACAGCGATCTGCAGCCCCTTCATCGCCATAGCAATGGCATCCGCATAGTGATGCAGGCGATACTCGAAGTGTGCCGCCTTTCCAAGTAGCAGCGCCTTGAGCTTCGAGTCGTCGGGTTCCGGCAAGCATGCCAAGGCGTCGCGCAACAGTGACAACCCCTCCTCCAGACGACTGCGGTGGTCGCAGTACCGTTCGAGTGCATAAACGCTCGACGCGAGAGCCGGCTTCGCCCGATGAGCCGTTGCCCAACGCCAGGCCAGGCGACAGTTTTCGAACTCTGCGTCAAGCTGTCGCAGCGCGTCCCGCTCGCCGTTTTCTACAGGACGGCGCAATTGATGCAGGAAGTCATGAAAGTGATGCGCGTGTGCCTGCTCGGTCGCAGCTCGTTGGGGATCCTCCGCCAGTCGCGCTGCCGCAAGTTGCTGCACCAGCGGGTGCAGGGTCAGTCGAGTGCTGTCTCTGTGCAACAGTGACTTGTCCGTCAATGCTCCGAGCACAGGCAAGGATGCGCCGGTGACGTCCCGCGCCGCGCCGACCGAGAATCCGCCCCGGAACACGGAAAGTCGCGCCAGCACTTCACGCTCGCTCGGCGTGAGCATCCGCCAGGACTGATCGAACACGGCCTCGATGCTCGAGTGCCGTGTCGCATGGGCACCGTCCGCCGCCCGCAGAAGTTCGATTCCGTGCTTTAGCTCAGTGGCGATTTCTCTGCACGACAGCACGCGCGTCCAGGACGCGGCCAGTTCGAGCGCCAGTGGCAGGCCTTCGACCAGACGACAGATTTCGACGATGGCGGACGCTTCGGCCGTCGCCATCAGATCCGGGTGCACGCGGCGAGCGGCACGCATGAACAGGCGTGCCGCATCGAACGCTTCGAGGCGATCCTGGTCCTCGTCTTCGGGACACGCCAGCCCATCGAGCGGCAGCAGCCACTCGCTCGCCAGCGCCAGCCGCACACGTGAGGTGACGATGAGCTTGAGGCGCGGACAGGCCCCCAGCAGCACTTCGAGCCGCCGCGCGCCTTCGACCAGTTGCTCGAAGTTGTCGAGCACCAGCAGCATGTGGCGTCCTGCCAGCGCGGCCGCGACCTGTTCCATCGGATCGGCGGCGCCCTTGAGCGCAATGTCGAGTTCATGCGCGATGCGGCCGCCCAGTTCTTCGGCCGCAGCGAGATCGTCGAGCGGAACGAAGACCGCGCCGTCTGCGAAGGCGGGAGCCAGTTGCTCCATCGCGCGGCGCGCGAGACTCGTCTTGCCGATGCCGCCCGGGCCGATGATGCAAAGCAGCCGGCAGTCGTCCTGCGTCATCAGTGCGGCAATCCGGCGCAGCTCGACGACGCGACCCACGAAGCCTTCGTCCACGGAGGTGACCTTCGCCTCCGGCACGCGCACGACAACCGTGGACGCCGTGTTCAACACGCTCTGCAGCGACCGCAGCTCGGCTCCGGGCTCCAGGCCAAGCTCATCGCGCAGCCTCTCGACGAATGCGTTGTAGGCCTGACGCGCCCGCGCGACCTGCCCGGACCGCACGAGCCAATCGACGTACAGTCTTAGCGCCGATTCATCGAGCGGATCGGCGTCGAGCAGTCGCGCCGCGAGGTCGACGGCCTCGGTCCCAGCCACCTCGCCGCCAAGGTGCTGCGCAGCGGCCGCGCGCCAGGCCGAGCGCAGGCGATCGCGCTCGAAGTGCATCCAGCGTGACCAGGCCTCGTTGCTGTCGTCGTCGAAGCCGACCAGCAGGTCGCTTTGGTGCAGCGCCAGCGCATCGGCAAAGCGCAGCTCCCGCAAGGCTGTTTCGAAGTCGTGTACGTCGGTGCGCGCCTCGAAACGCAAGGCGCCGGCCTGCACCTCGATTCCTCCGGCACCCGGCAAGCCCTGCAGCCGGAAGAGCGCCTTGCGCAGGTTGGTGTTGGCAAGCCTGCTGTCCTGGTCGGGCCACAGCAGCGCAGCCAGCTCTGCCCGCGCCACCCAGCTGCGCTTCAGCGCAAGATAGACAAGCAGCTGGGTGCGCCGCTCGAGCCGGAGCGCGATCGATTGGCCGCCGAAGGCGATGGTCGGCGTGCCGAACAGTGTCAGACGAACGGTCATCGCAGCGCCTGAGGAAGCCGGGGAGCATGCCCTCTTCGCATGCCAGCGGCAAGCTGTGCAGCGGTCCCGCGCTTACGTCATCAACGCCGGGCGCTGGCCGGAATCCGCTGCGCACGGGCTTCCAGTGGCGAGCGTCCGCTGCACGGTCACACGTGCAGGGTCAGTCAACTGAGCGCGCTCGACCGGAGGCCGCGGCCGGTCGCGCCACTTATGCGCGTCAGGTGCGCCGCGGGAGACCGAGCCGGGTTGCGCGCACGCCCGCAAGCGCGAGCAGCAACAGCGCAAGCCACCACGGCAATGCGCCGCCGCCGCCGTCCTTTGCATTCGGATCAGCCGCGACCGTGATCGTGAAATTGACCGGTGTGCCATTGCCGTAGGCATCGGCCGGCATGATCGTCACACCGAAGCTGCCGGCCGAAGTCGGTGTCCAGGACCACGCGCCGGTGTTCGCGTTGACCGTCAGCCCCGGCGGGCCGGCCACCAGCACGTAGGTGATGGTGTCGGACTCCGGGTCGCTGCCGCGGACCGAACCGGAAATCGGCTGGTTCGCTGTCACATTGCCGGCGGCGACCGGAAGCAGCGTCGGCCCGGCGTTGACCGTCACCGCCACCGCCGCCGTGCCGGCATAGCCAGCCGAGTCGGCCGCGGCATACTCGAACGTCAGGATGCCGGTCATCGTCGGTGCCGTCAGTGTGACCGACGCACCGCTGCCGGCGGGGATCGTCACTGCGGGGCCTGAGGTCTGGCGCCAGCTCATGCCTGCGGTCGCCGGCATGCGGCCGCCGCCCGCCTTGACGTCGCCGACGAGCGTGAACGTGGACCCCGGCCGTACGCCCGCCGCCGCGGGCTGCAGTGTTGCCGTCACGGTCGGCCGATTCGTCACGACGTGCTGAACTGCGGCGTTAGCATCGAGCAGGCCGGAACCGCAGCCGGTGCCTCCCATCGCGCAGTAGGTGTCCTTGGGATGCGGGCGCGCCGTGGTCTGCAGGACCGACTTGACTTCGTCGGCCGTCAGGCGCGGAGCGAGCGCCAGCAGCAGCGCGACCGTGCCGCTGACATGCGCTGCCGCATTGCTCGTGCCGACCTTGGTGCCGTAGCCTTCCATCGCGGGTGTCGTCGTTCCGAGGTTGAGCGTCGAGAACACGCGGTCCGTCGGGCCGGTGCAGGCGATCTGCGAAATGGCGCCGGCGAGGTTGTTGCGCGCCGTGTTGTTGAGTGTCACTGCCAGCGCCGCCATGTCGCCCGTGTCCTGCCCATCGAGATCGACGCCCATCAGAGCCGAATTGAGCGCGGCGCGCGATTTTGCAAAGGTCAGTCCGGCCGGCGCCCGTCGCGTGATCTGCTGCCGCAGCGAATCGATCGAGTGGCAGCCGGCGCAGGACTGGTTGAAGGTTTCCTGCGCGCCCGCGAGATCGATCAGCGCCAGGGCCCCGCAGCCGCCGCCGGGCGCGCTGAGCGCTACCTGCGAGCCGACGTTGGAATAGCTGGCGTTGTCGCCGTCGCGTGCGTGCGCCGTGACCGCGATGACGCCCTCGCAGTTGGCCGGCTGTGATGCCACCAGCGCACCGTCGTTGCCGGCAGGCGCCACGAGAATGGCGCCCGCGGCACGGACGCGGTTGATGACATCCTGATAAGCGGCGCTGCAGACACCGGACGCACCCAGGCTGATGTTGATGACCCGCGCCGGATTGGCATTCGCGGGCACGCCCGGCACCGCGAGCCCGGCGGCCCAGGCGATGCCATCGATGACATCCGACATCGCTCCGCCGTTGCGGCCGAGCACCCTTACCGGCAGGATGCGCGCGCTCCAGTCGACGCCGGTGATGCCGACGGCGTTGTTGCTCGCGGCGCCGATCGTGCCGGCCACATGCGTGCCGTGCCACGAACTCGGCCGCGCCTGCAGGCCGTGGTTGGGCGGCAGCTGCGCCAGCAAGGTGTCGTCGAGGAAGTCGCCCGGGTCGGTCGGGTCGGCATCGCGGCCGCCGCCGTCGGCGGCGTTCCAGTTGGGGGGATAGTTCAGCGCCGCGTAGGCATCACTGCTGATGAAGTCGTAGCCGCTCAGCAGGCGACCGGCGAGATCCGGGTGACCGGGGCGTATGCCGGTGTCGAGCACCGCAACGACGACGGCATTCGACCCGGTCGTACGCTGCCAGGCCAACGGCAGATTCGCGCCACCGACGACCGCGGGCGGCGCCTGCAGCGTCCATTGGCTGGCCGCGTAATCGGTGTCGTTCGGCGTCGTTTGCATCGCGTGCATGATCTGGTCAGGCACGGCGTACTCGATCTGCGGATCGAGCGCCAGTCGCGCCGCCGCCGCGCGCGCATCGGCCGCCGAGGTGGCCTTGTCGAAACGGTACACCGTGACATCCAGCGCACCGCGGCGCGCAGCGGCTATCCGCACCCGCGCGCGCTCTTCCACCGCGCGCATCGTTGTCGCGCTGGTGGCCGTTGCCTTTGTCGGCGACGCCGCCTTGTACTTGACGATGAGGCCGGTGTAGATCTCTGGGACCGGCTGGCCCTTCTTCACACCCTGGGCATGCCCGGGCGTCCACAGGTTGAAGCAGAGCAGCCCGGCGGCCGCCAGTGCGAGCCCACCGGGCCCCTTCATCGATGGTTTCATTTCACGCCTCATCGGTGCTCAAGCGCGGCGCGTCTCCGCTCGTGACGATGACGTCGCACTCATCAGCGACTGCTTCGTACGCTCGCGCTGAAGGTCGCGCCGTCCACCCCGTGCCATCGGCAGCAAGAGCATCGCCACGATCCTCGTCCTCGCTTCGACGCTGCCAACAGCCGCATGGTCCGGCGCAAGTCGAATGTCAATCGCGCGCGCAGCCGCCAAGTCATGAGTTGCACGATAGTGCGCAAGGCCTTGCTTTTGTAAAACTGAACGGCTTAATCCGGACGTTCGATCCGGGAGCGGGCGGGCCGCCTCGTGCGTCGCGGGTCAGTCGCGGACGAGGTCCAGCAGGTGCAGCGACACGGCGACGACGTGCAGCAACAGCAGCACCGCGCAACAGCGCGCTGCGATGCTGTGCAGACCGCGCCAGAGCACGGCGGTATCGCCGCCTTGGAAGAAAAACCACGCGGCGCCACTCGCGGCTGCGGCCAGAAACGCGAGCAGCAGCAGGCCTTCGATCGCGGCGAAAAGTCCGCCTCCTTCGCTGCCGGGGCGCTCACCCCGCAGGATGCCGGCGAGGTCGCGGCCCACCGCAGCCGCCTGTCCGCCGAGCCAGGGAAAGTAAAGGCGCCAGCGTCCGCCCAGAGCGCAGGACGCGGCGTAGACCAGACCGAGCGGCAGCATGGCCAGTCCGAGCACGACATGACTTCCGTTGACGAGGCCAGGCGGCTCGGGCAGCCGGTGGTACATGCCGAGCCAGGGGCTGCTGATGACCAGCCAGCTGCACGCCAGCGCGATGACGACGTGCAGTGGATTGGCGAGGCGATCCAGCAGTGCGCGCATCGGCCTCTTGGACCCTAGGCGCTGCGGCCCGCGACCAGCTGCGCGACCTGACCGGCGAAGCGCTCGACCTCGTCCCAGTTGGTGAATTGCACCTTGGTTGCGAAGTCAGTCGGGCCTTTGTTGATCCACATGACGAGCCGCATCATGTGCTTGTCGACCGGCCCGTAGCGGGAGTAGTCGAGCTCGCCGGCAAAGACGCCAAGCAGCTTCGGCTTCCATGGCGATTGCGCGACCAGCCGCTTTAGATAGGGGTTGGTCTGCGGCGTGTTCTTCAGCGGCTTGCGTGCCACCAGGTTGACCGAAAAAAGCGCGCTCGGCTTCGACTCCAGCAGCGCGCGGTGGGCGCGAATGAACTCCAGCACGGCCGGGCTGTGTTTGCCGTGCCGGATGCTGGCGCCGATGACGATCGCATCGAACGTCTGCGGGTCAACCGTATGCCCAACCAGCGGCGCGACCTCGGCACGCTCGCCCTTGCGTTGCAGGCTCGCCTGAATACGTTCGCAAATGCTCTTCGACAGGCCGTAGTTGGTGGAGTACAGAAGAAGGGTGTTGGGCACGGAATGCTCGTCTGGTCAGGGGTCGGACGCACGGGAGCCTAGCAATCGGCTGCCGACATTTTGCTGATGAAGGTCATTTGCAGGCGGCGCTGCCGCTGCACCGTCACGGGGCTTGACCGGACGGCTGCCACGCACAGCTTAGAGGAGACACTCGTTTCGTCGGCGCATCCCGGTCCCGCTGCTACGCTGCGCCAATGAAAAGCCCCTTTGTCGATCTCGGCCTCACAAAAGAACTCGCGCAGGTCCTCACCGGCCTCGGCTACGAAGAACCCACCCCGATCCAGAGCCAGGCGATTCCGCCATTGCTCGAAGGTCGCGACCTGCTCGGCCAGGCCGCGACCGGCACCGGCAAGACCGGGGCGTTCGCGCTGCCGTTGCTGCAGCGGGTGCTGGCCGATCGTCGCAAGACCACGCATCCGGCCGCGCTGGTGCTGGTGCCGACGCGCGAGCTCGCAATCCAGGTGGCCGAAGCACTGCACAGCTACGGCGCCAAGCTCGGCGCCGTGGTGCTGCCGATCTATGGCGGGGCGGAATTCGGACGCCAGGCGCAGGCTCTGAAGCGGGGCGTGCACGTCGTCGTGGCCACGCCGGGCCGCGCGCTCGACCACATCCGCCGCGGCACGCTGAATCTGGGCACGCTGACCGCCGTCGTGCTGGATGAAGCCGACGAGATGCTCGACATGGGCTTTGCCGAAGACATCGAACTGATCCTCGATGCCGCGCCCGCGCAACGGCAGACGGCGCTGTTCTCGGCCACGCTGCCGCCGCGCATCGCGGCCATTGCCGACAAGCACCTGCGCGACCCGGTGCGCGTACTGATCGCGCTCGAGAAGGCGGAAAAAGGAACGCTGCCGCGCGTACGCCAGACCGCCTACATCGTGCAGCGCGCGCACAAGATTGCGGCGCTCGGACGCGTTCTGGACCTCGAGTCGCCGGCATTGGCGCTGGTCTTCGCACGCACGCGCACCGAGGTCGACGAACTCGCCGAAAAGCTGCGTGGCCGCGGCTATCAGGTCGAGGCGCTGCATGGCGGGCTCTCGCAGGACCAGCGCGACCGCGTGATGAAGCGCGTCCGCAGCGGCAAGGTCGACCTGCTGGTGGCTACCGACGTCGCGGCTCGCGGGCTCGACGTCGAGCAACTGTCGCATGTTGTCAACTTCAACGTGCCGGCGTCGCCCGAGAGCTACGTGCACCGCATCGGCCGCACTGGCCGCGCCGGCCGCGAGGGCGTGGCGATCACGCTGGCCGAGCCGCGCGAGCACCGGCTGCTGCGCAACATCGAGCACCTCACCAAGCAGAAGATCGACGTGGCCACGGTGCCGACGCCGATGGACGTGCGGGCGCGCCGGCTCGACATGACGCGCGGCGCGCTGCGCGGCGTGCTCGAAGAAGGCGATCTCGACAGTTACCGCGTCGTGACTGACGCCCTGGCCAGCGAGTTCGACCCGCTCGACGTCGCTGCGGCCGCCGTCAAGCTCGTCCACCAGACGCTGCAGGCGGATGCTGCGCAGGACGAGGAACACATTCCGTCGATCGACCTGCGGGCGGGGCGCGAACCTGCCAATCGGGGCGGCCGCCCCGAGCGCTTCGCGCGCGAGCGAAGCCATGCGACAGAAGCGGCACCACGCTCGCGGCCGCAGGAGCGCAGCGG
>DAOMFI010000120.1:7287-8764 GCA_035429725.1 Burkholderiaceae bacterium | reverse complement strand
GGGCAAGGGCTCGCTTGAGCCGATGAAGAGCTGATCGCGGTTGCCGCGGCCCGGACCCGATCGCTCTGGCCTGGAACGGTACGGATCGCATCAACATGTCCGGGCCGCGGCACCTCACAGCGATATTTCAAGTCATGCACGACCTGACCGCCGGACTCGGACTCAAGCCCCAGCACTTCGACGACGCGCGCGCCTGCCGTGCCGCCGGGCTGTGGTTCGAAGTTCACCCGGAGAACTACATGGTCGCCGGCGGGCCGCGCCTCGCGTGGCTCGAGGCGATCCGCACGCGGCATCCGTTGTCGCTGCACGGCGTCGCGATGTCGCTTGCCGCCGACACCGCGCCCGATACCGCCCACCTCGAACACCTTGCTGCGCTGGTGGATCGCGTACAGCCCGCGCTGGTGTCCGAGCACCTGGCGTGGAGCACCTGGGGCGGCGTCTATCGGCCCGACCTGCTGCCGGTGCCGCGCACGCGGCAGGCCTTGCAGCGCATTGTCAGCAACATCGCCGTCGTCCAGGACCGGCTGCGCCGGACGATCGCGCTGGAGAATCCTGCGCACTACCTGGTGTTTGCGGAACACGAGTTCGACGAACTCGAATTTCTGATCGAGATCGCGCGCCGCAGCGGCTGCACGCTGCTGCTCGATGTCAACAACGTCTACGTCAGCGCGAACAACCTCGGCTACCGGCCCGAAGCGGTCATCGACGCGGTGCCCGCGGAACTGATCACTGAGGTCCACCTGGCCGGGCACAGCGTGGATCCGGTACTTGGTACGCAGCTCCTGATCGACAGCCACGACGCCCCGATCGCGCCGCCAGTGTGGTCGCTTTACGAGCGCCTGATCGCCCGCATCGGCGCACGGCCGACGCTGATCGAGCGCGACGAACACGTGCCGTCATTCTCCGACCTGCTGGTCGAGCGCGGGCGGGCCCATGACGTGCTGCAGAGTGCCCTTGCGGAGGCCGCATGATGCAACTCGCTGACTACCAGCATGCGTTCGCGGAGGCGCTCGTCGCGGAACACCCCGCGGAAACTTCACCGCTAGCCGACCTTGTCGCGCAGCCCGGCTTCGCGGTCTACCGCAATACGGTGCTGAAAGGCTGCATCGACGCGCTGCAGGCGAACTTTCCGGCAGTCGCACGCATCGTCGGCGACGAGTGGTTCCGCGCCGCCGCCGCCGTATACGCGCGGCGCACGCTGCCGGGCACGCCGACACTGCTGACGTACGGGCAGTCGTTCCCCGACTTCCTGGCGCACTTCGAGCCGGCGGCGGAGCTTCCTTACCTGGCAGACGTCGCGCGCGCCGATCGGCTATGGAGCGAGGCCCACGTCGCGGCCGACGATTCCGTCATGGACCCGGCGGCGCTTGCCCGGATCGCGCTCGAGGACATGGATCAGGTCACGCTGCGCCCGCACGCAGCCGCGCGCTGGCTCTGGTGCGATGAGCACCCCGTGTGCGCGCTGTGGAGCCGCAAC
>DAOMFI010000120.1:0-7187 GCA_035429725.1 Burkholderiaceae bacterium | reverse complement strand
CGCGCGCTGGCTCTGGTGCGATGAGCACCCCGTGTGCGCGCTGTGGAGCCGCAACCGGGCCGGTGCGGACCACGACTCGCAGATCGACTGGCGGGGCGAAGGCATCCTGCTGACGCGGCCGCACGGCGTTGTGGTCCATGGCGCGCTGCCGCATGCCGGGGCCGCCTTCCTGTCGGCCTGTGCTGCGGGCCTCAGCATCGCGCGCGCCGCGACCACTGCAATCGACGTCGACGCGGGCGTGGATCTCGCCGCGCTGATCAATCAACTCCTGCAGGCCGGCGCGCTGGCCGAGTTGCAGGCGGCACCTCTCAAGGACAACTGACCATGATGCCTTCCACGACTGTCGCTCCGCCTTCGGTGTCCGGACCACGCGCGCTCTACAACCGCGCCGCCGGAATGCTCACCTCGCTGATCGGCCATGATGTGCTCGCGCTGGCGGCACGCTTCGGCATCGCCGGCGTGTTCTGGCTCTCGGGCCGTACGAAGGTCGAGGGCTGGCTCACCGTCAGTGACAGCGCCGTGGCGCTGTTTGCCGAGGAGTACCGGCTGCCGCTATTGCCGCCCGAACTCGGCGCGCACCTCGCCGCGTACGCGGAGCATCTGTTTCCGATGCTGCTGGTCCTCGGGTTGCTCACACGCGCTTCAGCGCTCGCGCTGCTCGGCATGACCGCGGTGATCCAGATCTTCGTCTATCCGGACGCGTGGCCGACGCACCTCGTGTGGGCCACGGCACTTCTTTATCTCGCCGGCCGCGGCGCAGGGCGCGTGTCGCTCGATGCCTTAATGGGCCTGAAATGAGGTCGCAGGTCCGTGCGCAGCTCTCATGCGTGACACTCGCTGCCGCGGTCGCTGCCATCGCGCCCACGGCCACGACGGCGCAACCACGCGGCTGCAGCGCCGTGAGCCCGGCCCACCAGGCGGTGCTCGTCGAGCTCTATACCTCCCAGGGGTGCTCGAGTTGCCCGCCGGCGGATCGCTGGCTGAGTGGGCTCGATGCGCGCCGTCCGCGCGATCGAGTCGTTCCGATCGCGCTGCATGTGAACTACTGGGATCACATCGGCTGGAAAGACCCCTTCGCACGCGCCGAGTTCACGGCACGCCAGCGCGAGCTTTCCGCGGCCGGTGGCTCACGCACGCTCTACACACCCGGCGTCTTCGTTCAGGGCCTGGAGTTCCCCCAGTGGAGCGCGAGTGCTTCGTTTGATGACGCGATACGCGCGCTCTCGGCAGCTCCGGCCGCGGTGCGCATCACGCTGAACGCGGAGCTGGCTGGAACGGTCGTGACCGTGAACGCCGGTGCCGTCGCGCTCGCGAGCGCGCGCGACCCACGGCTTTACCTCGCGCTTGTCGCCAGCGGACTGGCAACGAACGTGCGCGCTGGCGAGAACCGCGGCGAACGGTTGCGCAACGACCGCGTCGTGCGCGCCTGGAGCGGACCGCTCCCGCTGACGCCCGGGCCGATGAAGTGGGAGTTGCCGGCGGACGGCGATGCCGCGCGCTATTCAATCGTCGGCTTCGTTCAGGTGGCGGACGGTCGCGTCCTGCAGGCCGTGGACCTGCCGCTGCTCGGCTGCTGAGCCACGCGCCAGACCGCACTGGCAGCGCGCATGGCACGATGCGCGCTTTGAAGGTGGAGTGCCGTGCATGCGCCGTCGCGAGTTCAACGTCGGATTGGGTCTGTCCGTGCTCGCCGCGACCGTTCGCGCGCAGCCGGCGGCGCGTTACGACGGCCGGCTCTTCGACGGCCACCTGCACCTGAACTGGGAAAACGGCTTCCGTTTTCCTGTCGCCGAGGCGTTCGCGCTGATGCGCGCCAACGGCGTGACGACGATCCTGGCGACCAGTCGCCCGAACGACGGCACGCATGCGCTCGTCGATGCTGCAAAGGACGGCGTGCGCGTGGTGCCGTTTCTGCGCCCGTACCGCGTGCGCAGCGACGTGCAGACGTGGTCCACCGATGCCACCGTGCTGGCGCTGCTCGAAGAAGAATTCAGGCGCGGCTATTACGTCGGGCTCGGTGAGTTCCACCTGAGCGGCGACGCCGCGGCGAGCGAAGTGGTCCGCCGCACGGTCGACTTCGCGCGCCGGCACGAACTCTGGCTGCACGCGCACGTGGACGACGCCGCGCTCGAAATCCTGTACCGCCATGATCCGCGCGCGAAGATCATCTGGGCGCACACGGGTTTTTCCACCCCGACCGAAAAGGTCGGCGCGTATCTGCGCGCGCATCCGCGGCTCGTCTGTGAACTCTCGTACCGCTACGGCATCACGGGCGACGGCGGCCGGCTGACACCGGAGTGGCGGCAGTTGTTCGAAGCGTTTCCTGACCGCTTCATCGTCGGCTCGGACACCTGGATTCCGCAGCGCTGGCAGGTCTATGGCGAGCTGATGGAGACCTACCGTACCTGGCTCGGACAATTGCCGCGGCCGGTCGCCGACCGCATTGCGCACGGCAACGGCGAGCGACTGTTCCCGCAACGCTAGCGGCCCCGCAGCCGCTCACCGCGCAATCCGCGGAAGTCGGGGGACATTTTCAGCCGTTCTCGCATTTCATGCAGAACGCGAACGCCGCGCCGGCCGCTTTGCTCGGCCGTTCGGTTGAAGTAGTCATCCCTTCGCCTGCAGCACGACGAACTGCCCGCATTCGCAAGCGCAGCAACGATCTGAGGCCAGCCGTTGCGCTGCGTGCAAAGCCGCGCTGTTCCTAAGAGCGACATCGAGCCCCCGACAGTGGCGGGCAATTGCTCTTCTTTTAACAGCATCAAGACAAGCGGGTTGTCATCTACCCTGAGTTCGTCGCGTTTGCTTCGTTGTTGACCCACGGGTCGGGGAGGTCATGATGAACGCGCCCACTGAGCTGTTCACCGCATTCCGCGAGTCCTTCGTCCGCGCACTGGATGAAGAGATGGGGGTCGAAGACTTCCTGCGGTACTGCAAGAGCGACCGCATGGCGTATGCCAGCGCGCACGAGTGCGTGCTCGAGGCGATTGGCAAGCCCCGGCTTGTCAACACCGCTGATGATCCGCGTCTCTCGCGCATCTTCCAGAACCGCGTCATCCAGACCTGGGACGCGTTCGCCGACTTTCACGGCATGGAAGAAACCTTAATGTCGCTGTACGCGTATTTCCTACACGCCGCGCAGGGACTCGAAGAGCGCAAGCAGGTGCTGTACCTGCTCGGCCCGGTCGGCGGCGGCAAGTCGTCGCTGGCAGAGAAGATCAAGTCGCTGTGCGAGCAGTTTCCGATCTATACGCTGAAGGACACGGTCACGGGGCGGCTCTCGCCGATGCTCGAGTCGCCGCTGGGGCTCTTCCCGCGAGAACGGTTCGGCGCCGAGATGGAAGACCGCTACGGCATCCCGCGCCGCGCGCTGACCGGCATCGCGAGCCCGTGGGCGCTCAAGCGCCTCAGGGAATACAAGGGCGACCTGTCGAAGTTCCAGGTCGTGCGCATCATGCCGTCGGTGCTGAACCAGATCGGCATCGTCAAGACCGAGCCGGGTGACGAGAACACGCAGGACATTTCGTCTCTCGTCGGCAAGGTCGACCTGCGCATGCTGGAGCAGTTCGCGCAGGACGACCCGGACGCATACAGCTACTCGGGGGCGCTGTGCCTGGGTTCGGCGCGCTGCGTCGAGTTCGTCGAGATGTTCAAGGCACCGCTCAAGGTGCTCAATCCGATCCTCACCGCCACGCAGGAAGGCAACTTCAAGGGCACCGAGGCGCTGCCGGCGCTGCCCTTCAACGGCTTCATCATGGCGCACTCGAACGAGGCCGAGTGGCTGAAGTTCCGCAACAACAAGGACAACGAGGCCTTCATCGACCGCGTCTACCTGGTCAAGGTGCCTTACTGCCTGCGCGTCGACGAGGAAGTGCGGATCTACGAGAAGATGCTGAAGTCCTCGACGCTGTCCGAGGCGCCGTGCGCGCCGCAGACGCTGCGCACGCTGGCCGAGTTCTCGGTGCTCTCGCGCCTGGCGGTACCGGAGAACTCTTCCGTCTTCAGCAAGCTGCGTTCCTACAACGGCGAGACGCTGAAGGATGTCGATCCGCGCAGCAAGAGCGTGAAGGAGTATCGCGACGACGCCGGCATGCAGGAGGGCTTCTCGGGCCTTTCCACACGCTGGGCGTTCAAGACGATCTCGGCCGCGTTCAACCGCGACCCGAGCGAAATCGCCGCCGATCCCGTCAACCTGCTGGTCGTGCTCGAGGATCGCCTGTCGAAGGAGGACCTGCAGGAGGAATTCAAGCGCCGGCTGCGCGGCCACATCAAGGAATGGATCGTGCCGCGCTTTGCGGAGTTCCTCGAGAAGGAACTGCAGATGTCGTATCTGGATGCGTACGGCGAGTATGGCCAGAACCTGTTCGACCGCTATGTGACCTACGCCGACAAGTGGCTGCTCGACGAGGACTGGCGCGATCCGGACACCGGCATGCAGTACTCGCGCGACGCATTGAACGACGAACTCGAAAAGATCGAGAAGCCGGCCGGCATCTCGAACCCGAAGGACTTCCGCAACGAAGTCGTCAACTTCGTGCTGCGGGCGCGGGCGCACGGCAAGAACCCGCACTGGACCAGCTACGAGAAGCTGCGCGTGGTGATCGAGAAGCGCATGTTCAGCAAGACCGAGGACATCCTGCCGATCATCTCCTTCGAGGCCAAGGGCTCGCAGGAAATGGAAGAGCGCCACAAGAGCTTCGTCAACCGGATGGCCGCGCGCGGCTACACCGAAAAGCAGGTACGCCGCCTGGTCGACTGGTACATGCACTTCAAGAAGTCGACCCAGTCGTGAAGGCGTAGCGGCCCGAGAGGACGGCGTGTCCGATTCCCCCGCCCCGAGCCGCTACATGCGCGTTGTCGATCGACGCGCGGACCCGCCGGGGCGCAGTGCGGTCAATCGCGAGCGCTTCATCCGTCGGTTCAAGGACGAGATCAAGCGGGCGGTCGACGACGAGATCGGCAAGCGGGGCATCGCCGACGTCGGCAAGGGCAGCCGGATCTCGATTCCGGGCCGCGGGCTGAAAGAGCCCTACCTTCACCACGACAACAAGACCGGCAGCCGCGACTTCGTGCTGCCGGGTAACCATGAGTATGTGCCGGGCGACACGATCGCCCGACCCGACGGCGGCGAGGGCGGAGGGCAGGGCAATGAGCCGGGTGAAGGCGAAAGCCGCGACGACTTCGGCTTCGTGCTGTCGCGCGACGAATTCCTGCAGCTCTTCTTCGATGACCTCGAACTGCCGAACCTGGAACGCACCCGGATCGGCGATGTGACCTACATCCACACGCGCCGCGCAGGCTACTCGAAGGACGGCGTGCTGGCCAATCTGTCGCCGGTGCTGACGATGCGCATGTCGATCGCGCGACGCATTGCGCTGCGCGGCGGCCTGGCACGCCAGCTCGCCGAACTGGAGCGGGAACTCGCCGGGCTGGAGCCGACGGAGACCGAACGGCGTCTCGTGCTCGAGGACGAGATCGCGCAGCTGCGCGCGCGCCGCGGGCAGCTGCCGTTTCTGGAAGAGATCGACCGCCGCTTCCGTGCCCGCCAGCCGGTGGCCGTGCCCGCGACGCGCGCCGTGATGCTGTGCCTGATGGATGTCTCGGGTTCGATGGACGAGCGCAAGAAGGATCTTGCGAAGCGCTTCTTCGCATTGCTGTACCTGTTCCTCGAGCGCAAATACAACGCGGTCGAGGTTGTCTTCATTCGCCACACCGAGACCGCGCAGGAGGTCGACGAGAAGACCTTTTTCCACGATCCGCAGTCCGGCGGCACGCTGGTGATGCCCGCGCTGCAACTGGCACAGAAGGTCATCGAGACGCGCTTCGCCGGCCCGGACTGGAACGTCTACATGGCTCAGGCCTCGGACGGCGATTGCGGCGAGGACGACGCGCAGCGCTGCGCCGGCTACCTGCGGTCCGAACTCCTTCCACGCGTGCGCTACTTCGCCTACATCGACATTCCGTCGAGCCATCCCAGCGGGTGGTTCAACCGGCCGTCCGATCTCTGGCAGTGCTACGAGACCGTCGCCGACAGCGCATTCGCCATACGCAAAGTGCACGACCGGCGCGACATCTGGCCGGTGTTTCGTGAACTGTTCGCGCGCAAGGAGTCGACCGCATGAGGCCCACAAGCCGTTGTGCGGAGGCCCGCCGATGAACCCCTGGGACCTTGCCATGCTGCCGGCGCCGGCGCGATTGCGAGCGCGCAGCGCACCCGAACGGCCGTGGCCCAGGCTGGTGTCGCGGCCCGCGGTCCCGATGCCCGTACCCGGAGTCCTGCGCGCCGCAGCGCCGATCGCGGTCGGCACGGAATGGACCGTGCCTCTACTGGAGCGGTTCGACGTCGCGCTCGCGGCGCATGCGCGGCGGTTGCAGCTCGACACCTATCCGATCCAGTACGAAGTGATCACCGCGGCGCAGATGATCGACCTGTGCTCGACGATCGGCATGCCCGTGCATTACCCGCACTGGAGCTTCGGCAAGCACCTGCTCGGCCAGGAGCACACGTACAAGAAGGGAATGAGCGGGCTCGCGTACGAGATCGTCATCAACACCAGTCCGTCGCTCGTGTACCTGATGGAGACCAACACACTGCCCCTGCAGGTGCTGGTGATGGCTCATGCGGCCTACGGCCACAACGCCTTCTTCAAGAGCAACTACCTGTTCCGCCAGTTCACGCAGGCCGACGGCATCCTTGACTACCTGACCTTCGCCCGCAATTTCATCCTCGAGTGCGAGCAGCAGCACGGCTGGCGCGAAGTCGAGCGCATCCTCGACTGCTGCCATGCGCTGGCACCCTACGGCGTCGACCGCTACAAGAAGCCGGCGCGGCTGTCGGCGAGCCGCGAGCGCGAGCGCCTGGCCGAGCGGCTGCGCTTCGCCCAGCATCATTACAACCCGGACGTCGCCTACCTGTACGAAAACGCCGAGGCCAAGCCCGAGGCGACGACGGAAGCGTTCGATCCGCAGGAGAACCTGCTCTACTTCATCGAGAAGCGCGCACCGAAGCTCGCACCGTGGCAGCGCGAGCTCGTGCGCATCGTGCGCAAGATTTCACAGTACTTTTACCCGCAGCGGCTGACCAAGGTTGCCAACGAAGGCGCGGCCACGTTCTGGCACTACACGCTGCTGCACGAGCTGTATGACCACGGCCAGGTCGACGACGGCTTCATGCTGGAGTGGCTTTC
>DAOMFI010000119.1:0-8922 GCA_035429725.1 Burkholderiaceae bacterium | reverse complement strand
ACCGTCGCTCACGGAATCTTCAAAGGCCACGGTCAGCGTTGCCCGCTCGGTGCCGTCGAGCGCCACGGCCGTCGGCGTTGCCGTCGGATCGAAGGGCGCCGTACCGCGGCAGATCGGCCTCGATCGCGACGCGCTCGCGGCCGCGGGCTTCGAGGGCAAGCCGGGCCAGACCCTGGTCATTCCAAAGGATGGGAAGACGGTCGTCATTGCGGTAGGCGTCGGTGATGCCGGGCTCGATGTCGCCAAACTGCGCGACGCGGCCGCGGCGTTCGCCCGGGCCGCGTCCCGCCAGTCGCATCTGGCGACCGGGCTCGCAGACGTCGCCAGCGGCGTCGCGCCGGCCGCCGCGGCGCAGGCCGTCACGGAGGGCGTGCTGCTGGCGCGCTACCGCTATGAGCAGCGCAAGAGCAAGAAGAGTGACGCCCCGCTCGAAGCACTGACGCTCGTAACGACCGCCGAACGGCAGAAAGCCGAAACGGCCGGCGCGAAACTTGGCCAGACGATGGCCTCGGCGGCGCTGCTGGCGCGCGATCTCGCCAATGCGCCTGCGAAGGAGCTGACGGCCAGGCGCATGGCCGAGATCGCCGAAGACGTGGCACGCATGCGCGGGCTTTCGGTCGAAGTCTTCGACAAGTCGGATCTCGAGAAGTTGGGCTGCGGCGGCATCCTGGGCGTGAACGCCGGCAGCACGGAGCCCCCGCGGATGGTCAAGCTCACCTACAAGCCGAAGGGCAAGAGCAAGGGCCATCTGGCGATGGTCGGCAAGGGCATCATGTATGACTCCGGCGGCATCAACCTCAAGCCGGCGCAGGGCATGCAGCTCTTCATGAAGATGGACATGGCCGGTGCCGCTGCGGTGCTCGGCACAATGTCGGTGCTGCGCGACCTCGACTGCCCGACGACGGTGACCGCTTTCCTGATGTGCACGGACAACATGCCATCGGGATCGGCCACCAAGATGGGCGACGTGCTGACCCACCGCAACGGCAAGACAGTGGAGATCCACAACACCGATGCCGAAGGTCGCCTGATCCTCGCTGACGGCCTCGCGCTTGCGGCCGAGATGAAGCCCGATGCGATCATCAACGTCGGCACGCTCACCGGTGCAATATTCGCCGCGCTCGGCGAGCACCTCACCGGCGTGTTCTCGAACAACGACGGCTTTGCAAAGCAGGTACAGGCTTCGGCCGATCGCACCGACGAGACCATCTGGCGCATGCCGCTCGACCGCCGCTACCGCAAGCAGATCGATTCGGCGATCGCCGACCTGAAGAACATGGGCGATGCGCAGCCGGGTTCGATCACGGCCGCGCTGTACCTCGAGGAATTCGTCGACGGCATTCCGTGGACCCACTTCGACATCTGCGGAACGATGAAGCTCGATGTCGACGATGCGTGGCGCTCCAAGGGCGCGACCGGAGTCTGCGCCCGGCTGTTCGCCGACCTCGCGATGAACTTCACGCCGCCGAAGCGCTGAAGGTCCGCGTGTGGCGAGTACGATGTGTTCCGCTGCACGCGCGATCGGCATGCGGCGGCGGGCTCCCCCTATGAACACCGTGCGGCCGCGATCCGGCGGGAACAACAACGACAGGTGAAGCTTTGAACGATGTCCACGTACTCTTCCTGATCATCGCGGTCGTCATCGTGCTGTTCATCACCGAGAAGGTTCCGGTGGTGATCGTGGCGCTCGGCACCGCACTGGCGCTGTACTTCACCGGCATTCTGGATTTCCGCCAGGCGCTCGGCGGGCTGGGTGATCCGACGACGATCTTCATCGCGTCGCTGTTCGTCGTCAGCGCGGGGCTCGAGGTGACGGGCGTCACGGCGTGGGCCGGCCAGTTCCTGATCGACAAGGCGGGCGAGAGCCGCGTGCGGCAGCTGGTCCTGATCATGATGGCCTGCGCGGCGCTGACGGGGTTGATCAGCCTGAATGGTGCAGTGGCGGCACTGCTGCCAGTGGTGGTCGTCATGGCGGTCCGCCTGAACCGCCCACCTTCGCAGCTGCTGATGCCGATGGTCTTTGCTTCCCATGCCGGCTCCATCCTGGCGTTGACCGGTTCGCCGGTGAACGTGCTGGTGTCGCAGGCGTCCGAGGAGGCCGGCACCGGCTACTTCGGCTTCTTCGAGTTCGCGATCGTCGGCGTCCCGCTGCTGGCGGGAACGATGGCGATACTGGTGTTCCTCGGACATCGCCTGTTGCCGCACAAGAGCGGTGCGTCGATGCCGACGGATCTGTCCAAGCACGCGCGCACGCTCGTCGAGCAGTACCGGCTCGAGGGCAATGCATTCCAGCTGCGCGTGCGGCCGAGTTCCCCGCTGATCGGTACCGCGCCGACGGCGATCGATCTCAGCGCCTACCCGGGCCTGAGCCTGATCGGATCGCAGGCCGGCGCCACCGGCCGGCCGCTGACCCGCGCGGCGATCGAGGAAGGCGACACGCTGATCCTGCGCGGCGAAGCCGACGCCGCCGCGAGTTTCGCGAACGACCAGCACCTCGCGTTCGGCGCCGGCGAGGCCGAAGCCGGTGTCGCCGACACGCTGTTCAACCGCTCCTCCGGACTGGCCGAAGTCGTGATTCCGCCTCGATCGGGAATGATCGGGCGCGAAGTGTTTCCCGGCATGGTGACGGAAAGCGGCGACCTGCTGATCCTCGCCGTGCAGCGCCGCGGAGAAGACGTCGGGCCCGGCAAGACCAAGCTCGAAGTCGGCGACACGATGCTGCTGCAAGGTACCTGGAGTGCGCTCGACAAGCGTCTCGCCGACCCGGAAGTGCTGGTCGTCGATTCCCCTGACCTGGTGCGGCGCCAGGCCGTCCCAATGGGCGCCGGTGCCAAGGCAGCGATCGGAATTCTCGTCGCAATGGTGGTAGCGCTCGCGCTGAATCTGGTGCCTTCGGCGGTCGCCGGGATGGTCGCGGCCGTGGCGATGGTGCTGGTCGGCGTGCTTACGGTCGACCAGGCCTACCGTTCGGTCAACTGGACCACGGTGATCCTGGTCGGTGCGATGACCCCGCTATCGGCGGCGATGACCGAGACAGGCGCGGCGCAGCTGCTTGCGGACAAGCTCGTGAGCATCGTCGGCGAAGCCGGACCGTACGCGCTGCTCGCGGGACTGTTCATCCTGACCGCGGTTCTGGGCCAGCTCATCAGCAACACCGCGACGGCGCTGATCATCATTCCGATCGCCGTGGCCGCCGCGCTCGAACTTGGCATCTCACCACGCCCGGTCATGATGAGTGTCTGCGTCGCGGCCGCCGCGTCGTTCCTGACGCCGGTGGCCACGCCAGTGAACCTGATGATCATGGGCCCGGGCGGCTACAAGTTCGGCGACTACTGGAAGATCGGCATCGTGTGCATGGCCTGGTTCTTCATCATGGCCGTCTTCTTCGTGCCGATGATCTGGCGTTTCTGATGAGCCTGACGGAAGTTGCGCCACCGCGCCGCTTGCACGCGGCGCCGCGACAGTTTCACCCGGCCGTGCCGTACCGGCTCGGCCTCCACGGCTGGCCGCTCATGCGCCGGCCTCTTTAACCACGAGGAATTGAACTATGTCGAATACAGATACCACTCGCAGGAACTTCTTCGTCGCGTCGGCGGCAGCGGTGGCTGCAGCGGCGAGCGCTCCGGCACTGGCGCAAGGCAAACCCGACGGCACCATCGAGTTCTCGCTGTGGCGCGCTGGATTCATCATCGGCGGCAGTGGCGGCAGCGGTGTCCTGGAATTCAAGGGTAACGGCTATCACCTGAACATCGGCGGCGTCAGCCTCGGCGCGACGATCGGTGTGGCGCGCACGGACTTCGTTGGCGAGGTCTACAACCTGAAGCAGGCCAAGGACGTCGAGGGCACCTACACAGCGGTCGGAGCCAGTGCCGCGCTGGCCGGCGGCGGCGGCTTCGTCGAGCTGCAGAACTCGCGCGGCGTGCGGCTGCGCGTCTCAGGACGCCAGATCGGACTGATGGTGTCGATCGATCTGTCCGGCATGCAGATTTCGCTGCGCTCCTGATCGAACGCAGTCGATTCGACCTAGCGGGTCCGGCGTGCCGGACCCGCTAGGTTGGGTGCGTCACTCACCTGGGCAGTAGCGCGCCCGACAGCGCCGCCGAGCCAACGTCAAAAGCGCGGGGTCAACGCCCCGCGGCGATTGCCAGCCCGAACAACACGGCCAGTGTCAGCAACGACACGCCCGCCACGGCCCACTGTCGCAGGAGTCCGTCGGCGCGGAGCAAGGCGAGGCCCGCATGCGCACCCGCAGCCGCGCCGCGGTCGATGACGACCGCGACGTCGCCGGGCGGAATCCGCGGCAGGCGGTCATCCGCACGCGCCAGCCACCACGCCAGCGCGGCACCCACGCCTACCGGCCACAACGAGGCCCACAGCGCCTTCGGCGCCACGGTTTCGGCGACCGTGCCAAGCGAAAGTCCCAGGTAGATCGCCCACGGCACGGCGATCGACGCGATGGCGGTGACAAGCCACGGCCAGCGCAGCCCCGCTTCGGCACGCGCTGTCGGTTCGGCGGCGCTGTTGGCTGTCACGCGCCGCAGGAAATGCAGCATCAGCAGCGTCGTGCCGATGGCGGAGGCATACGCGACCGTCGCGGCCCAACCCGAGCCCAGCGGGCCTTTGACTGCGAGCTTGGCCACGGCGCCGCCGGTGAGCGGCAGACCGCCGAGCCCGACCGCCAGCACGGCAGCGAGCAGCAGCGTGCCACGCAGCCGCGTCGCCGCGGTCGCGGCCACGACGCCGACCAGCAGGAACATCGCGCCCTTCACCAGGATGTGGTGCGTCGCGTAGAACGCCGCCAGCACCGGCGTCGCGGCATCGGCGTTGGCAATGCCCATGCCGATCACGGCGGCGGTGAATCCCATCTGGCTGACGCTCGAGTACGCCAGCACGACCTTCGGATGCGACTGCGTGATGCCGATCGCGACGGCATACAGCGCCGTGAACATGCCGGCGATCGCCAGCGCAGTGCCCCAGTCGGCCAGCGCGACGTCGACCGGCAGGAAACGGATCAGCCCGATGATGCCGGCCTTGACGACGACCCCGCTCAGGACGGCCGACGCGGGCATCGGCGCGGCAGCGTGCGCCAGCGGCATCCATACATGCAAGGGAACGAGACCGGCCTTCAGGCCGAAGCCGACGATCAGCAGGACCACAATCAGGTCGCGCTGCGTCGCCGTCGGCAGCACGGCCGCCGCATCGCGAATCAGCAGGCTGCCCTCAGGGGTGGCCTGAGCCAGCAGGATCATCGCGACCAGCACGAGGGTCTCGCCCGCCAGCGCCAGCCCAAGGTAGATGCCGGCCGCGCGGCGCGCCCCGTCGCTTTCATCCTGGAACACGAGGGCGCTCGCGCCGAGTGTCATCGTCGCCAGCATCAGATACAGCAGCGGCATGTCGGCGGCGACGAACACACCGAGGCACCCGGTGAGGCACAGGAGCCAGCTGGCAGCGAAACGACCCCGGTTGGGCTGGTCGCGCTGGTACGTTGCGGCGTAAGCGCCAGCCGCACTCCATAACAGCGCCGCCACGCCAAGCAGCAGTGCACCGGGCGCATCGAGCGCCAGCACCGCCTCGTAGGACCCGGCCGCGATCAGCGTGACCGAGGTGCCGCGATCGACGGTAAGCGCGGCAAGCAGCGCCGGCAGTGGCGCAACGACCAGCCACGGCAGCATGCGGTCGCGCGCCGACGACCACAGGCACGCCGCCAGCAGCACGAGCGGCAGCGCGACTGTGCCGGTTAGCAACAGGTGCGACGCTGTCATCGTGCGCCACCCATGAATTCGTCGCGGCCGATGAGCATCAGGTCGAGCGGCGCAAGCGCCGCGACGCCCAGCAGCGCCGAAACAATCGCCAGCGCCAGCACGATGGCTTCGCTCGAGCGCGGTACCGGCCTGATTGCGACCGGCTCGGCCGTCGTCGTCAGTGCCTTTGAAAGCACGAGGAAGACATAAGCGGCGGTGAGCAGTCCGCCGAGCGCGATGACCACGACCCACCACCATTGCGCTGATTCCAGCGCGGCGGCCAGCAACAACCATTTCGCGAGAAATCCGCCGGCCGGCGGCAGGCCGATCAGCGCGATCCCGCTCAGCGCGAAGGCAGCGATCGTCAACGGCAGCGCGCGCGCCGCGCCGCGCAGGTCAGCGACGCGATCATGTCCGAGCGCTGCGTAGACCAGCCCGGCGGCCATGAACATCGCCGCCTTCGCGGTCGCATGCGAGATCGCCTGCAGCAGTCCGCCGGTCAGCGCCGACGCGGCGGCGACCGTCGAGGCCGCGCCGAGGAACAGAGGAAACATCAGGAACAGATACCCGATCTGCGCCACGGTCGAGTACGCGATCATCAGCTTCAGACGCGCCTGCTGGAGCGCCACGACGCTGCCGACGACGATCGCGCCAGCGCCGAGCGCGGCCAGCAGTTGCGCGGCGGCCGGCGTCAGCACGTCGGCAAAGGCATCGAGCCACAGCCGGATCACGAGGAAGAACGAACCTTTGATCACCAGGCCCGACAGCAGCGCGCTCGCAGCCGCCGGCGCACCGGCGTGTGCGGGTGGCAGCCACAGGTGCAGAGGAAAGAGCGCGGTCTTTGCCAGCAGGCCTGCCGTCATCAGCGCAACCGCGACGATCGCCACCGGCTCGGCACGCAGGCGCTCCGCCAGCAGAGCGATGTCGAGCGTGCCGTAGCCGCCGTAGATCAGCACCGTGCCAACCAGGTAGAGCACCGAACCCGCCAGCGCGTACAGCAGGTAGCGCAACGCGGCCTGCAGCGTCTCGGCGCGACCATCGAGGCTCACCAACGGCACCGCCGCGAAGGCCACCAGCTCGAGCGCCACATAGAGCGTGAAGAAGTCGCCCGCCAGGAACACGACCAACAGCGCCGCCCAGACGCCGAGCAGCATGACCCAGAACACGAACGGCGCCCGCACCTCGCGCTCGCCCTGGGGTGTCGCGAAGTCGACGCGGGCGAAAAGCGCAATGGCCGTCAGCACCACCACCGTCGTGACCATCATGGCCACCGAAAGCCCGTCGGCGCGCAGCACGATGCCGAGCGGCGGCGCCCAGTTGCCCAGCCGGTAGACCAGCGCCGCGCCGGAGCCGAGCATCTCCATGACAGTGGCCAGCGTTGCGATCGCTCCAAGCGGCAATGCGGCGAGCGCGATCCGCTCGGCGTGGCGCCCACCGAAGAGCACGGCGAGCAACAGTCCGGCCACCGGAACCATCAGCGCGAGCACCAGCCAGTGCCCGCCGGGTGTGGTCACGTCCTGCATCGGTCTCAGGCGCCTTCCGCCTGCCGCGCGTCGCCAGGATCGGAGCGGTCCGCTGGCGCTTGGGCATCGGCGGTCTCCCCTGCGAGCGCCCCCGGGGACAAGCTGGCCGTGTGAGCGGTCTCCGCCAGACGCAGCAGCAGCGCGACCGCCAGCGCTGTCGCCGAAAACGCGACGATGATGCCGGTGATCACGAGCCCCTGCAGCACCGGATCGCCCGGCAGGCCCGCCTCCGCACCACGCCGCGCGACGACGCCGGCGATCAGGAATACACCGGAGCCCAGCAGGTTGAACGACAGGATCTTGCGCAGCACGTGCGGATGCACGATCAGCCCGTACAGTCCGATGCCGGCGAGCGTCGCGCCCACGAGGCCGTACCAGGTGACCGAGTTCATCGGTCCTCTCCCCGGTGGCGCTCAGGCGGGCCCGCCACAATCAGCGCCAGCGTGACACCGACCGTGACGATCTTGACGACCTCGACGAACAGAATGATCGGCTTGGCGAGCGGCTCCGGATACGCGAGAAAGCCGGTGCCGAAGGCGAGTCCCGCCAGCCCGACCAGCAGAAATGCTGCCGGACCGGCCACGAGCCAGAAGCGCAACCAGCGCTGATCGATCGTGGGTGTGTCGGCCAGGCGCGCCATGATCGCGAGCAGCCACATCGCCGCGAGGATCGTGCCGCCCTGGAAAGCGCCGCCGGGGAGATCGGCACTGACGAACAACAGGTAGACGCCGAACACGATGCCGATCGGCGGCAGCAGGCGCGCAAAGAACACCAGGACGCCGTTCGGATCGGCGGCATGCCGCTGGCCTGGCCGGCCGCCCCAGAGGTCGTCGCGCGCGAGCGACCAGACGCCGACGATCGCCAGGACCAGCACCACCTTTTCCAGCAGCGTGTCGGTTGCGCGGAACGCCATCAGCGTCGCGGCCACCGGATTGCCGAGTCCGGTCGCGGGCGCATTGGCCACCGCCAGCGGCGCCAGCGTCGGCGCCGGCGTCGGCAACGCCAGCACGGCCAGTGCCAGCCCGCCCGCTACGGCGCTAGCGGCCAGCAGTGCGAGCAGGCGCAGCGGCGCCGCGGGCCGGTCGCGAGCGGCCGCCGCTTCGGTCGCGCGCAACCGCGCGGATGCATTGAGCATCAGCAGACCAGTCAGCCCACCGCCGATGGCGGCCTCGGTCAGCGCAACATCCGGCGCGCCAAGGCGAAACCAGGCCAGCGCCACCAGCAGGCCGAAGGCGACAAAGCCGGCCGCTGCGGCGTACGTTGTTCGTGTGCGAAGGGCAAATAGCGCGATCGCCAGCGCGAGCAGGCCGAGCCCGATGTCAAGCACCAGTCCGAGCCGGATGAGATTCACCGCCGACGATCCTCGCGTCGCGCTGCCGCCCCCGCGAGCTGCGCGACCGTCGCGCTAGCCAGCAGGATCAGGCCCCAGACGACCACCAGCTTCAATGCCGCCAGGCCATCGGCCGCACGCGGCAGCAGCCCAAGCACGATGAGCCCGATGCCGAGGTTGTCGGCCTTCGTCAGTGCATGCAGGCGTGTCAGCGTATCGGGAAAGCGCAACAGCCCGACGGTCCCGGCAACGAAGAAGAAGACGCCGGCGGCGATCAGTGCGATGGAGAGGTAGTTGGTCAGCGTGCTCATGGGACTACCCTCCGCGC
>DAOMFI010000118.1:0-9013 GCA_035429725.1 Burkholderiaceae bacterium | reverse complement strand
CGAAGCTGAAGTCCCAGTCGGCGACGCTGCAGTCGAGGATCGTGCCCTGGTGCACATAACCGGCACAGTTGAAGAGGATGTCGACCGGACCCATACGCTCGACAAAGGCCTGCACCGCCGCATCGTCGAGCACGTCGAGCGGGCTGGTTGAAATGCCGGAGGGCAGGCTGGCGAGAAGCTCCGGCTTCAGGTCCGTGGCGATCACGCGCGCGCCCTCGCGGGCGAAGGCCATGACCGCCGCACGCCCCATGCCCTGGCCGGCGGCCGTCACCAGCGCCGACTTGCCCTGCAAACGCCCGGCCATTGTCATCCTCCGCTGATCTGTTTCACGGCTTGACACCCCGGGGTGTGCGTGTGAAGCTAGCCGCGCAAATTGGTCTGACCACTTGACCAGTGCGCGGCAGTGTAAGCGCCCCCGCTCTGCACTGTCCAGCCTGCCGCCAACGATTGAAATCCGCACGGGAGCACCACCCCTCGCCATGCCGATCAAGGCCGTCGAACCGCAGCGGCTGTACCGACGCATCGCCGAACAGATTGCCCGGCTGATCCGACGCGGCGAATACAAGCCCGGCGCACGCCTGCCTCCGGAACGCGACCTCGCCCGCCTGCTCGAAGTGAGCCGCCCTTCGGTGCGCGAAGCACTCATCGCGCTCGAGGTCGAAGGCTACGTCGAAGTGCGGGTCGGCTCCGGTGTCTATGTCACGCACCAGCGACCGGCGGCGCGCAGCGTCGATCCCCTGCCCTCCGACTCCGGGCCGTTCGAGCTGATCGCGGCGCGGCGCTTGCTGGAGTCGGAGTGCGCCGCGCTGGCCGCACGGCAGGCGAGTCCCGCGCAGGTCCAGCGCATGAAGGCAGCGCTGACTGCGATGGAGCGTGACCGGCGGCGCGCCGTGATGCCGCTCGACAACGACCGCCGCTTTCACTTGGAGATCGCCGAGGGCAGTGGCAACAGCGCACTGGCGCTGGCCGTGCGCACCCTCTGGGATCAACGCACAGGGCCGCTGTTCCTTCGGCTCGAGCACCACTTCGATACTCCGGACCTGTGGGAAGCCGCCATTGCGGAGCACAACGCTGTCATGAGCGCGATCGAAAGCCATGATGCCGGCGGCGCGCGCGCGGCGATGCGCCGCCACATGGATGCGGCGGCCCGGCGCTTCCAGCGCAGCTGGAGCTCCAGCGCACCGCGCTGACCGCCAACAGGCGATCTCAGGCACGTCGGATCTGCGCCGCAACGAACACGCATGCAACCGACGACAGCGAACACCGACGAGCCGCAGGAACACGTGCTCACCGCCAGCGGCGAGTTCGATGTCCATGACGAGCCCATCGATCTCGGCGTCTACGGCTTCGAGGACTGGATCTCGTTCGGCTTCTTCTGGCTGCTCGCCGGGACCGTCTTCCTGCAGTTCTTCACCCGCTACGCACTCAACGACTCGGCCGGCTGGACCGAGGAGATCGCGCGCTACCTGCTGATCTGCACCGTATTCATCGGCGCGGCCGTCAGCGTGCGCAAGAACAACCACATCCACGTCGACTTCTTCTATCGCATCCTGCCCAAGCGGCTGATGCGCGTGATGTCGACACTCGTCGACGCCACACGCATCTGCTTCTTCGCCTACGCCACGTGGCTGACCTTTGCTCTGATCCAGCGCATCGGCAGCCAGCGCATGGCGGTGGTGGATCTGCCGATCGGACTCATGTACGGCGTCGTGCTCGCCGGCTTCGCGCTGATGACCTGGCGCGCGATCGGCGTGGCACGCGCCAACTGGACGCGGGGCGCCTCGGTGCTCGAGCGCCCGGAGCTGATCGACATTCCCGGCCAATCCAAGCCCGGCACGGAGCCTCGGATATGAGCCCGGGTGCGTTCAAGCTGCTGTTCCTGGGCCTGATGGGCACCGGCGTGCCCGTGGCCATTGCGATGGCCGGTTCCTCGCTGATATTCGTGATGGCCACCGGCACGGTGCCAGACTTCGTCGTCATCCACCGCATGGTGAACGGCATCGACTCGTTCCCGCTGCTGGCGGTCCCCTTCTTCATTCTGGCCGGCAACCTGATGAATTCGGCCGGCATCACGAACCGGATCTATAACTTCGCGCTGGCGCTGGTAGGCTGGCTGCGCGGCGGACTCGGCCACGTGAATGTGCTCGGCTCGATGATCTTCGCCGGCATGTCGGGCACCGCGATCGGTGATGCGGCGGGCCTCGGGACGATCGAGATCAAGGCCATGAAGGACCATGGCTACAGCACCGAGTTCGCCGTGGGCGTCACCGCGGCCTCGGCCACGCTCGGTCCGATCATTCCGCCGTCGCTGCCGTTCGTCATCTATGCGATGTTCGCCAACGTCTCGGTCGGTGCGCTCTTTCTCGCGGGCATTTTGCCCGGCGTCGTGCTCGCACTGCTGATGATGGTCACCGTTGCCTACTTCGCGCACAGGAACAAATGGGGCGGAGATATCCGCTTCGAATGGGCACGCATCTTCAAGGCGCTGACGGAACTGCTCGTGGTCGCGCTCTTTCCCGTGGTCATCTGGGTGCTGACCACTCACGCGGGATGGCCGCAGGTTCCGACTGTGGCCGGGGCGCTGCTGGTGCTGCTCATCGCCGATCGCTTCTTCCGATTCAACGCGGTGTTGCCCATCATGACTCCGGTGCTGCTGATCGGCGGCATGACGGCTGGCGTGTTCACTGCGACCGAGGGCGCGATCGCCGCCTGCGTGTGGTCACTGTTTCTCGGGCTGGTCTGGTTCCGGTCACTCAACTGGAAGATGCTGATCAAGGTCTCGATGGACACGATCGAGACCACCTCGATCGTGCTGCTGATCGTCGCGGCCGCCTCGATCTTCGGCTGGATGCTGACGGTCACCCGGACAACCGAAATGATCGCAGCTTGGGTGCTGGCCTTCACCACCGACCCGTGGATGTTCCTGCTGCTGGCCAACCTGCTGATGCTGTTCGTCGGCTGCTTTCTGGAACCGACCGCTGCCATCACGATCCTCGTGCCCATCCTGCTTCCGATCGTTCGTCAACTGGGCATCGACCCGGTCCACTTCGGGCTGATCATGGTATTGAACCTGATGATCGGGTTACTGCACCCGCCGATGGGACTGGTGCTGTTCGTGCTGGCGCGCGTGGCGAAGCTCTCGATCGAGCGCACGACGATGGCGATCCTGCCCTGGCTGATCCCGCTGCTCGTCAGCCTTGGACTCGTGACCTACCTGCCGGCCATCAGCCTGTGGCTGCCGCGGCAGTTTCTGTAGTGGAGGAAGTGGCGATGCTGCAGGAAGTTCCGCTGGTCCTTCGACTCAACCCGGCCGACGATGTCGTGATCGCGCGGCGACAGCTGGTTGCGGGCACCCTGATCAAGTCGGAAGGCATCACCGTCAGCGGACTGGTGCCGCCCGGCCACAAGGTCGCCACCCGCGCGATCGCTACCGGCAGCCCGGTGCGCCGCTACAACCAGATCATCGGCTTCGCCACCCGCGAGATCCGGCCCGGCGAGCACGTGCATCTGCACAACCTCGGCATCGGCGCCGAGCACGGCGCCTTCGAGCGGGACTACGCGTTCTGCGCGGACGTCCGGCCGACACCGACCGTCGTGACTCCCGCAAGCTTCATGGGCATCGTGCGCCCGGACGGCCGCGTGGCAACGCGCAACTACGTCGCCATCCTCTCGAGCGTGAACTGTTCGGCGACGGTAGCGCGCGCGATCGCCGACCGCTTCCGCCGCGACCTCTTTCCCGACGCGCTCGCCGACTTTCCGAACGTCGACGGCGTCATCGCGCTGACGCACGGCACTGGCTGCGGCATGGACATGGGCGAGAGCATGCAGGTCCTGCGCCGTACGATGGCCGGCTACGCACGGCATCCGAACGTCGCGGCCGTGATCTTCATCGGCCTCGGCTGCGAGGCGAACCAGATCACCTCACTGTTCGGGGCCGAGAACCTGCAGGAAAGCGAGCGCGTCACGCGCTACAACATGCAGGACGTCGGCGGCACGGCCAAGGCGATCGAGCGCGGCGTCGCCCAGGTACGCGAGATGCTGCCGGCCGCCAACCGCGTCGAGCGCGTCCAGGTACCGGCGAGCCACCTGATGCTTGGTTTGCAGTGCGGCGGCTCCGATGGCTACTCGGGCATCACCGCCAATCCGGCGCTCGGCAACGCGGTCGACCGGCTGGTGGCGCACGGCGGCACCGCGATCCTCTCGGAGACGCCGGAGATCTACGGCGCCGAACACCTGCTGACGCGGCGCGCGGTCTCGCGCGAGGTCGGCGAGAAGCTGATCGCCCGTATCCGGTGGTGGGAGGACTACACCGCGCGCAACAAGGGCGAGATGAACAACAACCCGTCGCCCGGCAACAAGGCCGGGGGGCTCACGACGATCCTCGAGAAGTCGCTCGGCGCGGTGGCCAAGGGCGGCACGACCAATCTGGTCGATGTCTACGAGTATGCGCAGGCAGTCGACAAGAAAGGCTTCGTCTACATGGACACGCCGGGCTACGACCCGGTGTCGGCCACGGGCCAGGTCGCCGGCGGCGCCAACATGATCGTGTTCACCACCGGACGCGGCTCGGCCTACGGCTGTGCGCCGTCGCCGTCGCTGAAGCTCTCGACCAACACTGAGCTGTGGCAGCGGCAGGAAGACGACATCGACCTGAACTGCGGCGAGATCGCCGACGGTGCGGCGACGATCGAGCAGGTCGGCGAGCGCCTGCTGGAACTCATCCTCGCGACCGCCTCAGGAGAGAGAACCAAGAGTGAGCGCTTCGGCTATGGCCAGAGCGAATTTGTTCCGTGGCAACTTGGCGCGACGATGTAGCGCCGTCAGATGAAGTCATACGTAGTCCCATAAGGAGGAGACATGAAGCACAGCATTGAAGGGCAGTTTGGGAGCGGGCTTGCCCGCTGGGTGGCGGGAGCAGCGCTGGCCGTGCTTGCAGTCGGCAGTGCCACGGCGCAGACCAAGCTCAAGTTCGCGCACGTGTACGAGACCAGCGAGCCGTATCACACCGCCGCGGTCTGGGCCGCGGGCGAAATCGCCAAGCGCACCAGCAACCGCTACACGATGGAAGTCTTCCCGGCCTCGACGCTCGGCAAGGAAACCGACATCAACCAGGGCCTGACGCTGGGCACCGTCGACGTCATCTACACGGGTCAGCTGTTCGCCGGACGGACCTACGGCCCGATCGCGATCGGCGGCGCGCCGTACATGTTCCGCGACTACAACCACTGGAAGTCATTCTCGACCAGCCCGTTGTTCGCGGAGCTTTCCGAGGGCTATCGCGGCAAGAGCGGCGGCAACAAGGTGCTCGCGATCACCTATTACGGCGAGCGGCAGGTCACGTCGAACAAGCCGATCAACAAGCCCGAGGACATGAAGGGCCTGAAGATCCGCGTGCCGGACGCGCCGCTCTACACGATGTTTCCGCGCGCGGTCGGCGCGAACCCGACGCCGATCGCCTTCGCCGAGGTGTATCTCGCGCTCCAGAACGGCACGGTCGACGCGCAGGAGAATCCGCTGCCGACGATCGACGCGAAGAAGTTCTACGAAGTGCAGAAGTACATCGTGCTGACCGGCCACATCACCGACGCGCTGCTGACGATCGTCGGCGCGCCGACCTGGAACAAGCTGTCGGACGCCGACAAGAAGATCTTCGAGGAGGTGTTCCGCGAAGCGGCGGCGCGCGCGACCGGCCAGATCGTCGAGATCGAGGCCAAGCTGGGCGCCGAGTTCACCAAACGCGGCAAGGACGTCGTCAAGGTCGACCGCGCGCCGTTCCGTGAGGCCGTGGCGAAGCTGCACAACGGACCGGATGCAACCTGGGACAAGGCGACGTACGACAAACTGCAGGCGCTGAAGTAGTTTGCAGTGCCGTGGCGGCAGATTGCACTGCTGCCGCCACGGCACCTGCGCTTCGCTGAAGTAGCGTGCTCCGCCTCGGGCAGAGGCGCGGACGCGGGTCCGCCGAACTAGGGCTTGATGACTTCCTGCTGGCTCGCGGGCACCGGCGGCTCGCCGCCCGGCAGGTGCGCCAGCGTGCTGTCCCAGGTTTCGCCATTGGGATCCACGTAGCGCAGCCTGACCGGGATCCAGTCGAACTCCGGCGCCATCCACAGCTCGACCGCTCGGTTCGATTCCGGGGTCTTGGGGCGCAGGACCTTGAGCGTGTGGACCACCTTACCGCCCAGCGTGATCTGCTCGAAGCCGTCGATGACGAAGCTGTAGTTCTCGACCTTTCGACGGGCGACCTGGAAGTCGATCTGCGAGCCGGGCGTAAAGCGCCACGGATACGTCTGCGCCAGCAGCGGCAGGTGAAACTGCAGCGACAGCGGGTCCTGCGTGCCGTCTTCGAACTTTGCCGGCTCGCCGGCACCGCGGCCGGCAAAACGCACGATGTGCTCGGCCCAGTCGAAATCGACCGACAGCTCGCGGTTCGCAATGTCAACGCGCTCGACGTAGCGGAACGGCGCAATCCCGAACGGTCTTAATTCACCGTTGGACCGGAGGTCCAGCAGGCCGGGGGGATCGACCGTGCGCAGCCAGAGTTCATAGCGCCCCTGCTCGAGATCGATGCTCCAGTCCACATAGGTGAGCGCCTCGATGCCGCGCATGCGCGAATACGTCGTGCGGTAAGCGATGCGTCCCTTGGTCGGCAACTGCTTGACGCCGGGCGGCAGGTTCGAGGGCTCGGGCTCGGGCTCGGCAGGCGGGGGCGGCGCAGGCTCCTCGGCCGGTGCGGGCGGTGGAGGTGGGGGTGGAGGGGGCGGTGCCGGCTCGGGCGCCGCCGCGGCCGATGGCGCCGGCAACGAAGGCGTTCGCGCCGTCGGCGGTGGCTTAGGCTTCGTCGGCGCCGAGGCGACCGTTGCCGGCGGAGGCGGTGCCTTCAGCAGGGCGATCGACAGCGTCGTCTGCGTCGGCTCGGTCGGTTCCGCCATTGCGATCTCGCGCCGCACCCCGGTGATCGCGACGACGTGCATCACCAGCACGACGGCCAGCACCAGGGCGCCACGCCAAAATGGGCGGCCGGGCCAGCGTGGTCTGATCTTTGGTGGCCTCATCATCACCCGTGAGCGGCGCTGCTGTCTCGCATCCGTCGATGTTCCCGCCGAAGGCGGAACCCACCGCTAAGATACCGGCTTCCTCCCCTGACTAATTTCCCGCCGAATCCCCATGAAGCTTGCGACCTTGAGGGATGGCTCGCGCGATGGGCAACTCGTGGTCGTCTCGCGCGACCTCACGCTGGCCCATCATGCCGCCGGCATCGTGAGCCGCCTGCAAGGTGCGCTCGATGACTGGAACTTCATCGCGCCTCAGCTGGCCGACCTGTATCAGACGCTGAACGAGGGCCGCGCGCGCCACGCCTTTCCTTTCGATCCGGCCCTGGCCATGGCGCCGCTGCCGCGCGCGTACCAATGGGCCGACGGCTCCGCGTACGTGAACCACGTCGAACTCGTGCGCAAGGCGCGCGGCGCCGAGATGCCGCCCTCGTTCTGGACCGATCCGCTGATGTACCAGGGCGGCTCCGACGACCTGCTCGGCCCGCGCGACGCCATTGTCTGCCCCAGCGAGGATTACGGAATCGACTTCGAAGCTGAAGTCGCCGTCGTCACCGACGACGTGCCGATGGGCGCCACGCCGCAGGCCGCTGCCGCGCAGGTCCGGCTCCTGATGCTGGTCAACGACGTGAGCCTGCGCAATCTCATTCCGGCCGAGCTCGCGAAAGGCTTCGGTTTCTTCCAGAGCAAGCCCGCCACGGCCTTTTCGCCGGTTGCGGTAACTCCGGACGAACTGGGCGAGGCCTGGCTCGACGCCAAGGTGCACCGCCCGCTGGTCGTGCACTGGAACGGCGAGAAGGTCGGGGCGCCGAACGCCGGTGACGACATGACTTTCGATTTCGGTCAGCTGATCGCGCACATTGCAAAGACGCGCAACGTGCGTGCCGGTTCGATCGTCGGTTCAGGCACGGTGTCGAACCTGGATCGCAGCCGGGGCTACTGCTGCATCGCTGAGAAGCGCAGCCTCGAAATGATCGAGTCCGGCGCCGCCCGCACGCCGTTCATGAAGTACGGTGACCGCGTGCGCATCGAGATGTTCGACGCGCACGGGCAATCCATTTTCGGCGCGATCGACCAGTTGGTCGCCGCGCCATCGCGCCGCTGACGCGCCATCCACGAACCGCCGAGGAGCCCTCATGGCATCGAAGTCATCTCCCGCAATGCCGTTTCCGGCGATGGGCGAAACGCTCGACTTCATGCAGAAGATGTGGGGCATGAGTGGCATGCCAACGCCCGGCAATCTGGCGTCGATGGCGGCGCGCCTTCCGCAGCAGATGCCGAGCATGATCGCGCCCACGGTGGACGTCGAGGAACTCGACAAGCGCATCGCCGATCTGCGTGCCGTCGAGCAGTGGCTCGAACTCAACGCCGGCATGCTGCGCACGACAATCCAGACGCTTGAGGTCCAGCGCGCCACGATCGCGACGCTCAAGGGCATCAGCGGGGCGATGATGGGGTCGATGTTCAGCCAGGAATCCGCACCAGCGCCCCGCCCGAATCCATTTGCCGCCCCGCCTTCACAGCCGCGGCCTGCGCTGGCGACCATGCCCGAGCCCGTGACCCCGCCGCCCGCGGAACCAGTCGCCCGCGCTCCGCGCAAGAAGAAGGCAACGCCGGCATCGACTCCGAAGCTGGCCGACGATGCATTGAATCCGGCGGCCTGGTGGCACACGCTCCAGGATCAGTTTTCCAAGATCGCGGCCGTGGCCACGGAAGCGCCGCCCCCCGCGCCGAAGAAGGCCAGGAAGCCGGCTCGCCGCGCGCGAAGGAAAGACTGAAAGCGGTCTCGGCGCAGACACCACCAAGTGCCGCTTTTACGGCGGGCGCGGTCGCGAAGCGTCGTGATCCGCGACATTAGTGTCGTGTACAGCTGCGCGGCGACGGCGCCCGTCTACGCCCAGAAGGCAGGTCGTCTGATTTCTGTGTAGTCGCAAACAAGCGCGCGCTGCGAAAGCCGGCAA
>DAOMFI010000117.1:4141-9079 GCA_035429725.1 Burkholderiaceae bacterium | reverse complement strand
GTCGTCGCACCTACCGGCGCGATCTTGGCTCGCAAAATCCGCGCAGCAGCCAAAGCTAGCTTATGCGTCTACCCGGAGATACCCGTTAAGCTTCGCAGTCGCACCGAGGCCAAGCCGATGCCCTCCATCCAAGCCAACTTCGACAACCTCCTCCGCTTCGGCGGCGCGGCGATCGTCGTCGTCGGCATCTTCATGGTTCTGCAGCCATTCCTCTCGGCGATGGTCTTCGCCGGAGTACTGGCCATCGCCACCTGGCCGCTTTTCGAGCGCCTGCGGAAGGCGGTCGGCGGCAACTCGACGCTCGCGGCGACGACGATGCTGATCGCGATCCTGGTGCTGGTCATCATTCCGATCACGTTCCTGTCGGCCGCCGCGGCCGACAAGGTTCCGGCCGTGGTGGAGCTCGTCAAGGGCTGGACCAAGGATGGGCTGCACACCCCGGAGGCGCTCAAGTCGGTCCCGCTGGTCGGCGAGCGCCTGTTCAACCAGATCGAGTCGCTGCTTGCCGACCGGGCGCAACTCGCTTCGCTGCTGCAGAAGGCGCTCGAGCCGGCGGGACGGCTGTCGATCGCCTTCGTCCGCGTGCTGGGCGACGGCATCCTCCAGCTGCTGCTGGTCACTTTCATCGTGTTCTTCTATTACCGCGACGGCGACCGCATCGTCGGAGTCCTGCGGCAGGTTTCAGACCGGATTTCCGGCAAGCTGAGCAGCGAGGTGCTGACGATCGTCACCGGCACCACGCGCAGTGTTTTCATCGGCATCGTCGGCACCGCGGCCGCGCAATCGATCGTGGCGCTGATCGGATTCCTGATCGCCGGCGTGCCGGCGGCCTTCATGCTCGCAATCGCGACCTTCGTGCTCTCGGTCGTGCCGATGGGTCCGGTGCTGATCTGGGGCGCGGCCGCGATCTGGCTTTACTTGCAAGGCGAGCCCGGCTGGGCGATTTTCATGGTGATCTGGGGCGCGGTCGTCATCAGCAGCATCGACAACTTCCTGAAGCCCATTTTGATCGCGCGTGGGTCGACGCTGTCGCTCGGCATGATCTTCCTCGGTGTGCTGGGCGGCGTCCTCGCCTTCGGCTTCATCGGCGTGATCCTTGGCCCGGTGCTGCTGGCGCTGGGGCTTGCGCTCGGGCGGGCATGGGTCAGCTCACGGGAGGCCCGCGTTACCGACGTGGACAGCGTCGCCGCCGCGGCGGCACCTCCCCCGTCCGAGGTCGCGCGCAAGACTTAGCTGACCGACGTGGGACGCAGCCAGTGCGTCCTGTAATGCCGCAGTTCGTCGATTGACTCGTAGATGTCCGCCAGCGCCTCGTGCCTGCTCTTCTTCTCGAAGGAGCGGTAGACGTCCGGCTTCCAGCGACGTGCCAGTTCCTTCAGCGTGCTGACATCCAGATTGCGGTAATGGAAATAGGCCTCCAGGCGGGGCATCCAGCGTGCCATGAAGCGCCGGTCCTGGCAGATCGAGTTGCCACATAGCGGAGACTTTCCGGCGGGCACGTACCGGATCAGAAACTGGATCAGCACGTCGGTCGCCGTCTCTTCGTCCAACGTTGATGCGCGAACCTTATCGGTGAGGCCTGAGCGACCATGAGTCGACGTGTTCCAGCTGTCCATGCCCTGCAACACGCGCTCGCTCTGACGGATGACGAGCACCGGACCTTCCGCAATGACCTCAAGGTCCGCGTCGGTGACGACCGCGGCAACTTCGAGCACGCGGTCGGAATCAGGGCTCAGGCCCGACATCTCCATGTCCACCCATACGAGATTCGTTTCGCTGAAACGCTCATGCCGGGCGGGTGATGAGGAAAGGGGCTGTGACATAATTTGACGCTGCTGTCGATCGAGGCGCATCGATCGAACCGTTGAGGCGCGCGATTGTCGCATAGCGAGTTGCGCGCCTTGCCGTTTCTGGGCCTTCCGCGCCGACGTCGAGGATTGACACCTGCCCCTGCAATGTCCCAAGTCCTTTCGTTGCTGTTCGTTGCGTTTCTGCTGCTGATGGTGAGCCTGAAGTACTGGCTGTCGTGGCGGCATGTCCGCCATGTGGGCAGGCATGCCGACGCCGTGCCGCCTCAGTTCGCCGACCGGGTTTCGCTCGAGGCCCATCGCAAGGCCGCCGCATACACGATCGCGAAGACCCGGCTCGGCCTGGTGGACACCGCCGTGGGCACCGCTGTCCTGGTCGGCCTGACTCTGCTCGGCGGGCTGCAGTGGATCGCTGACGAAGCGGCCACCTGGTTTGGCCACGGCTTCGTCTTCCAACTCGCCGTCGTGGCCGCCGTCGTTCTGTTGCTTGCGGTCGTGGACCTGCCCTTTTCGTGGTTCCGTCAGTTCCGGATCGAGCAGCGTTACGGCTTCAACCGGATGACTCTGAGGCTCTGGTTCACCGACCTTGCAAAGTCGATGGTGCTGGCCGCCGTGCTCGGCCTGCCGCTGCTGGCGGCCGTCATCGGCCTGATGCGCGAGGCCGGGCCATACTGGTGGCTGTACGCGTGGTTGCTGTGGATCGGCTTCAATGCACTCGTGCTGGTGATCTACCCGACAATCATCGCGCCTCTGTTCAACAAATTCGAGCCACTTAAGGACTCCGCTCTCGCCCAACGGATCACCGAACTGCTGGCCCGGACCGGGTTCTCAAGCAAGGGTGTGTTCGTGATGGACGGCTCGCGCCGGTCAGCGCACGGCAACGCGTACTTCACGGGGCTGGGCCGCGCCAAGCGGATCGTCTTCTTCGACACGCTGGTCGAGCGCCTGCAGCCGGCCGAGATCGAAGCCGTGCTGGCGCACGAGCTGGGCCACTTCAAGCTGAAGCACATCGCCAAGCGGCTCGTGTTTTCATTCGTGGCGAGCCTCGTCTTCCTTGGCTTGCTGGGCTGGCTGGCCGAGCAGCCCTGGTTCTATACCGGCCTGGGCGTCACGCCGGCTCTTGATGGTGGCAACCAGGGGGTCGCGCTGGTGCTCTTCATGCTGGTTCTGCCCGTGTTCACGTTCGTCTTTGCGCCGGTGGCCAGCTACCTCTCGCGGCGCCATGAGTTCGAGGCCGATGCCTTCGCCGCGCGGCACGCCGCGGCCAAGGATCTCGTCAACGCGCTGGTCAAGCTCTACGAAGACAACGCGTCCACGCTGACGCCGGACCCGATCCACTCGGCGTTCTACGATTCCCATCCGCCGGCATCGCTGCGCGTCGAGCGGCTCGTCGCCGTTGCCGCCGCATGATCCAATGACGGTACGCCAGCGCCTGCTTGCGTTGCGGTGCCGTCCGCTGGATGCAGCGTCCGCGATTCGCGCCGACGAACTTGCGGCGCAACTGCGCGAGCTTCCGGACTGGAACGTCGAAGGCGGCGCCATCGTGCGTACCTATGCCTTTGCAAACTACTTCGAGACGATCGCTTTCGTCAATGCGCTGGCCTACATGGTGCATAAAGAGGACCATCACCCCGACCTCATCGTTGGCTACAACCGCTGCACGGTGCGTTTCTCGACCCACTCGGCGGACGGCATCACGCAGAACGACCTGATCTGCGCCGCCAAGGCCGACGCCATCTTCGACCAGAATTACCGCCCGGAATGAGGCGCGCTGCGCGCGGCCAGGCAGCTTCATTCAGCGCACGGGTCATCGCCACCTACGGCCGCACGTCGATGCTTGCGGATGACGGCGGCGGACTGTGGTCTGCAGTGCGCCGCGGACGCCGTGGCGACGTGGTCGTCGGCGACCTGGTCACTGCTACCCGCGCGGCCGAAGGCCAGGCGGCCATCGAATCGATCGAACCGCGCTCGAGCCTGCTGTATCGCGCCGATGCGTTCCGCACCAAGGAACTCGCCGCCAACGTCGACCAGGTCGTCGTCGTTTTCGCCTCGCGGCCAAGTTTCAACCTCTGGTTTATCTGGAAAGCGCTACTGGCGGCCCGTACAGCGGGCATTGAGGCGATCGTCGTCCGCAACAAGACGGACCTCGCCGAAGGCGCCGCGGCGGCACAGTCGGCCCTGGACGAGATCCACGCACTGGGCTGGCGCACGCTCGCGATTTCGGCTCGCAACGAGGCGGCGCAGGCGCGCACTCTGCTCACACCGCTGACCCACAACCGCTGTTCCTTGCTGGTAGGACAATCCGGCATGGGCAAGTCCACCCTGCTAAACCTGCTCGTGCCCGATGCGCAGGCCCGCACGCGGGAGTTTTCCGAGCGTCTGGACCAGGGCAAGCAGACGACCACCGCCGCACGCTGGTTCGATCTGCCCGGCAGCGGCGCGCTGATCGACACGCCGGGATTCCAGGAGTTCGGCCTCGCGCACCTGTCCACGGCCGACGTCGTCGCTGGATTTCCGGAGTTCGCGCAGTACCTCGGCCACTGCCGCTTCCTCGATTGTCGACACCTTGTCGAGCCGGAATGCGCGATCCGCCGAGCCCTGGAGTCCGGCGATATCACAGCGGCCCGCTACGACTTTTACCGTTCTCTCGCCGAAGCGCGAACACGATGAAGCTGCTGGCGCGCGCCGATCATGTAGTGCAGGCCACCATCTGGGCGGAATCGCTGCGCGCGGCCGGGATTCGCTGCCAGCTGCGCAACACCACGCTGGCGGGGGCCATGGGCGAGATTCCGTTCCTGGAGTGCGCGCCGCAGCTGTGGATCGAACGCGACCTCGATGAAGGTCGCGCGCTCGACATCCTGCAGCAGCTCAGGCAGCCGGCATCGGGGCCTGGCTGGACTTGCACAGATTGCGGGGAATTTTCCGAACCACAGTTCGGCGCCTGCTGGAAGTGCGGGGCGCAGCGCCCCGGGTAGAGGCCGCGGCAGAACCGAGCCCGTCAGCGGTCCTGCCTGTGTCAGGCGAACCAGCTGGCGAGCGTCAGCAGCAACAGCAGCGCAAGCCAGAGCAGCAATGCGCGCCAGACCAGGCCCACCACGGCGCGCACGGCCTCGGGCCGCGGCTCGGCAAG
>DAOMFI010000117.1:0-4041 GCA_035429725.1 Burkholderiaceae bacterium | reverse complement strand
TAGAAAACGGCCCCCATCGGGCCGGGCAGCACAACGAACCAGAAGAACACGCCGAAGACATGGCGGTGGGACAGCATCAGTCCGTGTTCGATGGCCTGGCGCACGACTTCGTCGGCAGGCAGGTCGGCGGCGCTGTAGGAAGGATCCGAGATCCTCTTCCATGCCGTGAGTTCCCTGCGCGCCGCATTGAGGTCACCGTTGGCCAGCGCAATCTGGATCTCCGTGCCGCGGTGGCTGAACTGACGGAAGCCGAGAGCGAAGTACAAAACGGCCACGTTCAGCGCCAGCGCGAGGAACCAGCTGATGGAAACCAGTAGCGAATACACGGCGCCGACGCCGAGCGTGAGTCCGACCACAACCAGCAGCCAGGCGTAGAAGCCGTGGCGCGGCCGCCCTGCGTTGAGGTTGCGCTCAGCCCATCCGGAGACCTGCCGGACCGCGGCATACACCGGGTTCTCGCTCGGCAGCGCGCGCATCTGCTCGAGCAGCAGCGTGATCACCAACGACAGCCAGGCCAATTGCTTCCTCCTCGCCACCCATTGTAGAGGGGGCCAGTGCGGGACTTATGCGCGCAGGAAGTGGTAGAGGTTGCGCAGCATCGCCGCCGTCGCTCCCCAGATGAAGTAGCGGCGTGCCGCCTGATACGGCATCGCGTAAAAGGTTCGCGTTTCGGCTCCGGCCGATACGATGCGACGCTCGTGATGCGCGGGGTTCATCAGGAACGCGAGCGGTACCTCAAAGGCTTCCGACACTTCGAAGCTGTCAAGTGTCAGCGCGAACGGTTGCTCGATGATGCCGACGACCGGTGTGACGCGGTATCCCGTGACGGTCGTGTACTCCGGCAACGTACCCACGATGTCGATCAGTCCGCCGGCGAGCCCGATTTCTTCCTCCGTCTCCCGCAGCGCGGTCGCGGCCGGGTTCGCGTCGTGTTCCTCGACGCGCCCTCCGGGAAAGCTGATCTGGCCGGCGTGGTCGCTGAGGTGCGCTGTGCGCTCGGTCAGCAACACCTGCACATCGTTGCCCCGGACCACAAGGGGAACGAGCACCGCTGCCGGCCTGGGCTCGATGTCGAGATTGAAGAGGCGCGGATCGGACCGGAGTTCGGGTTGCCATTCTGGGGGGCGGGCGAAGCGTTCCCTCAACGCGGCGGGATGCAGGCGTCGCGCGTCGACGACGCTGCCTCTTGCGGCAGGATCGCTGAACGCCGGATCGTGCGGGATCGTTTCAGGATCGAACAGTGTCCGCCGCGGTCGAGGGCCTGGTTCGCTCATCGCAGCTCGTCGCAATCCGCTCGCATCGGGACGAAAAAGAAAGGGCCGCCGACGGCGGCCCTGCAGGTCACGGCAGCGCCTACTCGGTCGCTGGATCCGCGACTTCGCCTGCGGTCTGCTCTGCAGCCGCCTTGGCGGCCGCAGACTTGTGCGAAAGTTTCTCGCGGATGCGGGCCGATTTGCCCGAGCGGTCGCGCAGGTAATACAGCTTGGCACGACGCACGTCGCCGCGACGCTTGACTTCGATCGACGCAATGGTGGGCGAATACAGCTGGAAAGTCCGCTCGACACCCTCGCCGCTCGACACCTTGCGCACGACGAACGAGGAATTGAGACCGCGGTTGCGGCGACCGATGACGACGCCTTCGTAGGCCTGCACGCGCTTGCGATTGCCTTCGACCACGTTGACGCTGACGATCACCGTGTCGCCCGGAGCGAACTCCGGAATCACCTTCTTGCCCGTTACGCGAGCAAGTTCTTCCTGTTCCAGCTTCTCAATGATGTTCATCTTCAGCTCCTGATCCCATCATCGGGCGGCTTTCATCGTTGGTATGCCGCCCGAGAGGATGGTTCCCAATCACGCGGCAGACTCGGATTCCGCCGCACCCATCTGCGCAAGTTCGCGCAAAACCTTTTCGTCGTCAGCTGTCAGGCGACCTTGCACCCGCGCCGACCGGAGCAGTTCCGGCCGCTCCCGCCATGTCACGGCCAGCGCCTGCCGCCGGCGCCATGACTCGATGTCGGCGTGGTGACCGGACAGCAACACTGCAGGCACTGCGCGATCACGCCACTGTTCGGGCCGAGTGTACTGTGGCCCATCCAGCAGACCGGTCGCGAACGACTCCTCTGCGGTCGAGGCTTCCTTCAGCGCCCCGGGCAGCTGGCGCACCACGGCGTCGATGAGAGCCATCGCAGCCAGCTCGCCGCCCGACATCACGAAGTCTCCGACCGACACCACCTCGTCGACACATGCGTCGAGGAAACGTTGGTCGATGCCCTCGTAGCGCCCGCAGACGACCGCAAGCGCCCCGCCCCGTTCCGCCCACGCTCGCACCAGCGCGTCGGTCAGCGGCCGGCCACCCGGCGCCAGCGCGATCACCCGTGCGGCGCCCCCGTCGTTCCGCGCGGCGTCGATCGCCAGCGCCAGCGGCTCGGCCATCATGATCATGCCCGGGCCGCCCCCGTACGGACGATCATCGACGGTCCGGTGCGCATCCGTCGTGAAGTCCCGCGGGTTCCAGGTCGTCAACGACCACAGTCCCAGCTCATGCGCGCGCCGCGTGATCCCATGCTCAGTGATCGCCGCGAACATCGCGGGGAAGAGCGTGACCACGTCGAAGCGCATCACCAGTCCTTCTGCCAGTCGACCCGCACCAGTCGGGCGACTGGATCGATAGCCAGCACAAACTGCTCGATCATGGGGATCAGGAGCTTCGGCCCCCCACAGCCGTCGTCCACTTCGATCAACTGTCCGGCCCGGCTTTCGCTGAGCCCCGCGACCGTTCCCAGGAACTCACCCTCCGCGCCGACGACACGACAGCCCAGCAGGTCTGCCCAGTAGAACTCGCCTTCCTCGGCGGGCGGAAACTCCGAGCGCGGCACTGCGAGTTCACTGCCTTTGCAGGCGTCGGCAGCCTCCTTCGAGTCGCAGCCCAACCATTTGACCAGCCACAGCGTCCCGTGTCGCCGACAACCTTCCGGAACCAGAACCTCCGTTCGGCCGTCCCGCCGCAACCACCAGACGCGGGCCTGCTCCAGCACGGACCCATCGCTCGCGTAGGGAGCGACTTTGGCCCACCCCCGGACACCGTAGGCGCCCCGCACGGCCCCAAGGTCCACCAGATCGGGCGGCGGTTCCTCGGCTGAGGACCGCGCCACGCCGGTCAGGCCGTTGCCGGCTTGTGTTCCTTGACCAGGCGCGCCACCGTCGGCGACACACGGGCGCCGACGCCGGTCCAGTAGTTGAGCCGATCAAGAGCGACACGCAGCTTCGGCTCGTTCTCAGCCGCAACCGGGTTATAAAACCCGACGCGCTCGATGAAGCGGCCGTCGCGGGGATTGCGCGAGTCGGTAGCAACGATATTGAAGAACGGCCGCTTCTTTGCGCCGCCGCGAGCCAGTCGAATGACGACCATTGCAGTTCCTTCGTAATAGATGAGCAACCCCGGGAGGTCACTGGAGGCCGCCGTGCTGCGCCACCGTCTCGATCGCCCGCGCCGCCCCCGAGCCGCCCCATTGACTGCCCCGCCCAGGCCAAGGGCCGTGCCGACGCCGGACAAGGCTGCCGCGTCGCAGCGTAAAGCCCGCGATTGTATCCGGCCAGGGGCACCGGAAGCAAGGCGACGGAGGCGAGCGATTCTCGACGGACCTCGCCCTAAAAGAGCAGCGCTTAAGATCCCCCAGGACTCCTCAGAGCACGTTCCCAGCTTCATATGGCGAAATTTCGACATAAGGCCTTGGCCGCCCTGATTGCCACACTGGGTGGAGCACTCGGCCTCAACCGCCTCTATCTGGGACAGAAACTGTGGTGGTTGCCGCTAGCCATCACCGCGGTGACGCTGCCGCTTCTGATCGGCGTGCGCAACTGGTATCAATCGCCGGCGTTCTTCGTCCTGATGATTCCCGTGACGGCCGGGTTCATCCAGGCACTGGTCGTCGCGCTGATGCCGGACGATCGTTTCGACGCCCGCTTCAACGCCGGCACGGATCGCCGCAACCGGAGCGGGTGGGACGCCGTGCTGGTGGCCATCGCCACGCTCGCAGGAGG
>DAOMFI010000116.1:0-9471 GCA_035429725.1 Burkholderiaceae bacterium | reverse complement strand
TCCTTCGCATGCGCAGAGCCTGCGGCACTGTCCGCAACGATCCCGGCGGCGCGCAACGCATCGATGTCGGCGTCGCCATAGCCCAGCGCGCGCAGAAGCTGGAGGTTGTCCTGGCCCAGCGCCGGCGGTCCCCGCCGGGCCGGCAGACGCACACCGTCGAGCGCCAGCGGCAGCAGCGGCGTGCGCGCTTCCAGTTCCCGTTCAGCGCTGCTGGCGCTGGCCGGGATCGTGACGCTCGCCAGTCCGCCGGTCGCCGCGAGGTGAGGATCGTCGAACAGGTCCTGCGGCCGTGTGATCGGCGCATAAGGCAAGCCCCGCTGCTCGAAGATCTGGCCGAGCTCGCGCGCGGTGCGTGACGCGAGGCGCTCGCGCACGATCGGCATCAGCCAGTCGCGCGCGCGCACGCGATCGTTGTTGGCGGCCAGGCGCGCGTCGGACTTCAGGTCGGTGAAGTCGAACGCGTCGCAGAACGCGGCCCACTGCGTGTCAGACACGACAGCCAGGAAGATTTGCTCGCCGTCGCGGACCGTGAAGACATCGTAAATGGCCCACGCCGAGACGCGGCTCGGCATCGGCGCCGCCGGCTTGCCGGTCACGGAGGTCTGCATCATGTGCTGCGCGACCAGCAGCACGTTGTTCTCGAACAAGCCGACCTGCACGTCCTGCCCGCGGCCGGTCTCCTGACGCTGCAGCAGGGCCGCGAGTGCGCCGATGGCTCCGAACATGCCTCCCATGATGTCGTTGACGCTGCTCCCCGCGCGCAGCGGCCGCCCTTCCGGCCCCGTCATGTAGGCGAGTCCGCCCATCATCTGCACAACTTCGTCGAGCGCCGTGCGCTGCTCGTACGGCCCCGGCAGGAAGCCCTTGTGCGAGACATAGATCAGCCGCGGGTTGACCTTCGAGAGCGCGGCGTAGTCGAACCCGAGCTGCGCCAGGGTGCCGGCCTTGAAGTTCTCGCTGAAGACATCGGCCGTTGCCACCAGTCTGAGCACGATCTCGCGGCCGCGCGGATTCCCGATGTCGACGGCCAGGCTCTGCTTGTTGCGGTTGAACATGGGAAAGAATCCGGCCCCGGAGCCGAGCAGCCGGCGCGTGCTGTCGCCGCGAAGAGGCTCGACCTTGATGACCTCCGCGCCGAGATCGGCCAGGATCATGCCGCAGGCTGGACCCATCACCATGTGCGTGAACTCGACGACCCGGATGCCGGTGAGAGGCAATGCGCGCTCAGGCATGAAGCGGCCCGTTCACTTGCGGTCGGCAAGGCTCAAGCCGGCCCGAAGTTGTCGTGCGACGGAACTCCCCTGTCCTGCGGATCGCGCGACTTGACTCGTGCGTCGCACTCGCGCGCGCCGGCCATCCAGTCTGGCCCGAAGAGTCCACTGACAAAACAACGGCGAGCGGGCGAACGAGCAATTGCCGCATCGAGCTACCGGGTCGCGGCCTCCAGCGCGCGCGCAAGCCGGTCGCGCCACGGACCCGGGTCGCCAAAGACCGCGACGTGCTCGGCATCCTCGACGGTCCACAGCTCCTTCGGCGAATTGGCGGCCGCGTACAACTGTGCGCTGTGGTCATGCGCAATGACGGCGTCGCGTGTGCCGTGCACGAAGATCAGCGGAACATGAACCGACCGCAACGCCGTGATCGGATCCTTCTCCGGACCGGGAAACGCCTTGATCACATAGGGGGCCAGCGGCGCCAGGATGCCTGCCGTGGACGCGGCCTCGCGCGCGATCTGGCGGTAGCTCGCAAAGGCCGAGTCGATGACCGCGAGACGCACGCCTGCGGAATCACGCGCGAGCAGCCGCATCGCCGTGGCACCGCCGAGACTCTGGCCGACGACGATCAGCCGCGACGCATCGATGTCGCGACGCGTCCGCAGATACGCGAGCGCCGCCGCGGCGTCATCGACGACGCCGTCGAGCGACGGCGTGCCCTGCGAGCGGCCGAAGCCACGGTAGTCGAGCGTCAGCAGGTTGAATCCGCGCGCGGGCAGCCATGCCACCAGCGGCAGGTGATTGCTGACGTTGGCCGCGTTGCCGTGCAGGTGCAGCACCGTGCCCTTGGCCGGGCCCTGCGCGGGCAGGAACCACGCGTGCAACTTCGAGCCGTCGGTTGCCGTCAGCCAGACATCCTCGGCGACAAGGCCAAACTGCGCCGGCGCGGCGTACTGCAGCGCGTCCGGATAGAAGAAGAAGCGCTCCACCCAGCTCGAGACGAACATCGTCATCCCGACCGCGAAGACTGTCGTGCCGGTCACCATGCTTGCTCGTACGGGTTGCCTCTGCGCGTGGGGTTCGTCCGCATCAGCACTCGATCACATTCAGCGCGAGCCCGCCGCGCGCCGTTTCCTTGTACTTGGTCTTCATGTCGGCACCGGTCTCACGCATCGTCTTGATCACCTGGTCGAGCGATACGAAGTGCGTGCCGTCGCCGGCAAGCGCCATCCGCGCCGCGTTGATCGCCTTGACCGACGCGATCGCATTGCGCTCGATGCAGGGGATCTGCACCAGGCCGCCGACCGGATCGCAGGTGAGGCCCAGATGGTGCTCCATGCCGATCTCGGCGGCGTTCTCGACCTGCTCCGGCGTTCCGCCGAGCACGGCGGCGAGCGCACCGGCGGCCATCGAGCAGGCGACGCCAACTTCGCCCTGGCAGCCGACTTCGGCTCCCGAGATTGACGCATTCTCCTTGTACAGGATGCCGATCGCTCCGGCGGTGAGCAGGAAGTCAATGACACCGTCAGCATTCGCGCCCGGAACGAAGCGGTCGTAGTAATGCAGCACCGCCGGCACGATGCCTGCGGCGCCGTTGGTCGGTGCCGTCACGACACGGCCGCCGGCGGCATTCTCTTCGTTGACCGCCAGCGCCCAGAGGTTGACCCAGTCGAGCGCGGCGAGCGGGTCGGCAGCGTCACGCGCCACGAGCTTGCGATGCCACTCGGCGGCGCGTCGCTTGACCTTCAGGCCACCCGGCAGCACGCCATCGACTGCCAGTCCGCGCGCCACGCAGGCCCGCATTACCTGCCAGATCGCCATCAGCCCGTCATCGACCTCGGAGTCGCTGCGCCAGTGCCGCTCGTTGGCGCGCATCACCTGCGCGATGGACATATCGCGCGCCCGGCATCGCTCCAGAAGTTCGTCGCCGCTGTGAAACGGCAGCGGCAGGATCGTCGTATCCGGCGCGATGCGCTTCTGCGCCGTGCCGTCGGCCGCCACGTCGTCGCTGACGACGAAGCCGCCCCCGACCGAGTAATACGTCCGCGTCAGCAGCTCTTCGCCGCTCGCGTCGGCCGCAGAGAATCTGAGCCCGTTTGCATGGAAGGGCAGAGGCTTCGTCAGAAAGTGCAGGTGCTCGCGCTCATCGAATGCAATTCGCCGCCCGCCAAGCAGTTCAAGCGAGCGATCGTTGCGGATGCGCTCGAGTCTGGAGGCAATGGTGTCGACCTCGACAGTCGCCGGTTCCGCTCCCTCCAGCCCGAGCAACACGGCCTTGTCGCTGCCGTGCCCCTTTCCCGTTGCTCCGAGCGAGCCATGCAGTTGAACGTCGACGCTCGCGACGCGATCGAGCAGTCGGTCGCCGTTCAGCCGCAGCGCGAAGAGGCGCGCCGCGCGCATCGGCCCGACCGTGTGCGAACTCGACGGTCCGATACCGATCTTGAAGAGATCAAAGACGCTGACGGCCATGGCGCAAGGAGGCCCGCAAATCGCGACGCCGCGAGCTTACGCCCGGGCCCTGGACCGCCGACCGGTCCATAGCCAAATTGGGGTGATAACTCCCAGGCCTGCGGACCAAGCGATCACCGCACAGAAGCCTCCGCGCTCAGGGCTTGACGTAGGCGAAGCCCGCGAACTGGGACTCGGCGAGCGCAACCACGGCCGCCGGCACGACCCGAACAAAGCCGGGAAGCGCCGCGGGTGAGATGTGTTTCTCCGCCAATGCGTTGTGACAGGCCATGAACTCGACGCCGAGACCGGCGTACTTCGCAAACTGCGGCGTCAGGTCGGTGGACCCTTGCAGCATGTAGACACCCGAACCGTCTACGACGACGCGCAATTGGGGCGAGGGTCGCAGCGCCGTGAGGTTCTTCAGGTTGGAGAGCGCAGCGCCCCACCCGTCTGCATCACTGACGTGAAGAACGATCCTGAGTGGACGCTCCGACGTCGGGCCGCCGCCGCTGGCGCCGGATCCGGCCGCGCGCGCTCCGGGCGCGAGGATTCCGCCGGCCAGAGCCAGCAATAACGGCGGGAAGGCCCGCCGACGGGATGGGGACGACGACATGGCAGCGGGATGTTCCGAGTCCAGGAGTCCGGAAAGGTATCAAGTCGAACGCCACTCCAGAAATGTCGGCACCGGCAAGAACACCGGGCAATTCGCTGCGTATTCCGGCGTTCTCAAAAACTGTCATCCCGCATATTGCGCGCCAATGCTGTCTCCACACTGACGCGCGCCTCAACGCCCGCGTTCGACCCTTTCCTGAACGACTCAAGCCCGAAGACACCTCATGCGCCGAACCGCAACCACCTGGACTGTCCCCGCAACGATCTGTGCCGCGATGATGCTGTCGGCCTGCGGCGGCTCGTCGTCGTCCCCCACGCCCGCGCCCACGCCCACGGCCCCCGGCAGTCTCGTGTTCGAGTCTGCCGCGCCCCTCGCAGTCAAGCAGGCGAGCACCCACGAGGTCGTGCTCAAGCTCGACGGCGACGGTACCGTTGTCGGCCAACGCGTCCGCGTGACAACCTCCGATTCAGCGATCGCGGACGTGCTGCCCGACTCGTGCACGTTGTCAGGCACGTCGGAAACTTCGCGGCGCTGCGCGCTGAAGGTCTATGGCAAGGCGCAAGGGTCGGTCGCGCTGATGGCGCAGTCGACGGGTCTCGCCGACGCACAGATCGCCGTCAGTGTCAGCAATGCAGTCAACTACGGCAAGCTCGCCGTCGAGTCCACTGGCGGCACGTACGTGAGCGGCCCGGCAACTCTGACATTCCCGAACTCTGGCACGGCGCCGTTTCAAATGCCGCTGAAGGCGCGCATCGTCTCGAGCTCCGGCGTCGATACCTCTGAGAACGTGGTCGTCAGCTTCAGCGGCCCCAATGGTGTCACCTTCTCGCCGGCCCAATGCACGGTCACGACGCAGTCGCCCGATTGCAACACGGTCGCATCGCTGCCGCAGGCGGTCGCCACGCCGATCGTCGTCGCAGCGAGCGGCGCGAGCTACAACGGCTACACCAGTGTTGCCGTCAACGCCACGCCAGCTCCCGCGGCCAACAACGGCACGATTGTCCTGAGCACCCAGTCGGGCAACAACGTCCCGAACGGCATGAAGGCGCCGCTGTTCGTCAACTGGGTCAACTACGCAGCCAGCGACACCGTGACGCTGACGCTGACGCTGCAGGGCAGCGGCATCACTTTCTACAGCTACGCGCCGGGCAACAACGTCACTCCTGTTCTCAGCCAGACGCAGACCTGCACACTCAACTACGACAGCAGCAGCAAGACGAACAAGCCGACGAGCTGCGGTTTCGGCCTGGCCGGCTCCGCGACGAGCGGCACCGTGACGGTGAACGCGGCCGTTACGTCCTCCTCGACAGGGAAGTCGTATACCGTGGGCTCGCTCGTACTCGGCGCCGTGGCACCCGCGCCGGCGCGCCGCACGGTGACGTTTACCAACAATTCAAAGGAAACGATCTACGTCGGCATTACCGGCGGTGCCGCCACGGCCTACACCGACGCAACGACACCCTGGCAAAAGCCAGGACAGGCCACCGCCAATCTGAAGCCAGGTGCGGCGTCGCAGTGCGGGCCATCGAACCCGCAGGCGGCCTGCCCGATCGGCACGACCTGCCTGCAGGGCGGCGCCTCGCCCAGCACCGACGTCAGCAAAACGCCGTACTACTGCTACTACGACCATCCCGTGCCGTCGAATGGCTACGCCATCGCCCCGACCCAGTCGACGCAGATCACCGTGTCGAAATCGAGCATCGACGCCAACGACGTTCTCTGGTCAGGCAACTTCTATCCGCGCACCCTTTGCGACACGAATGGCAACTGCGAAAACGCCACCTGCCGCGGGTCGGCGGGCGGGCTGGCCTGCGGGCCGGGCACGGGGCCGTCGCCAGGCGTCAACACGCTCGCCGAACTGACGTTCCAGGCGGCGTCGAATCCGGACTTCTACGACGTCTCGATCATCAACGGCGCCAACTTCGCCGTGCAGTTCGGACCGACCAACGTCCCGATCTCCAACACCAGCTCGTACACCTGCGGCACCGCGGGCAGCACGGTCGCGCAGAACGGCGGCTACACGGCCAACGGGAACGGCCTGCCGGCTGCCAGCTGGAGCATGGCGCCGAGCGCGGCATCGTTCCCCGCGGGCGTCACCACGACGGGTGACGCATCGTCGTACTACCGGGTCGTGGTACCTACCACGACCGTGGGCTCGCCCTGCACCACGAACATGCAATGCACCGACGCGGTCAGCAACACGTGCGGCTACGCGATGTCAGACATCCTCAAGGGCGGCTTCAATTTCGCGACGCGCAGCTGCGGCAAGCCGGTGGCGTGGGCCACCGCGAACTCGATCTGGGGCTTCTACCAGAAGGCCGACAACGCCGCGCCCTTCAGCTTTTCCACCAATTGGCCCAACGGCAAGGCGGGCGCAGGCACGGTCAGTGTCGGCGATCTCCAGTTGTGCATCAACCAGACCTACAGCGCCTACATCGCCAACGGCACCAGCAGCGCGCCGGTGCAGCCGGTGGCGCTGGCCTGCGGTGGCGTCATGTGGGGCGCCACGCAAAGCACGCTGCCGATCGGGAATCCCGTCACCAACGTCGGCCTCGGCATCACCCAGCCTTCGACCCCGGCGTTTACGGCGAATGCGAACTGGCTCGACTACGTGCTGCCGACGATCACCTGGCTCAAGCAGGCGTGCCCGACCTGCTACACATACCCGTTCGACGACATGACGTCGACCTTTACCTGCACGGAGACTTCTAGCAATCCCGGCACGAGCTACAGCGTCACGTTCTCGGACTTGAAGTAAAGGCCGGCATGGCGTCGTGCGACGTCATGCCTGCGTGCGATTGACCGGACGCAGGGCTGAGCAAATCGCAGGTGCACGGACCGTACACAGTGATCGCGTAGCCACTGCGATCAAGCGAGGCACCGTGACAGCGGCGCGCGACCGGGTTCGGTCGCGCTTCATGGCACGAGCCGCTGTCGGCGCGGTGAATGCACGCGGCAACGGTCGCCGGCTTGCTCCTTGGCGAATTGCGGCCAGTTGATGGCCGAGGCCGACTCAGTCGTGCCGTCGCGCCGTCGTGCTTCGGCACGCGCAGCGCAACGTTCACTGCGGTACCACGGGCGACGAGTTTCACCGTTCAAGGCAATCGACGCCATGCAGCGCCCTTACGAGCGGGAAGCTGCTCCATTCCGCTTTCGCAGCTAGTAGCGAAAAAGGCGGGCTGTGCTTGCCACAGCCATAGCAACGTGCCCCAAGCGCCGCAGTTCCGATGCAAACGATGTCTGGGGCAGCGCTCCGACATTGCGCAGGCCAAACAGGGAAAACTCACGGGACTTTGCCGTGAGCCCGGTTCACAGTGCTCCTACGCCGAAATCCGTTTGGCGCAACCTCAGGAGTGTGAAAAATGTTCCCATCAAAGCTTGTTCTTGTTGCATCCCTGGCGCTGGCCACGACCGGTGCATTCGCCGATTCAGGCGACCTGCACATCAACGACTGGCCCTCGTCCGGTTCCGCCGTCACCCGCGAGCAGGTTCGCCAGGAGATGATTGACGCGTATGCACGCGGCGATCGCGACTACGGTGAACGCGGTTACGTGGTTGCGGAATCCCAACCGTCGCGCAGCCGCGCCGAAGTGCTGGCCGAGTTGCACGAGGCGACGCTTCTCGGCCTGGTCTCGGTGGGCGAAGGCGATGTTCCCATCGCCACTGCCGAACAGGAGCAACTGATTGTGAAGGCGGGGCACGATGCCGCCGAGCAATTCGCCAAGAGCGGCGACATCGAGGGATGAGTGAGGAAAGCCGCCCGATCCTGCATCGGGCGCTTTCTGTTGGATCCCGATTGCTCCGCGCGTCGCGAACGCGAGCGTGTGGCGCTGCAGTCGCTGCCCGCCGCTCAGGTTCAGGCCGCTTCAGCCTTTGGCGGAGGCAGTCGGCAGCGCCTTGAGATAGAGGTACAGCGCCTCGACGTCGGTGTCGTTGAGCTGCTTCAGCGTCGAAAATGGCATCACCTGCAATGCGCGCCCGTCGGGCGCCTTGCCGGTGCGCAGCATCGACTTGAATTTGTCGACGCTGTCGTAGCTTTTCATCACGGCCGACGCAGGCGTGAGGTCGGCGGCGGCGGGCCAGTCGGGCGGTCCGCCTGGAATCTTGCCGCCGGTCAGCCGTGCGCCGTGGCAGCCGAGGCACATGTTGGCCACGTAGGCACCGTGCGCGGCGTTCGCCTGCTCGGCGACCGGCTGCGCGGGAGGCAGCGAGTGGTCGATGCGTTCCGGCGCATCGGTCACCACACCGGCGACATACATCGCCTTGAAGATGAACGGCAGCGTGAATTCGGCTGCGGTGCCGGAGGCCGGCGGCAGAGCACGCGTGTAGGCCACCAAGGCTGCGAGGTCGGCGTCCGTGAGGCGGTTGTAATCCTCGCTCGGCATGATGAGAATCGGGCGGCCGTCGGGTTTGACTCCGTGACGGATCGTGCGCACCCAGTCGACTTCCTTGTAACCAGTGACAACACTTCCCGGGCCACGCGTGATGTTCGGCGACCGTGCGCGCATGCTTGCGCCGTTCTCGATGAAGACCCGGCCGGCACCGTCGTTGCCGTGGCACTCGGCGCAGCCGCGCGACTCGAACAGATACTTGCCCCGCGCGACGGCTTCCGCCGCGTCGACGTAGGCCACCGGCGCGACCTTGATGTCCAGCGTTCGCTCGTACTTGCGCTGGCTCAGCACAATGACCGCGAGGGCAACAAGCCCCAGGACCGCCACCAGTCCCGCGACTGACCATCCGAGCACGCGCAATGCCTTCATCGCAGTCCCCCTTCTGCACTCATCGACGACGATCTGGCGCCATGCGCTGATGGCGCCGCGCCGTCACGGAAGCAGGCAACAACCCGCGCTACGCGGAAAGCGCCGCTGGGCCGGACCGTCCGCAAGGTCCGAGCCTTGCGCTCAACGCGCCGGTCGCGAAAGGACTACTTGGCCACCGGTCCCGGCTTGCTCTTCGGGGAACCGAACGGTACGGCGGGTCCGCTCGGCTTCTTGGACTGCTTGGGCTTCTTCTTTTCCTTGTTGCTGCGTAGCTGACCTTTGGCCATTCGACTCCTCCTGAAAGTGCAATCCTGACAATCAACTCACCACGCTTCGCCTTGCGAGACGAGCACGCAGTTCCTCACCGCGCCGACGGCCACGTTGCGAGCCGCGCCTGCGGCACTTCGGTCGCGCCGGCGAAGTATGCCGAGTC
>DAOMFI010000115.1:0-9530 GCA_035429725.1 Burkholderiaceae bacterium | reverse complement strand
ATGGAAGACATTCTGATCAACATCACCCCGCAGGAAACGCGGGTGGCGGTGCTCAATGCGGGCGTCGTGCAGGAACTTCACGTCGAGCGCAGCGCCTTGCGCGGGCTGGTCGGAAACATCTACCTGGGCAAGGTCGCGCGGGTGCTTCCGGGGATGCAGTCGGCGTTCGTCGACATCGGGCTCGAGCGCGCGGCCTTCCTGCACGTGGCCGACATCTGGGAATACCGTCAGTTCACGCAGGTGAAGCCCCCGCCGATCGAGCGCCTGATCCACGAGGGCGACACGGTGATGGTGCAGGTCGTGAAGGATCCGATCGGCACCAAGGGCGCGCGCCTGTCAACGCAGGTGAGCCTTGCGGGACGCATGCTCGTTTACCTGCCGCAGGACCCGCACATCGGCATCTCGCAGCGCATCGAGGACGAGGCCGAGCGCACGCAGCTGCGCGACACGCTCAAACGTCTCGTGCCGCCGGAGGAAAAAGGCGGATACATCATCCGCACCAGTGCTGAGGACGCCACCGATCAGGATCTCACCAACGACCTCGACTACCTGCGTGTGCTGTGGGGCCGGATCCTCGAGCGCCGTGCCGGGAGCGCCGCTCCGTCGATGCTGTACCAGGAACTCTCGCTGGCGCAACGCGTCCTGCGCGACATCGCGACCGAGGAGACGACGACCATCCACGTGGACTCGCGCGAGAACTTTCAGAAGCTCGAGCAGTTCGCCACGCAGTTCGTTCCGCGCGTGGCGAGCAAGCTCGCGCATTACACGGGCGAGCGGCCGCTGTTCGACCTCTACTCGATCGACGCCGAGATCGAGCGCGCGCTCGGCCGCCGGGTGGAGCTGAAATCAGGCGGGTATCTGATCATCGACCAGACCGAGGCGATGACGACGATCGACGTCAACACCGGCGGCTACGTCGGCACGCGCAACTTCGACGACACGATCTACAAGACCAACCTCGAGGCGTCGCAGGCGATCGCGCGCCAGCTGCGCCTGCGCAACCTCGGCGGCATCATCATCGTCGACTTCATCGACATGATGAACCCCGAACACCGCGAAGCAGTGCTGACCGAGTTCAAGAAGGCGCTCGCGCGCGACCGCACGCGGATGACGGTCAGCGGATTCACGCAGCTCGGCCTGGTCGAGATGACCCGCAAGCGCACGCGCGAGTCGCTGGCGCACATCCTGTGCGAGCCCTGCCCGATGTGCCAGGGCCGCGGTGAGGTCAAGACCGCGCGTACCGTCTGCTTCGAGATCCTGCGCGAGATCCTGCGCGAGGCGCGCCAGTTCGACGAGACGCGCGAGTTCCGCATCCTGGCGTCGCAGACGGTCATCGACCTCTTCCTCGAGGAGGAATCTCAGGCGCTGGCGATGCTGTCGGACTTCATCGGCAAGCCGGTCTCGATGCAGGTGGAATCGCTCTATCACCAGGAGCAGTACGACATCGTCCTGATGTAGCGCTCTACTCCCCGCTCCGCAGCAGCAGCGCGGCGGCATCGATCACCCGTTCGGCGGGCAGCCGGTCCAGGCATTCGGAGTGGCTGCCACGGTGCCTTTCGCAGCCTTCGAGCTGGCAGGGCACACAGGCCAGGTCCGGATTCTGCAGCAGCAGAACGTTGCCGCGGCGCTGCTGCGGGGCGACCCGCTCATAGGCGCGACCGGCGCGCGCGGGCCACGGTCCCCAGATAGCCGGATCGGTCGGGCCGTAGAGCGCCACGACCGGCGTCCCGCAGGCGGCAGCCAGATGCGTGGTCGCCGTGTCCGGCCCAATGTAGAGCGCGGCGAGGCGCAGCACATCGGCAGTCTGCGCAAGGGTCAATCGACCATCGCGCCGCGTGACCCTGCCGGGCTCGACATCCTGCAGCACCGAGTCGACGTAAGCGCGCTCTTCCGCCCCGGGCCCGCCGCTGACGACGACCCGCAGCTGGCGCGAGATCAGCGCATCGATCACGGCATGCCAGCCCGCGGCGGTCCATTGCTTGTAACGCCAGCGCGGTGCGAGATGAAGTACTGCAAACGGTTCTGCCGCCGGATCGAATCCAAGCGCCGACCCGACCTCGGGTGCACGCCATCCCGCGCTCGGCGCCACAACGCCCGGCATGTCATCGATGCCGAGCAGTTGCACGATCCGCTGGTTTTCCAGCACCCGCGCCCCGCGCGGATCGAATACCGCGTGCCGGTCGAGCAGCGCGCGCTTCCACCAAGACTTGCCCCACTCCGGCGACACCAGGCCGATGCGCTGGCGACCCGCGGCCCAGCCAAAGAGGAACGGACGCGTGCCGGTCTGCGCGATGACGGCGAGGTCATAGCGCCGCCACAGCCCCCGCACCCGCTGCAGCGTGTCGCCGGCGGACGCCAACTCCGGCACCGCGATCACGCGCCTGACATCGCGGTTTCCTTCGAACACGCCCTGGGTCCCGGAAAAGACCAGCACGTCGACGTCGCAATCCGGAAAGCGCTGCTTCAATGCCCGCACCAGCGGCGTCGACAACAGCGCGTCGCCGAGGAAGCGCAGGGTCACGATCAACGCGCTGCGCGGCGGACGGATCCCGTTCATGGCAACGCCAGAGCTTCGTCGATCGCGGCGACGACCTCGGGCACTTCCGGCCAGCGGCCGTTCTCTCCCACACACACGGCGCGCGCCGACCAGGGACCGGTGCGGCGCCGGTCGGTCACGCCGAAGATCGTCACCTGGCGCACGCCGACCGCGGCAGCGACATGGCTCGTGCCCGAGTCATTGGCGATCACCACGCCGGCGCTCGCGGCGAGGGCCGCGAATACTCCGAGCGGAACAGGCGGCAGCAATGCAACTCCCGGCAGCACCGCGCGCACGGCCTCAACCTCGGCCGACGGTGGCGCCGCGACGGGCACGAGCCCGCGTTCACGCAGCGCCGGTACGAGTTGCCCGAAGTGGGCCCAATGCTTGATGCGGCCGCGGTGCAATCCGGTCGCCACCGGTGCCAGCAGCGCATAGCGCTCGCCCACACCCGCGGCCCGGCGCACGGCGAGCGCCGCGCTGCCCTGCCCGGGCGTCAGCGGAAGCTGCAGGGTCGGCGGTGGCGTCGACCGCTCCACGGTGAGACCCCATGCCCGCAGCGCCGCTAGCGCCGCGCGGTAAAAGCGCTCGACCTCGTGGCAGTCGCGCGGTTCCGGACTGGGCCAACGCAAGAGCAGCCGCCGGGACGCCGTCGCCAGGCCGGCGCTGGGTACCCCGGCGAGCGCGAACATCAGCGCCGAGCCGAACGAATTGGGCAGTACCAGTCCGTGCGCATCGCCATCGATCGAGGCGCGGAACTGGCGCAGGTGCGCGACATCGCGTCGAAAGCGGCCCTGCAGCGGCAGAAAGGACGAACGCAGCCCTTCGAACAGGCTCTCGGCCCAGCCGCGCCCGACCAGCGCAGATCGCAACCCCGCTTCGCGCAGCAAGTGCAGGGCCGGCAGCGCCATGCAGGCATCGCCGACATGATTCGGAATACGGACCAGGACCGTCGCTGAGGTCATCAGACCGGCCGCGCGGCAGGACCGCTGCCGTCGAGCTGCCCCAGTGGTCGTGCCAGCACTGCGCCCAGGACGAGCGCCAGCAGGTGCCCCTCGGAGAAGGTCTTGAAGTGCGAGCTGAGCAGAGACGTCGCGCACCAGCCAAGCAGCATGCCCACTGCGATGATCCGCGCGCGCGTCCCGTCGCCGCGATCCAGCAACGCCGCCAGGATGAAGGCGAGGAACGCCGCGAGCCCGACGATGCCCTGCTCGGCCAGGAAGAACAGATACTGGCTATGCGGGTCCACCGTCGTCTCGGCGCGCCAGTCGGAAGCGGCGTACTTGTCCTTCACCACCCCGGCATAGGCGCTGCCGAAGCCGCCCGTGCCGGTACCGAGCCAGGGCTGCTCACGCACCACGGCGAGCGTGTTCTCGTACATCACGGCGCGCATCCCCATCGACGTCTTGTAGGTCTGCGTGGACGCGTTGTTCCACTCGTTCATCGCCAGCGTGATACGGTCGCGCGCCAGCGGCGAAACCGCCATCGCGCTCACCAGCAGGACCGCCAAGACGGCGACTGCCAGAACGCTGCGCCAGCTGTGCAGGCTGAACGCCACCAGCACGAGCAGCATCGCGGCGAGCGCCAGGAAGCCGCTCCGCCCGGGTGTCACGAAGGCCATGTTGAGCGCGAACAGCGCCGCCAACCCCGCCGATGTCCAGCGCCAGCGGCGGCCGAGGCCCGTATCGCCGGCCAGCCAGAGCGCGAAGAGCGTCGCCGTCGCAAAGGCCATGGACTGGGCACTGTGATTGCGCAAGAGCGAGCCCGCAAGGTCGTATACCGTGGTCGGCAGCCGGCCCGTCGCGACGACGATGCCAAACGAAACCAGCACCGCGGCGCCGCAGACCGCGACGTAGGCGATGATCAGCCGGCGCTTCCACAGCAGCGGCCCGAACAGGGCGAGCGCCACCGGCACCATCCAGAGCTTGCGCCAGCTCCAGAACGAAGACCAGCGATCACGCCACGGCACGTCAGCCCACAGCATCGCCGCGGCGATGACAGTGATGAGTATCAGCGCCGCAAGGCCCAGCGGCTGCAGGCAGGCGTGCTTCAGTCGCGGCCCCGCCTGCCGGCTCGCCAGCAGCCCAAAGAGCATCAGCGCCATCGCCGCATTCGCGAGCGGCGGGGAGATCATGACGCTGCAGACCGCGACGATCGTCGACCACCGTGCGATCTCGATCCAGCGTGCCCCAGGCAGGCCGTTCGGGACGTGAGGCGGAGTCGCGTTCATGCGCGGCCCTTCAGCGCCAAAGCTGGTAAAGGTACCTGCGCCGGAGCCGCTCGAGGCGGTAGCGCAATCCCTGCAGCCAGTTGGGCGGCGCTGCCTCGAGCGAGGTCTTGAACACACCGAGCTTGCTGCCCTGCTCCACCACCGGGTCCTCCAGCCAGAGAAAGCGAATGCCCGCCTGGCGATCGATGGTGTCGAACACCACATCGATCGGCTTGCGCATCGGCTGCGCTTGGATCAGCGCGAGGCGCAGCCGTGCTTCCTCGGCGCCGGCGATGTAGGAATCCGTGAATCGCCCCTTGTTCGCTTCATAGATTCGGCGGCCCGGCTGGCGCTGGCTGGCCGGGGTGTAAAAGTTGCCGCCCGCGCCAATGTAGATCACGTAGGGATGCGGAAGGCTGCGCGTTTCCGACAACGCCGCCTGCAATCCTTCGATGAATCCATCTGCGAGCACCACATCGTCCTCGAGTACGAGGCAGCGCTGCCATCCATGCTCGCTGATCCGCTGGAGCGCGGCGACATGCTTGAGCGCGCAGGACTTCTGCCCTCGGTTGAGCTCATTGCCGGCGAAATAGCGCTGGTCGAGTTCGGGCGTGATCTCGTCGGCATCAAAGTCGTGGATGAAGTCGCCCGTCAGGCCGAAGCGCGCGAGCTGAGCCTCGACGTGCCGGCGCCGCTCGACGAAGGACTTCACGTTGATGATGACAATGGCGTCCAAACCGAGCGACGCCAGGCGCGCGGCCGCATCCTCCCGCCCGTCAGCCGTCCGCACCCGTCACTTCCGCGGCACGCGGCCGAGCAGATAGAACTCGTCATTTGGCCGCATGGCGATCAGGTTTGCCATGCGATTCGACAGCGCGAAGAACGCCGCGATCGCGCCGATGTCCCAGATGTCCTCGTCGCTGAAGCCGTGACCGCGCAGCGGTTCGAAATCCGCCGGCTCGACCGACGCCGAATCGGTCGCCACCTTGAGCGCGAAGGCGAGCATCGCGCGTTGCCGCGGCGAGATGTCCGCCTTGCGGTAGTTCGTTGCGACCTGGTCGGCCAGCAGAGGATTCTTCTCGTAGACGCGCAAAATGGCCCCATGCGCGACGACGCAGTAGACGCAGTCGTTGGCGCCGCTGGTGGCGACGACGATCATCTCCCGCTCGCCTTTGGTGAGGCCGGACTCGCGCAGCATCAGTGCGTCGTGATAGGCGAAAAAGGCACGGAACTCGTCCGGCCGGTGCGCCAGCGTCAGGAAGACGTTGGGCACGAAGCCCGCCTTGTCCTGGACTTCCTGGATGCGGTTGCGGATGTCCTCCGGCAATTGAGCGAGTTCAGGTACGGGCCAGCGGCTGATCGGGCGGGCGGGCGTTGTCATTGCATCAACTCCGGCGTGTTTTCGACTGACGCGAACTGAATACTGTGCAGGCGCGCATACAGGCCGCCGCGGCCGATGAGCTCACCGTGCGACCCGATCTCCACCACACGGCCGTGCTCGAGCACGACGATGCGATCGGCGCGCTCGATCGTCGACAGGCGGTGCGCCACGACGAAGGTCGTGCGGCCTTTCATCAGCCGCTGCAGCGACGCCTGGATGAAGCGCTCCGACTCGGAGTCGAGCGACGAAGTCGCTTCGTCAAGGAGCAGGATCGGCGCGTCCTTCAACAGTGCGCGCGCGATTGAAAGCCGCTGCCGCTGGCCTCCCGACAGCTTCACCGCGTTCTCGCCGATACGCGTCTCGAAGCCCTGCGGCAGCGATTCGATGAACGGCAGGAGGTAAGCCGCGTCCGCCGCATCACGGATGCGCTCGACGGAGGCACCGCGCTGCGCGCCGTAGGCGATGTTGGCCGCGATCGTGTCGTCGAACAGGACCACATCCTGGGAAACGAGGGCGATCTGCCGACGAAGGCTCGCGAGCGACAGTTCCTCCAGCGCCACGCCGTCGAGCCGGATCTCGCCGGCCGTCGGACGGATGAAGCGGGGGACGAGGTGAACCGCCGTGGACTTGCCCGCCCCGGACGGACCGACGAAGGCGATCATCTCGCCGGCGCGCACGGAGAGATCGAATTCCGTCAGCGCATCGGCATCGGCCCCCGCGTACCGGAACGACACGCGCCGGAACTCGACATCGCCGCGGGCGCGCCCGATGTCGCGGGTCCCGGGATCGTCCTCGGGTGCCGTGTCGATCATGCGGAAGACGCTTTCCGATGCGGCGGCCATGCGCGCCAACGGACCGTTGAGCGATGAAAGATGGCGCAAGGCCGGCAGCAGCAGCAGCGCTGCCGCCAGGAAGGTGACGAACTCGCCGGGCGAAGCCTTGGCGCTCTGCGCCTGCCAGAGCGCCACCGTCATCACGATGGCGACGCCGATGGCGCCGAGCACCTGGGCGATCGGCGTCGCCGCTGACCACGCGACCTGCATGCGCATCGCGAAGCCGCGCAGCTTCTCGTTGATCTGGCGAAAGCGGCCGTTCTCGTAGTCCGCGCCCTCGTAGATCTTGACCACCCGCTGGCCTTCGTGCGCCTCCTGGATCGCGCGCGTCATCTCGCCGAGCATCACCTGGTTCTCGAGATTGAGGCGCCGCAGTCGCCGGCTGAACGCGCGCAGAGCGATGCCGATCGGCGGCGCGACGATCATCGTCAGCAGCGTCAGCTGCCAGTTGTAATAGAACAGCATGGCCAGCAGGCCCAGCACGATCAGCGAGTCGCGCACAGCGGTGCTCATGACTTCGGCCGCCAGGTTGAGAGCATTCGTCGCCTCGTTGACGAACTTCGAGATCACGACCCCCGAAGGCGTGTTCTCGAAGGTCGTCGTCGGCCAGTGCAGCATGCGGTCGAACATCGACATGCGCAGGTCGACCAGCACAGCCTGCGAGACCCGGTTCAGTAGGTATGAGCCGCCGAAGATCGCCAGTCCGCGCACGATGAAGAGCCCGACGAAGGCGATCGGCATCCAGATGACGGCCTTGAACTCCTTCTGGAACAGCGCCTGGTCGGTCAGCACGCCGGCCAACCGCGCGATCAGCGGCTCGGTCGCCGCGCTGATGCCCGTTGCGATCAGCCCGAAAACCAGCAGGCGGCGATGCGAAAGCACCATGCGCAGCAGGCGGCGCAGGTTAGGATCGTCGAGCAGGCGGGGGTGGGCGGAACTCATGTCGCGGCGGCGGTGCTCGTCCACGGACCGAGCCGTTGCGTAGGCAGCGCGTAGTGTATGCGAATGCGCTTGACGTTCCGGCCGCTGGCCTGCCGTTAAGCTTGCGGCTGCAACCGGGAACCGCAATGGCGCGCATCTCCGTCTACATCATCGCCTACAACGAAGCCGACAAGATCGAGCCGGCGCTGAAGAGCGTGACGTGGGCCGACGAGATCGTCGTGGCCGACTCGTTTTCCACGGATCGCACGGTCGAGATCGCCCGCAGGTACACCGATCGCGTGCTGCAGGTGCCGTTCGAGGGTTTCGGCAAGCTGCGCAATGATGTGCTCGCGCAGTTGACGGGTGACTGGGTGTTCTCGCTCGACGCCGACGAACGCTGCACCGAAGCCGCCGCGGCCGAGATCCGCCGCATCGTGGAGCAACCCGACGCTGCGGACGCCTACCACGTGCCGCGCCGGAATTTCCTGCTCGGGCGCTGGATCCGACACTCCGGCTGGTATCCGGATTACCGCCAGCCGCAGCTGTTCCGGCGTGGCCGGCTGCGCTACACCGAAGATGCGGTGCACGAGACCTACATCCTCGATGGCACGCTCGCTGCCACGACCGAGCCGATCGCGCAGGTTCCATTCAAGGACCTGGCGCAGATCATCCACAAGATGCAGCGCTATTCGACTCTCGGCGTGGAACGGCTGGCCGAGCGCCATACCCGGCCGTCGATGGCCAAGGCGCTGGCGCACGGCCTTGGCGCGTTCTTCCGTCACTACGTCGTGCGCCTGGGCTTTCTCGACGGGTGGGCCGGGTTCATCATCGCCTTCTCGAACTTCGAAGGCACGTTTTACCGCTACGCCAAGTACACCGAGCGCATGCGCCGGCTGACGAGCGAGCCGCCGCTGCCGCCCAGCCTCAAGCAGTAGCGATGAAAATTTCGGTCATCGTCACGACCTATAACCGGCCCGACGCGCTGCGCGCCGTGCTCGACGGGCTGGCGGCGCAGCAGGACCGCGGGTTCGAGGTGGTTGTCGCCGACGACGGTTCCCGCGATGACACGCGAGCCCTGGTCGAGGCGTTGAGCGCCACGGCACCCGTCGCCATCCAGCATGTCTGGCAGGAGGATCGAGGCTTTCGCGCCGGTGCGGCACGCAATCGCGCCTCCGAACGGGCCTCGGGCGACTACCTTCTCTTCCTCGACGGCGACTGCATTCCGCGGCCCGCTTACATCGCGCAACACCGCAGGCTGGCCGAACGCGGCTGGATGGTCGCCGGCAATCGCGTGCTTCTGTCGGAGTCCTTCACGCGCAAGGCGCTGGCGGAGCAACTGCCCCTTCATTCCTGGACCATGTCCGACTGGCGGCTCGCAAGGCGCCGCGGCGACATCAACCGCACGCTTCCGCTGACTTCACTGCCGCTCGGTCCCGTACGCAAACTGGCGGCCCGTCGCTGGCAACGGGTGCGCACCTGCAACCTCGGTGTCTGGATCACGGACTTCGGCAAGGTCGGCGGCTTCGACGAATCCTTTGAAGGCTGGGGTTTCGAGGACTCCGACCTTGCGGTGCGGATGCTCAACGCAGGGGTGCGCCGCAAGGAGGGTGCGTTCGCGACCGGTGTGCTGCACCTGTGGCACCGCGAGAA
>DAOMFI010000114.1:0-9632 GCA_035429725.1 Burkholderiaceae bacterium | reverse complement strand
AGCAGCACTTCCCAGTGGCCTTCGGATGCCTCGCCATCGTCATCAACGCTGCCGCGCACGCGCTGGAAGCCGAGGATCGACTTGCGCGCCACCAGCGCGTTGCGGTGGATACGGACGAAGCGCTCGCCGAACTCGGCCTCGAGCGACGTCAGGGATTCTTCGGTGAGGTGCTCACGCTCGGTCGTGCGGATCGTCACGTACTTCAGTTCGGCGCGCAGATAGACGATGTCCTCGACCGGTACCAGGATCATGCGGCCACGCTCGGAGACGGTGATGTGCGAGCGCACCGCGCCGATCGTCTTGGCCAGGTCCTCGATGCGGGGCTCATGGGTGCGAAAGCGCTCGGCACGCGCCAGCGCGGCCACCAGGCGTTCGGCCCGCACCGGCTTCATCAGGTAATCCAGCGCGCGCACCTCGAAAGCCTCGAGCGCGTGTTCGTCATAGGCGGTGACGAAGATCACCGCCGGAGGATTGCTGCGCTGGGCCAGATGGCGCGCGACCTCGATTCCGTTCATGTCCGGCATGTGGACATCGAGCAGCACGACATCGGGATTGAGGCGATCGACCTCCTCCAGGCCGCGGATACCGCCGCCGGCCTCCCCGACGAGCTGCAGCTGCACCTGGTTCGAGCAGTCGAGCAGAACCTGGCCCAGCCGCGCCCGCGCCGGGGGTTCGTCATCGACAATCATCACATTCAGCATGTCTGGCCCTTCAGGCGCGCTTCTCGACCGGCAAGGTCATCGTCAGCTCGAAGCGGTCGCGCCTGACCTGGGTTTCAATGCGCGCTTCGAGGTCGTACATCAGTGCCAGCCGGCCGCGGATGTTTGCCAGGCCGATCTGGTTGCCTTCGCGCTCGGGGCGCTCGGGGGCAATCGGGTTGCTGACGAACAGTTCCAGCGTGAAGCCGTGCTGGCGTACCCGCACGATGATATCGGCGCGACCCGGCAGCTTCTCGGCGCCATAGCGGATCGCGTTTTCGATCACCGGCTGCAGGAGCAACTGTGGCACCTTTGCCCGGGGGTGGTATGCCCCGATTTGCCACTCAACCGCCAGCCTATTTCCGAGCCGGGTCTGCTCGATCTCCACGTAGTTGCGGCACAACTCGATTTCCTGTGCCAGAGGGACGAGCTTGCGGGTGTCGGCCATCACCGCGCGGAAAAGCTCGGCGATCGATTCCAGCATGCGTTCGGCCTTGGCCGGCTCCGTTCGGATGACCGCCAGCACCGCGTTCAAGCTGTTGAAGAGGAAGTGCGGGCGGATGCGGGACTGCAGGGCCTGGTACTTGGCTTCGACCATGGCCGGCGAGAACGCGCGTTCGCGCAGTTCGTAGTAGTGCTGGATGCCCGCGCCGAGCGACAGCGCCACCAGGCCCTGCGCTAGCGGTGTCCACGGTGTTCCTTCGCCGAACAGTACCGAGGCTCCGTAAGCCACCAGGGCGGGCGTCGCCCAGGCGATCGCCCGCTGCAATCGGACGTCCAGGGCCGGCACGGCACGCCGCTCCGCGCACCAGAGCATCAGCGTGATGAGGGTCGCCGGAGCGGCAAGTGCCGTGATGCGCAGGAACCGCGTTACGAATTCGGTCGGGCTGGCGGACTCGGCGACGGCCGCGGTGAGCGACAGCACCACCACGATTGCGATGACCCGCAGCAGCACGCCCATGTTGCAGCCATCGGGAATGACACGCCGCGGAGTCGGGCTGGCCGTCTCCGCGCGGGCCAACGGACCCTTGATTGCAGGTGGCGACGGCTTCACAAACCTATAATCGACAACCGCATAGAGACGCGTCGGTGGGCCACGGTTCGCAGGATCTCTGGCCGACCTTCCTTCGAAACGATTATGTCAGAGCCGACCGTGCCACCGAACGATCCCTTGAACTCGAAAAGCACGGCTTGGTCGGGCCGATTCGAGGAACCGGTCGCGGACTTCGTGCTGCGCTACACGGCGTCGGTCGGCTTCGACACGCGCCTCGCGGCAGCGGACATCGAAGGCTCGCTCGCGCATGCAGCGATGCTGGCGCGCGCCCGGATCATCTCGGATGATGACCTTGCCGCGATCGAGCGCGGGCTGGCGCAGATCCGCGGCGAGATCGAGCGCGGCACGTTCGAGTGGCGCCTCGACCTCGAGGACGTGCACCTGAATATCGAGAAGCGGCTCACCGACCTCGTGGGCGATGCCGGCAAGCGCCTCCACACGGGCCGGTCGCGCAACGACCAGGTGGCCACGGATCTCAGACTGTGGCTGCGCGGCGAAGTCGACCGCATCGTCGGGGCGCTACGCGGGCTTCAGCGGGCACTGGTGTCGCAGGCCGGGCTTCACGCCGGGACCGTCATGCCGGGCTTCACGCACCTGCAGGTGGCGCAGCCCGTGACCTTCGGCCACCATCTGCTCGCCTATGTGGAGATGTTCGAGCGCGATCGCGAGCGGTTGCTTGACGCGCGCCGCCGCATCAACCGACTGCCGCTGGGCTCTGCGGCGCTGGCGGGCACCACGTTCTCGATCGACCGCGCCTTTGTGGCCGAGCGCCTCGGATTCGAGGGCATCTCGGAAAACTCGCTCGATGCGGTCAGTGACCGCGACTTCGCGATCGAATTCACGGCCGCGGCCGCGTTGCTGATGACCCACGTGTCACGGCTGGCCGAGGAACTGGTGCTCTGGATGAGCCCTCGCTTCGGGTTCGTTCGATTGCCGGATCGGTTCACGACCGGCTCGTCGATCATGCCGCAGAAGAAGAATCCGGACGTGCCCGAGCTGGCGCGCGGCAAGACCGGTCGTGTCAATGGCCATCTGGTGGCCCTGCTGACGCTGATGAAGGGCCAGCCGCTCGCCTACAACAAGGACAACCAGGAAGACAAGGAGCCGCTCTTCGACACCGTCGATACGGTGCTGGACACGCTGCGCGCCTTCGTCGAGATGGTTCCCGGCCTCGAGGTGGACGCGGCCGCAATGCGGCGCGCCGCGGCCGAAGGTTATTCGACCGCCACCGATCTTGCCGATTACCTCGTCCGCAAGGGACTGCCGTTCCGGGAGGCGCACGAAGCGGTCGCCCGCGCGGTGAAGGCGGCCTCCGCCCGCGGCGTCGACCTCGCGGACCTGCCGCTGGCGCAGCTCCGGGAATTTTCGCCGCTGATCGAAGCCGACGTACAGCCGGGTCTAACGCTCGATGGCTCGGTCGCCGCCCGGGACCATCCGGGCGGGACAGCTCCAGACCAAGTACGGAAGCAGGTCGCGCGCTGGCAACAGGAGCTGGAGGGATAGCCCGCCGGCAGGGCCCTTCGCCTAGAATCCCTCGTAGTGCGGTCCCGGCGCGCCCCTGCGACCGGGCGGGGGGAGACACACATGAATGGTCTGCTGGCGATGTCGCGCGCCATCGATGCGGTTACCGACCGCCTCGGCCGCTTGCTCACCTGGTTCATTCTCGCCGCGGTACTGATCAGCGGCACGAATGCGATCCTGCGCAAGGTATTCAACATCGGGTCAAATGCCTGGCTCGAAGTGCAGTGGTACCTGTTCGCCGCCGTCTTCATGCTCGGCGCCGGCTATGCGTTCCTGAAGAACGCCCACGTTCGCATCGACTTCATTTCCGGGAAGCTTTCAGCGCGCACCCGCAACTGGATCGACATCGTCGGCATCGTCGTGTTCCTGGTGCCGCTGTGCGTGCTGCTGATCCAGCTCGGCTGGCCGCTGTTTGCCAACGCCTGGGAGACTAACGAGATGTCGCAGAACGCCGGCGGCCTGATCCGCTGGCCGGTGATGCTGCTGATTCCTCTCGGCATGTCGCTGCTGCTGGTGCAGGCCATCTCGGAACTGATCAAGCGCATCGCCTTTCTTCGCGGGCTGATTCCGGATCCGCTCGCCCACGCCGCACCTGAAGAAGAAACCGTCGACGAGCTGGAGGGTCAGGAATGAGCGCATTCATCGCCCAACAGTTCGTCCCGCTGCTGTTCGCCGGACTACTGATCTTCCTGCTGACCGGTTTTCCGGTGGCCTTCTCGCTGGCGGCAACAGGCCTGCTGTTCGGTTTCATCGGCATGGAAGCCGGGATCTTCCCGGCCACGCTGTTCCAGGCGCTGCCGCTGCGCGTGTTCGGCATCATGCAGAACGACACGCTGCTCGCGATCCCGTTCTTCACGCTGATGGGCATCATCCTTGAAAAGAGCGGCATGGCCGAGGACCTGCTCGAAACGATCGGCCAGGTGTTCGGCCCGGTGCGCGGCGGTCTGGCGCTGGCGGTCATCTTCGTCGGCGCGCTGCTGGCGGCAACCACCGGCGTCGTCGCGGCAGCCGTCATCTCGATGGGCCTGATCTCGCTGCCGATCATGCTGCGCTACGGCTACAACCGCACGATCGCCACCGGCGTCATCACCGCCTCGGGCACGCTGGCGCAGGCGATTCCGCCATCCCTGGTGCTGATCGTGCTGGCAGACCAGCTCGGCAGGTCGGTCGGCGACATGTACGAAGGCGCCATTCTGCCGGGCCTGCTGCTGGTCGGCCTGTACGCGACATTCGTGCTGATCGTCTCTATCGTCAAACCCTCCTGGGTGCCAGCGCTGCCGCAGGAAGCGCGTATCTATCGCGAGGACAACGGCGCCAGTGGCCACCGCTCATTGCTGGTGCTGCTGGCCATCTCCGCGGCCGCCGGCTTTGCCTGGAGCCGCGTCCACCAGGCCATCATCAATCCGATGATCGGGCGCGAACTGCCGGCGCCACCGGATGAAGTGCTGATCATGTCGATGACGGTGGCGTCGTTCACCGCACTGATCCTGGCACTCGCTAACCGGCTGTTCGGGCTGAAGCTGCTGTCGAAGCTGACAGAGCGCGTGACCTTCGTGCTGATTCCACCGCTGGTGCTGATCTTCCTGGTGCTGGGCACGATCTTCCTGGGCATCGCCACGCCGACCGAGGGCGGCGCGCTGGGCGCGATGGGTGCGCTGATCATGGCGATCGCGCGGCGCAAGCTGAGCCTGGACCTGTTGAAGCAGGCACTGGAGAACACGACCAAGCTTTCCTGCTTCGTGCTCTTCATCCTGATCGGCTCGACCGTGTTCAGTTTCACGTTCAACGCGGCAGAAGGCCACATCTGGGTCGAGCACCTGTTCACCAACATGCCGGGCGGGGCGATGGGCTTCCTCATCGTCGTCAATGTGCTGGTGTTCATCCTCGGCATGTTCATCGACTTCTTCGAGATCGCGTTCATCGTGATCCCGATGCTGGCGCCGGTCGCCGACAAGCTGCTGCCGGCGCTGCTGCCGGCCGGCGCGCCCGCCGACTGGGCACTGATCTGGTTCGGCGTCATCATCGCGATGAACCTGCAGACCTCGTTCCTGACGCCACCCTTCGGCTTTGCGCTCTTCTACCTGCGCAGCGTGGCAGCGCGCACCGACTACAAGGACCGCATCACTGGAGAGGCGATTCCCGCCGTCACCACCGGACAGATCTACAAAGGCGCGATCGCCTTCATCGTCATCCAGCTGATCATGGTCGTTGTTGTGATTGCCTTCCCGGGGCTGGTCATCGACATGGAGGCCAAGAAAGCGATCGACCTCGACTCGATCCAGCTCGAGGCGCCTACCGGCGGCTACGGGTCGGAGCAGGCGGTGCCCGATCCGGCCAAGGATCTGGCGCCGGGCGCCCCGGCTGGCGCTCCGACCGAAGGCGCGAAGCCGGCCGAGGACGACGATCCGATGGCCGCGATGAAGCGCGAAATGGAGCGCGACCAGAAAAAGTAGGTTCCAGGTTGCAAAGAAAAAGCCCGCGGACCAGCGCCCGCGGGCTTTTTTGTGGCTCCAGCAAGCCGGCGGGATCCACTCCGCCGGAGCGCGCGACTATGGAATGCGCTGCGACTGCATGTAGTTGTCGAAGGTCGATTCCGTGAAGCGGAACCAGAGGTTCGACTCGCGCAGGAATGCGTTGTAGTCGGTGTAGATCTTCTTCCAGGCCGGATTGGTGCCGTTGAGCTCTGCGTACACGCCGAATGCGGCCTTGAACGCGGCGTCCATCACGTCCTTCGGAATGCGGAAAGGCTTTGCGCCGCTGCCGACGAGCGTCTTCAGCGCGCCCGGGTTCTTGCCGTCGTAGGCCGCCTGCATGTTGACGTGCGCGTGCGACGCGCAGGCCTCGACGATCGCCTTGTAGTCGGCTGAAAGCGCATCCCACGCCTTGGTGTTGACGTACAGCGTCAGCTGCGGGCCGCCTTCCCACCAGCCGGGGTAGCCGTACCACGGCGCGACCTTATAGAAGCCGAGCTTGAGATCGTCGTACGGGCCCACCCACTCGGCCGCGTCGATCGTGCCCTTTTCAAGCGCCGTGTAGATCTCACCGCCGGGGATGTTCTGCGGCACGGAACCGATGCGCTCGAGCACCTTGCCGCCGAAGCCGCCGATGCGCATTTTGAGGCCCTTCATGTCGGCGACCGACTTGATCTCCTTGCGGTACCAGCCCCCCATCTGGGCGCCGGTATTGCCCATCGGGAAGTTGACGATGTTGAAGTTGCGATAGAACTCGCGGAACAGCTTGAGGCCGTTGCCTTCGTACATCCACGCCGTCATCTGGCGAGAGTTGAGTCCGAACGGAATCGCGCAGTCCATCGCGAACGTCGGGTCCTTGCCGAAGAAGTAGTACGGCGCCGTGTGAGCCGCCTCGACGGTACCGTTCTGGACACCGTCAACCACGCCAAATGCGGGCATCAGCTCGCCGGCGGCGTGGACGCTGATCGTGAACTTGCCGCCGGTCGCAGCCGAGACCTGCTTGGAAAACACTTCGGCCGCACCGTAGATCGTGTCGAGCGACTTCGGAAAGCTGGAAGCCAGGCGCCAGCGCACCGTGGCCTGAGCCTGGACCACGGCCGGTGCCGCCACTGCCGCCGCGGCTGCAGCTCCGGCCGCGGCGCGGCCTAAAAACGAACGACGTTGCATTTAAGTCTCCTTTTCAGACTTGTCGTGTGAAAGCGCCGGGGAGGCAAGGCAACATCGAGGCCACCGTTCTGACGCGACGGGCATTGTATCGATTGGCAAACCCAGGGCAACGCCCGGGTTTCCCGGTTGCGCGAGCCGGGTCAGGAGCCGGCGACCGTCATCGCCTCGACCAGCACGGACCCGCTGATCTTGCTGCCGCGGACGACCTCGTCCGTGCCGACGGCGGCGATAGACCGGAACATCTGCGGCAGGCTACCGGCGACGGTGATTTCTTCCACGGGGTACTGAATGGCTCCGTTTTCCACCCAGTAACCGCTCGCCCCGCGCGAATAGTCGCCCGTGACGTAGTTGACGCCCTGCCCGATCAGCTCGGTGACCAGGAGCCCGGTGCCCAGCCGCCGCAGCATGACTTCGAAATCGTCCTCGTCTTCAGTGTTGCTCGAACGCAACGTCAGGTTGTACGAACCGCCGGCGTTGCCGGTCGACTTCATGCCGAGCTTGCGCGCCGAGTAGGTCGACAGGAAGTAACCCTCGAGGCGCCCGCCCTTGACGACCTGGCGTCGCAGGCCCCGCACGCCTTCCTCGTCGAACGGGCTCGATCCCGCGCCGCGGGGCAGGTACGGGTCTTCCTCGATCGAGATGTGCGGCGAGAAGACAGGCTTGCCCAGCGCGTCGACAAGGAAGGATGACTTGCGGTACAGCGCCCCACCACTGGCCGCCTGGACGAAGTTGCCGAGAAGTCCGCACGCAAGCGGCGCTTCAAACAGCACCGGACACTGCCGCGTGCGCAGCTTGCGTGCACCCAGGCGCGCCAGCGCGCGGCGGGCGGCGTACTCGCCGACGGCTTCCGGCGCAGCCAGTTCGGCGTGCAGGCGCGAGGACGAATACCAGTCGTCGCGCTGCATGCCGGTCGCGTCGCGGGCGATCGGTGACACCGAGATCGAATGGCGCGAGTACGGGTAGCCCGCCATGAACCCGCGCGTGTTCGCGAGCACGAAGTGCCCCGATGACGTGTACACGTTGGCGCCTTCGGAATTGACGATGCGCGGACTGACCGCGTAGGCCGCTGCCTCACAGTTCTTTGCGAGCCGGATCGCCTCTTCGGTGTCGAGCAGCCACGGGTGAAACAGGTCGACGTCGCGCGGATGCCGTTCGAGCGTGTCGTCGTCGGGCAGCCCGGCCGCGTCGTCCTCGGCCGTGAAGCGCGCGATGTTGTGGGCAGCTTCCACCGCCTGGCGCACCGCCGCCGGCGAGAGATCGGAACTCGAGGCGTGACCGCGCCGCTGCCCGAGGTAGACGGTGACTCCCAGGCCCTTGTCGCGCGTGTGCTCGATCGTCTCGACGTTGCCCTTGCGCACGGTGACCGAGAGCCCGGTCGACTCGCTGACTTCGCACGAGGCATCGGAGGCGCCGACGGCGCGCGCATGGTCAAGTGCGGCCTGGGCGAGTTCGCGCAGGCGATCGTCGGAAATCGCAAAGACGGTCATGCTGAGTGAAACCCCTGGGCGGTTGTGCGGCGGCCGGTCCGGCCCGGCACCCGCGCGCTGTGCCCGTGAAAGTGCTCGGTATCATAACCACGATGATGGTCGAGCCCCACGATGATTCGGCGCCGCATTTCACGGAACCGCCGAGCAAGACCCAGCGCAAGAAGGAAATGCATGCGCTGCAGGCGCTGGGCGAGCAGCTGGTGCAGCTCCGCCGCGACCAGCTGCAGCGCATCGACCTGCCGGACGCGCTGCGCGACGCGATCGAGTTCGCGCATCGTGTCACCAGCCATGAAGCGCGCCGGCGCCACATGCAGTACGTGGGGAAGCTGATGCGACAGGCCGATGCCGAGGCGCTGCGTCAGGCACTCGCGCAGGTCACGGGCGAGTCGCGCGCGTCGGTGGCCCTCATGCACCACGCCGAGCGCTGGCGCGAAAAGCTGCTGGCCGACGACACCGCGCTGACCGAGTTCGTCGCCGACCATCCCGCGGCCGACGTGCAGTGGCTGCGCGCGACCATACGGGCTGCGCGACGCGAGATCGCTGCGCAGCGCCCGCCCCGGCATGCGCGCGAGCTCTACCGCTGGTTGCATGGACAACTGGAACCCCAACGCCATGAAGGCTGAGCGCCGCCATCCGGACGAACTGATCCTCGGCCTGGTCTCGATCTCCGACCGAGCGGCCCAGGGCGTATACGCCGACCAGGGTCTGCCTTCGCTCAAGGCGTGGATCGAACGGGCACTGGTGTCGCCGTGGCAGGTGCACGAGCGCCTGGTACCCGACGAGCGACTGCAGATCGAACAGGCCCTGATCGAACTGGTCGACGACGTGGGCTGCGACCTCGTGCTGACCACCGGCGGCACCGGCCCGGCGCGGCGCGACGTCACGCCCGAAGCCACACTGGCCGTGGCCACCCGCGAGATGCCGGGCTTCGGCGAACAGATGCGCCGCGTCTCGCTCGAGTTCGTGCCGACGGCGATCCTGTCGCGGCAGGTGGGCGCGCTGCGGGAGATTGCCGGGCACAGCGCGTTGCTGCTGAACCTGCCCGGCCAGCCCAAGGCGATCGCCGAAACGCTCGAAGGCCTGCGCGCTGCCGATGGAACGGTGCGTGTACCCGGCATCTTCGCCGCGGTGCCGTACTGCATCGACCTGATCGGCGGGCCTTATATCGAAACGCGCGAGGAGGTGGTGAAGGCCTTCCGCCCGAAGAGTGCCGTGCGCCGGAGTCCGGCATGAG
>DAOMFI010000113.1:0-9736 GCA_035429725.1 Burkholderiaceae bacterium | reverse complement strand
AGCGCGCACGGTCGCTCCGACGCGCTCATCCCGAAGCGCAACGCGCGGAGAACAGTCCAGTGAGCGCGGTCGCGACACGGTGGTTCGCCCTGAAGCGGGCTGTGGCTCTGGTCCAGGGCCAGCCGGGCAGCTTCCTCTTGAACGTCGCCCTCGCCGGGACGGCGCTGGCGGTGCCGATGTTCCTGGCGATCCTCGCGTACTCGGTCGCTCCCTGGACTGCGCGCATCGAGGCAGGTCCCGAGATGAACGTCTTCATTGCCCTGGGAACCTCGCCCAGCGACCTGGAGCAGATGCGCACGAAGCTGGCGGCCATCGATGGTGTCACCGGAGTGCGACTGATTGCACGAGACCAGGCTTTTGCCGAGCTGGGCCGCCGCTCCGGCCTCGCGGCTGGTGCGGTTCCACGCGTGAATCCGCTGCCTGACGTCCTGGTGGCACGCTTCTCGGCAAAGGTCGGAGCCGATGCGGTCGAGCGCGTGGCGGTTTCGGTCCGCGCCTGGGCGGGGGTCGACTCGGTTCGACTGGACATCGAATGGTTTCGGCGCGCCGGCGCGCTTGCGCGTGTGGCGGGCATCGTCCTCGTCGTGGTGGCCGGCCTGACCTTGGCGCTCATCGCCCTCGTGCTGGTTGCCGCCGTGCGATTACAGGCAGAGTCGCGCCGCGATGAAACTGCAGTTCTCCATCTCGCCGGAGCCAGAGGATCGTTCATCGTCCGCCCCTATGCCTACGCCGGAGGGCTGACATTGGGTCTGGGCGCGGCGCTGGGGCTCGCCATCGCGGTCGGCGGAATGCTCCTCGTCGAACCCCGCCTGGTGGCGCTCGCGGGCGCTTTCGGGCAGGACTTCCCGCTAACCCTGCCCCCGGCCTGGCTGGCGGCAGCGATTGTTCCCGGAGCCATCCTGCTTGGGCTGGCGTTGGGCAGCATCGGCGCCAGGGCAGCGATTTCAAATTCAATGCCACCAAAGTGAGCAAACGCTCACACCCGGTTAGCCCATTGCTGGACCGTTACCTGAACAATTCGCTCAGGATTGAACTTTCTCCCTAATCCCCCTTCTAAATCGTTAGCACTCAAGGGATGAGAGTGCTACATTAAATAAAGAAGGGGGTACGTTCAGTGACGAAAACGCGTTCGAATGCTGCGGTCGCCAACGCTTTGATCCCGGCTGCGTCGCATGCCTTGGTTCTGCACCCTGGCAGTGTCGGCAGCATTGACGCTTACATCCAAGCGGTCAATCGCGTTCCGCTGCTTACGGCGGACGAGGAAGTTTCGCTGGCCCGCGAATTCCGCGACCGCAATGACCTCGACGCGGCGGGTCGTCTCGTGATGTCGCACCTGCGGCTGGTGGTTGCGGTCGCCCGCAATTATCTTGGCTATGGACTGCCGCATGCCGACCTGATCCAGGAAGGCAATATCGGACTGATGAAGGCGGTCAAGCGCTTCGATCCGGAGCGCGGCGTGCGGCTGGTGTCCTTCGCACTGCATTGGATCAAGGCCGAAATCCACGAGTACATCCTGCGCAACTGGCGTCTGGTGAAGGTTGCGACCACGAAAGCGCAGCGCAAGCTGTTCTTCAACCTGCGCAGCATGAAGCAGGGTCTGGGCACGATGTCGCCGGACGAGATTGAGGGCGTCGCGCGCGAACTCAACGTCAAGCCCGAGGAAGTCTCTGAAATGGAGACCCGGCTTTCCGGCGGTGATGTCGCACTTGAAGGCCGCATCGAGGATGGCGAAGAGGAATTCGCGCCAATTGCCTATCTGGCTGACGAGGACTCGGAGCCGACGGAAGTCCTGCAGCGGCGCCAGCATGACCTTCTGCAGTCCGACGGGGTACGGCAGGCCATCGAGCGGCTCGACGCACGCAGCCGCCGCATCATCGAGGCTCGCTGGCTCAACGAAGATGCCGACGGTCGGGTCGGAACGGCCACTCTGCACGATCTGGCCGAGGAATTCGGAGTCTCGGCGGAACGAATCCGCCAGATTGAGGCCAAAGCCTTGCTGAAGCTGCGCTCGGAACTCGCCGCCTTCGCGTAAGCGCAGACGGGGCGCACCTCCTCCAGTGTTGTAGCAGTATCCGCCTCCGCTCCCCCCTCTCCTCCGACGAGGCGGATCATGGCCCCAGCAATGCTGGGGCCTTTTTTTGGTCCGCCGACCGATAATGCCTCGATGCAATTGCTGGCCCTACATGCGCCGCCAATGCTGGCGCGCTCGGGGACGTCGCTTCGTTCCCTGGCCGGTCGCATCGCGACTGCGGCCGCCACGCCGTTGCCGGAGCTGGTGGAGCGCGCGCGAACGATCTGCGGCACGGAGCTGGTCATCGGGCGGGTTCATTCGGGCGGCGCCTGGAGTGACAGCGCCGCAAATGAAGCGCTGGTTCGGGCGCTCGAACCGCTGCCCGGGCGCGCTCTACGACGGGCGTTCGAGTGGTACCAGTGTCGCGGAGCGTTCTTCCACACCGACGCGCACTACGCCGATGTGCTGTTCGGCGTCTGGTACCTCGATGGGCCGCCGGTCGACATCGTATTTCCGCGCGGTTCACTGCGGGTTGCCGCCCGACCCGGCACGATCGTCGTTTTCGATCCCTTCGAGGTTCACGGCGTACTGCGGCCCGGCGCCGCCGAATACCGAGCCGATGATTATCTTGGCTGCGATGCCAGCGTGTTCGTCGGTTTCGAACTGGAACTGGAGGAGTCGGTGCGAGCGACTTTCGATCTCGGCGAGCCCGCTGCTGCCACTCGGCTGATTTCCAGCAGCACGCGGGTGATGCCGACCACAGGCGCCTTCGAGTCGCCGCCCGACTAGAGCAGCTTGCGCAGGTCGCTCACAATATCGTCGACGCTGGCTCCGTGCCGGATGAAGAGCCGCACGCGGCCGTCCCGGTCGATGACGTAGCTGCCCGCCGTGTGGTCCATCGTGTAGGAGGTGGCGGTGCTGCCCGGCACCTTCTGATAAAAGATCTTGAATTCCTTGGCTGTCGCGGCGGTCTGCTCGGGCGTACCGTAGAGTGCCACGAAGCTCGGGTCGAAGCCGGGCACGTACTGCGCCAGCACGGCCGGCGTGTCGCGCTCCGGATCGATCGTCACGAAGATCACCTGCAGCCGCTCGGCATCGGCCCCCAGGCGCTTCCTGACCTCGGCGAGGTCCGACAGCGTTGTCGGACAGACGTCGGGGCACTGCGTGAACCCGAAGAAGATCACGACCACCTTGCCGCGATAATCCGCGAGCTTCCGCTGGCCGCCGCCGGCAGACTCGAGCGCGAAGTCGCGCGCGTACCCGGCGCCGGTGATATCGACCGCCTTGAACGTGGGTGGCGAGCACGCGACTGCGAGGAGTGCCACCGCGGCCGCCGCGACATTGCGCAGGAACGGCATTCGGCGAAGGATGAGCACGGTGTCGGCGCCTACATCTGTCAGACGTAGTGGTCGGCCAGGAGCGCGGCGAACAGCGCAGCCAGATAGACAATCGAATAATTGAAGGTCGCCCGAGCCACCGCCGGATTCGGCGCCCGGTAGAGGCGCCACGCGTACACGACGAAGACGGCCCCAAGGGCCAGCGCCGCGGCGAGGTAGAGCGTGCCGGCCATCTGCACCGCATAAGGCATGACGGTGGTCGCCACCAGCCCGATCGTGTACAGGAGGATGTGGAGGCGCGTCAGAGGCTCGCCGTGCGTCACCGGCAGCATCGGCCAGCCGGCCTTGCGATAGTCCTCGATGCGATACAGCGCGAGCGCCCAGAAGTGCGGCGGCGTCCACACGAAGATGATCAGGGCAAGCAGCCATGCTTCCGCGGGCGCGCTGTTGGTCACCGCAGCCCAGCCGAGCACGGGCGGCATCGCACCGCTCATGCCGCCGATGACGATGTTCTGTGGCGTGTACGGCTTGAGCAGAACCGTGTACACGACGGCGTAGCCCACGAACGTTGCGAAGGTCAGCCACATCGTCAGCGGATTCACCTGCGTGTAGAGCACCCACATGCCCGCGCCTCCGATCAGGCCCGAGAACGCAATGGCCTGCAGTGGCGTCAGGTCGCCCCGCGGCAGCGGCCGCATGCGGGTGCGCGCCATCTTCGCGTCGACATGCTGCTCGATCAGCGAATTGACGGCAAACGCCGCGCCGGCCAGCAGCCAGATTCCGAGCGTCGCCACCGCCACGGCACGCAGCGATGGCAGTTCCGGCGTCGCGAGAAACATGCCAATGACGGCGCAGAAAATGGCGAGCTGCGTGACGCGCGGCTTCGTCAACGCCCAGTACTGGGCCAGCAGATGGCCCAACGACCGCTGGGGAGCAGATAACTCGCGCATCGGGGTGTAAAGACTGTCGCGGGAAACTGATGATTTTACCGGCTCTGCGCGCCGGCCGCCCTGACAATCACGGCGACCAGCAAGGCCACCAGCAGCGCTGCCCCGCCGCTGTGCAGAACCGCCGCAACCAGCGGCCAGTTGAGTATCACGTTGGACAGTCCGGTCGCCAGTTGCAGCACCAGCACGGCCAGCAGCCAGCGTGCGGTGCGCTCGAGTCCGGCAACCCGCCAGGCGCTCCAGACGAGCGTGCCCACCGTCGCCGCCGCCACGAGCGCAAAGGCACGATGCACCCAGTGGATCGTGACCAGGGCCTGGAAGGGAATGATCGCGCCTTCTCCGGTCCTGCCAAGATCGCGCCACAGCGTGAAGGCGTGCTCGAAGTCGAGCGGCGGCACCCACGCGCCCTGGCAGAGCGGAAAGTCACTGCAGGCGAGAACCGCATAGTTCGTGCTGACCCAGCCACCGAGCGCGACCTGCAGCAACGTCACGCAAAGCGCCGCTACCGCGAGCGGCCGCAGTCGTTGTGCCGACGGCCCAACCGGAACGGAGGGACTCTCGCGCAGTGCCAGCCACACCAGCAACGCCAGCAGGCCGATACCACCGAGCAGATGCACGGTCACGATCAGCGGCTGCAGCTTCTGCGTCACTGTCAGAGCGCCAAAAGCGCCCTGCACACAGACCCACGCCAGCGCGGCTGTCGCCAGCCAGGGTGACGGCGCTGCGCCCGAACTGCCGACGCGCCGCCACGCCTGTACGGTGAGGACGATAATCAGCAGGCCGACGCCCATCGCGAAATAGCGATGCAGCATCTCGATCCAGGCCTTGGTCATCGTCACCGGCCCGGTCGGCTGGGCGGATTCGGCGGCACGTATCGACTCGCCGGCGCTCAGCGGATTCGAGTGTCCATAACATCCCGGCCAGTCCGGACAACCGAGGCCCGAGTCGGTCAGTCGCGTGAATGCGCCGAACATGATCAGATCGAGTGTCAGGAACGCGGTCACCCAGGCGAGTTTCCGGTACTTGGCCGGGTCCCGCGACAACGCGACGTAAGCGAGCGGCACGGCGGCGACCGCGCCCCCCTTCAGCGCCAGCCAGAAGAGCGCCTGCGCCTCCATCAATCCTTGCGCTCGACGCGCACCCAGTGACTCGACGCCGTCAACAGACGCGCGAGGTCCTTCTTGACTTTCTGCGGCTCGGGATCGCGTGGCCAGCGCAGCATCACATTACCCATCGGGTCGACCAGCCAGACGAAACCCTCGGGCGAACTCGTCCCGTCCAGCGGCAGCAACTCCTGCACCGCGCCGGCGGGCGCGCGCGTGATGTGAGTCCCTGCATAGTCACGCAGCAAAGACGCGGCGAGCGGCGCATCATCTGTGACCAGCCACACGCGCTCGACGCGCTCCTGCTCCTTGCCGGTCATCAGGCGCTGCTGCCTCATCTGCAGCAATGCCGATTGGCAGGGTTCCGTGCAGTCGGCCGGACTTGCGCTGACCATGACCCACTTGCCGGCAAGCGAACGGAACGAAAACTCCTTGCCATCGAGCTCCGTCATGCGCAGCGTGGCGGGAACCGGCCGTGGCGGGTCGATCAGCGTGCCGTAGTTCGTGCGCCCGCTGGGTGGAGCCACGTAGTAGGCAAAGTACGAGGCGAGGACCGGAGCGGCGCAGACAGCCAGCACCGCGTACAGCACGCGGTAGCGCTTCCAGTGCGAGGAAGGCGCCTCCGTCCTTGGGGCCGGGGATTCACTCATGGTCGGGTGCCGCGCAGCGCCCGCGCGCCGAAGAATGTCGTCAGGCAGGCGCTCAACGCCGCCAGGCCATACCACTGGAGCGCATAGCCGCGATGCTTTTCGACTCCGCTCGCCGGCCGGACCCAGACGCGCTGCAGGTTATCGGCGGAGGCATTCGTCTGCTGAACGACGAAACGTGCGACCGTGAGACCCGTCATCTGCTCGTAGTCATCGGGCTCGAGATTCGGCCAGATGCCGGGAACGCGCAGTGACGGCGGGGGCGCAAGTTCGAGCAGTCGCGGCACGCGCGCGACGGCCAGTCCTTCGATCTCGAGGCTGCCGGTGGGGCTGACCACACCGGGCATCAGTGACGGATCGCGCGCGTCGCGTGCGATCCAGCCGCGGTTGACCAGCACGCTCGCGCCATCCGGCAACCGCAATGGCGCCACGACCTGGAATCCTGCGACGCCATTGAGTGAGCGGTTGTCGATGAAGACCGTCCGCTCAGGCAAAAATTGCCCCTGCATCCGGACCCGCCGCGGAAGCTGCGCGGTCACCTGCGCAAACTCGGCCCTGGAGTTCACGGTGACCGGCGTCATCGCCTCTGCCGCGTCCAGCTGGGCCTGACGTGCCGCCTTCTCGTCGCCTCGCCGCGTCTGCCAGGAACCCAGCGCGATGCCGAGCGACGTGACCGCAGCGCCGACGAGGATCGCGCCCAGCACGCGCAGGGATGAACGACGGTCCCTCATCGGCCCCGGTGGGATAATTGCAGGCAAGCGCTCAAGGCCTCCATGCGCATCATCATCGTCATCGCATTCATCGGCATCCTCGCCGCCCTCGGCTCCGCGCTCGTCTTCCTGGTGCGCGACCGTGGCTCCACCAACCGGACCGTCAACGCACTGACGGTGCGCATCAGCCTGTCTGTGGCGCTCTTCCTGTTCATCCTGTTCAGCTATTGGATGGGCTGGATCGAGCCGCGTTCCTACTAGGCCGGGCCAGGGGCAAAAATAAATGCGGCGCCCGCAGGCGCCGCCATCCCAGGGCAGTCGTCGCCTCCGGTTAAAGCCAGTAGACGACGATATAAAGCCCGATCCAGACCACGTCGACAAAGTGCCAGTACCACGCGGCACCCTCGAACGCGAAATGGTGATCGGGCTTGAAGTGCCCGCGAATCAGCCGCGCCAAAACCACGCTCAGCATCACGGCACCGACGAAGACGTGGAAACCGTGGAAGCCGGTCAGCATGAAGAACGTGGAACCGAAAATGCCCGACGACAGCTTCAGGTTGAGATCGGAATAGGCGTGTCCATACTCGTACATCTGGACGCCAAGGAACGTCACGCCGAGCAACACTGTGAGCGCCAGCCAGCGGATGGCCGCGCTACGGTGGTTGGCCCGCAGCGCATGATGAGAGATCGTCAGCGTGACGCCGGACGTGAGCAGCAGTGCCGTGTTGATCGTCGGTAGCCAGAACGGGCCGATCTTGGTGAACGCATCGACGACGCCAGCCGGGCCGGAGTGCGGCCAGGCCGGGTTGAAGTCCGGCCACAGCAGCTTGTGGTCGAAGTCGCCCAGCATCGGCGCCGTGATCACGCGCGCATAGAACAGCGCGCCGAAGAAGGAGGCAAAGAACATCACCTCCGAAAAGATGAACCAGCCCATGCCCCAGCGGAACGAGGCATCGACCTTGCGGTTGTAGGCGCCGTGCTCCGACTCGCTCGCCACCATCGAGAACCAGCCGAACATCATGTAGACGAGCGTGGCCAGGCCGATCGCCAGCGGGATGTAGCCGGTCGAATTGTGGTTGACCACCAGCCCCGCGCCGATGCCGGTGAACGCCATCGCGATCATCCCGACCATCGGCCACTGCGCCGGCGCCGGTACGTAATAGTCCGGCGCCGCTCCCCCGTGCGTATTGGCCATTTGCTCCTGCTCCCTCTCTGAGTCTCTCGCTAGCTCACAACCATTCGAACCACCAGCACCAGCGTCAGCACGAACAGCGCCGCCGCCCCGATGCCGGCAATGATCACGTAAACCGGATTCAGCCGGACCGAATCCTTTTCGTACTCTGACCGCCGCCGGACGCCGAAGAACGACCAGAGGACCGCCCGCATCGTGGGCAGGAAACCTGCACTGCCTGCTGGCGGCTTCGGCATGTCAACTTCATCGCCCGGAGTCATGCGTCAGCTGCTCGGCGTCACTGCACGCCCGGCCTGTGGCCTTGCGACGGCGCCCGCCACCTCGAAGAACGTGTACGACAACGTGATCGTATGCACATCGCGCGGCAGGTCGGGGTCGATGAAGAACACGACCGGGAACTGACGCGTCTCGCCGGCAGCTAGCGTCTGCTGCTGGAAGCAGAAGCATTCCAGCTTCTGGAAGTGCCGCGCCGACTGCAGCGGTGCGTAGCTGGGAATCGCCTGCCCCGCCATCGTGCGGGGCTGCAGGTTCACCAGGTCGTAAGTGACATGAACCAGTTCGCCCGGATGCACCTGCATGTGGTTCACATGCGGCTTGAAGCGCCAGTCGCCCTGCTTGTTGGCGTCGAATTCCACGGTGATCGTGCGCGAGCGGTCGACCTGCGTGTTGCGCGCCGCACGCACGGCGTTCTCGTCACGCGCGGTCACGATGTTGATGCCGGTCACTTCGCAGATCTTGCGGTACAGCGGGATGAGCGCCCATCCGAAGCCGAACATCAGCACACTGATGATGACGAGCTTGCGCAGGATCGTCTTGTTGTCCTGGCTGGACGCGCCCGCAGGATCGTGGCTCATCGTGCGGTCGCCTTCAGCTGCCCAGCATCCAGCGGCGCGCAATGACGCCGGCAAAGAACACGAGAACGATCGTCGCCAGTATCAACGCAGTGCGACGATTCTGGCGCCGCTCTTCGGTGCTCTGTTCCATCATCGATGACCGCGTCCTGCGTCTACTTGACGACCGGCGGCGTCTCGAACGTGTGGAACGGCGCCGGCGACGGCACGGTCCACTCGAGTCCGCCGTCCTCGGCGCCCCACGGATTGGCCGCGGCCTTCGGACCGCCCTTGATGCACTTGACCACGATGTACAGGAACAGCAACTGCGTAAAGCCGAAGCCGAACGCACCGATCGATGCCATCAGGTTGAAGTCGGCGAACTGCAGCGGGTAGTCCGCATAGCGCCGCGGCATGCCCGCCAGCCCAAGGAAATGCATCGGGAAGAACGTGATGTTGAAGAAAATCATCGACAGCCAGAAGTGCCACTTGCCGAGCGCCTCGTTATACATATGCCCGGTCCACTTCGGCAGCCAGTAGTAGGTGCCGGCGAAGAGGGCGAACAGCGAACCGGCCACCAGCACGTAGTGGAAGTGCGCCACCACGTAGTAGCTGTCCTGCAGCTGGATGTCGATCGGCGCCATCGCCAGGATCAGGCCCGTGAAGCCGCCCATCGTGAACACGAAGATGAAGCCGACCGCGAACAGCATCGGCGTCTCGAAGGTCATCGAGCCCTTGTACATCGTCGCGACCCAGTTGAAGACCTTCACGCCGGTCGGAATGGCGATCAGCATCGTCGCGTACATGAAGAAGAGCTGACCGGTGACCGGCATGCCGGTCGTGAACATGTGGTGCGCCCAGACGATGAACGACAGGATCGCGATCGACGCCGTCGCGTAGACCATTGAGGCATAGCCGAAGAGCGGCTTGCGCGCGAACACCGGGATGATCTGGCTGAC
>DAOMFI010000112.1:3098-9797 GCA_035429725.1 Burkholderiaceae bacterium | reverse complement strand
CTGAAGGGCTCGACCGAGGACGAGCAGTTCTTCGAGAAGAAGGTCGAGAAGAAGGCCGCCTGAGCCTGCGCGTCACGGGCTACCTGAAGACCGCGGGCTCGCCCCGCGGTTTTCTTTTGCGCGGGCGGCGCGGCGTTTTGTCGTCGAGACGTGTGACGCTGTAGTATCGCGTCCATCGCCGACATGACCACCATGCGCCCCCTGCTCGCCAACCGGATGCTGCCGACATGCCCGTCATCGCGGTAGTCAATCGGAAGGGCGGCAGCGGCAAGAGCACGCTGGCGACGCACTTTGCCGCCGTGTTCGCCAACGTTGGCGCGGCCGTTGCGCTCGGCGACATCGACCGCCAGCAATCCACGCGGGCCTGGCTGCGACATCGCAAGGCCAGCGGCGAGCGAACGCGCATTGTCGGGTGGAACGTCGATGCGAAGACTTTTGTCCGCACGCCGGTGGGCATTGACCACGTGGTGATGGATACGCCGGGCGGGCTGACCGGACTCGACTTGGCGCGCGTCGTGATGTACGCCGATGCGATCGTGATGCCTGTCAGCAATTCCCTCTTTGATCGCACGTCGGCGGCGGATTGCCTGGCCGAGCTGAGGACGATGCCGCGCGTGCTTTCCGGCCGCTGCAGGGTCGCGGTCGTCGGCATGCGGATTGACCCACGGACCGAAGCGGTGGAGCGAGTGCGGGCCTGGGCAACTGAGCAGAAAGTTCAGCTGATCACCGTGCTGCCGCAGTCGCACGCGTACATCCGCTGCGCGGAGCAGGGCCTGACGCTGTTCGATGTGCCGCAAGCCGAGGTGTCCGAGGAACTTACGCACTGGAGGCCGCTGCTGCAATGGCTGCGACCGCTGCTGCAGACGCCGGCCAATGCCGGTGTCGCCGCGAGCGGGCGACCGTTGGACGCTCCCGCCGCGCGGGACGTGGCAACCCCGGTCGTGGAGCAGCCCAAGCCGGAAACCCTGTCGCGGGGTCCCAGGGCAGAAACGCCTCCTGCCCCGGCCGAAGCGGCCTCAGCGCTGTCCTCGGGCGGTGCATCCGGCGCGGCGGCGGGGCGCCTGCGCGACGCGCTGCCCTTGCCGCGCTTTCTGCAGCGCAAGCCCTGAGCTCCCGGCCTGACCCGACGATCTGCTGCGGCCAGCCTTGACTCGCCGGCCCGCGCGCGGGCGCGTGCCACTCGGATTCGAGGTGCCCGGCGGGCGGATCGCACCAGCGCATCACCTATACTCGACGCCAGAGGAAAAAAGGCCCCGGGGAGAGCTTGAATGCGCGCCGCGCTGTTCGACGTCTTTGGCACGCTGCTGGACGTCTATTCGGTGACGCGCAGTGCAGAGGGCATGTTCCCCGGGCACGGCGCGCGGCTCGCCGCACTGTGGCGCGACAAGCAGATTGAATATTCGCGTGTGCGGTCGATGTCCGGCCGCTACGTGCCGTTCTCCCAGGTCACGCGCGAGGCACTCGAGTACGCGGCCCAGGCCCTGAGCCTGCCGGTCGACGCGGCACAGCTGACTTCGCTCCAGGACGAATACAAGCGGCTTGCGCCCTTCGTCGATGTGGCTCCGGCGCTTGAGCGGCTGCAGCGCGCGGGCGTGCAGACCGGCGTCCTGTCAAATGGCGATTCCGAGATGCTCGAGACAGCGCTCGTGACCTCGGGCCTCCATCGCTATATCGACATCGTGCTGTCTGCCGACCAGGTGCGCGCCTTCAAGACTTCGCCGCAGGTCTATGCGCTCGGCCCGCGCGCTTTGAAGCGGCCGGCGGACGAGATCCTCTTCGTATCGAGTAACGGCTGGGATGCGGCAGGTGCGGCCTGGTACGGATACACGAGCTACTGGGTCAACCGGTCCGGCCTGCCGTTCGAGCAGCTCGGCGTACGACCCCACGTCGGGGCGACGCTGATCGATGCCGCCGAATTCCTGCTTGCCTTTCCTACCCGAAATCAGACGGAGACTGCTGTATGAGCACCCCAACCGGCGTCCAGATCACGGCGCCGCTCGCCCCCGGTTACGAACGCATCCTGACCAGCGACGCGCTGGCGCTGGTGGCGCAGCTTCATCGCACTTTCGAGCCGCGGCGCCAGGAACTGCTGGCCAGGCGCGCCGAACGGGCGAAGCGGCTCGATGCGGGAGAGCGCCCGGACTTCCTGCCCGAAACGAAGTCCATCCGCGACGGCAGCTGGACGATCGCGCCGATCCCGGCCGACCTGCACTGCCGGCGTGTCGAGATCACCGGGCCGGTCGAGCGCAAGATGATCATCAATGCGCTGAACTCCGGAGCGGACTCCTACATGACCGACTTCGAGGACAGCAACTCGCCGAACTGGGACAACCAGATCACCGGTCAGATCAACCTGATCGACGCGATCCGCCGCACGATCGTGCTGGAGCAGGGCGGCAAGGTCTACAAGCTCAACGACAAGGTGGCCACGCTGGTCGTGCGGCCACGCGGCTGGCACCTCGACGAAAAGCACGTGCTGGTCGACGGCAAGCGTGTTTCGGGCGGCATCTTCGACTTCGCGCTCTACATGTTCCATAACGCCAGGGAACTCGTCGCGCGCGGCAGCGGGCCTTACTTCTACCTGCCGAAGATGGAATCGCACCTCGAGGCGCGCTTGTGGAACGACGTGTTCGTGGCCACGCAGAAGCACCTTGGCCTGCCGCAGGGCACGATCAAGGCGACGGTGCTGATCGAAACGATCCTCGCCGCCTTCGAGATGGACGAGATCCTGTACGAGCTGCGCGAACATTCGGCGGGACTCAATGCCGGCCGCTGGGACTACATCTTTTCCTGCATCAAGAAGTTCAAGGTCGACAGGAACTTCTGCCTTGCGGACCGCGCCAAGGTGACGATGACGGCGCCGTTCATGCGCGCCTATGCGCTGCTGCTGCTCGCAACCTGCCATAAGCGCAACGCGCCGGCGATCGGCGGCATGAGCGCGCTGATCCCGATCAAGAACGATCCGGCGAAGAACGAACAGGCGCTCGCGGGCGTGCGCAGCGACAAGGCGCGCGATGCCACCGACGGCTACGACGGCGGCTGGGTCGCGCATCCGGGTCTGGTGCCCATCGCGATGGAGGAGTTCGTCAAGGTGCTGGGCGAACGCAAGAACCAGATCGACAAGAAGCGCGATGACGTCAAGGTTGGGGCCGCCGATCTGCTCAACTTCCAGCCCGAGACGCCGATCACCGAGGCTGGCCTGCGCATGAACATCAATGTCGGCATCCACTACCTTGGTTCATGGCTCGCGGGAAACGGCTGCGTGCCGATCCACAACCTGATGGAAGACGCCGCCACCGCGGAGATCAGCCGTTCGCAGGTGTGGCAGTGGATACGCTCGCCCAAGGGTGTGCTCGACGATGGCCGCAAGGTGACGGCCGACATGGTGCGCGCGCTCATTCCGCAGGAGCTGGCAAAGGTGAAGGCGGACGTCGGCCCGAATTCGCCGACCTATGACCGGGCGGCGCAGATCTTCGAGAAGATGAGTACGCAGGAAGCCTTTGCAGAGTTCCTGACGCTGCCGCTGTACGAGGAAATCAGCTGACGTCCCGCGCGCTCATGTGCGCGGGACGTCGGATTGAAGTCGCTGCGCTCCAGGAGCGCCAGCCGGAGGGTTGCCATGACGCTGTGTCCGATTGCCGTCGTTGCGGGCTGCGAGAAGTGCCCCGCGTTCAAGATCTGCCCACTGAAGGGCGTTATCGGCAGCCCGCCGAAGGCCGCTGAACCGCACAAGCGGGCGAGCGCGAAAAAGTCCGCAGGATCGAAGTAGACGCGGCGCCGCCTGCCGCGCACCCGGCGCGACGCACTCCGCGGGGCTCAGTCCTCGAGCTCGGCCTTGGCGAGCTCGACGTCGAGCCGTTCCATCGCGTCCGCCGGCTCGCAGGCCGCCGCCTCGGCATACAGCTGTTCGGCCTGCTTGAGCGCCTTCTTGCCCTCGAGCATGACGAGGCCGTTGGCGTATTCGATGCGTGCGATCGCCGAATCCGGCATCAGCTTGAGCGCAGTCTGGAAGTTCTTGATCGCGACGTCCTTCTTCGCGCCGTAGGTCAGTCCGCCGATCATTGCACCGACCTTGTCGATGACTTCGGCGTGATACGAGCCCAGCGCAATGTGCGCGTCGCCGTGCTTCGGCGCCAGCTTGATTGTCGTCTCGAGCGCCGCCTTGACCTTGCCGCCGATGCCCTGCGACAGCGCCTTCACGACTGAAATGCCCTGTGCGTACCTTCCAAGCGCGTAGGCCTGCCAGTAATACGCGTTGGCGTTCTTCGGCTCCTTGGCCTGCAGCGCTTCGGCGCGCGCGGCGACCTCCTCGAGCAGGTCGAGCTTGCGCTTGTCGCCTTCTTCCAGGTAGTTGGCGTAGATCGCCTGCGCCTTGTTGGCGACACTCGTGCCCTCGGCACCGGCCTTGAGGCCGAGCTCCGTCGCCTTCTGGAACTCGCCGGCGTGAAACGCGATCCAGGCGTCCGCTACAGCTTCGCTCTTCGGGAAGGGCTCGGCATCGCCCTTGTGCAGGCGTTCCCAGGCCTTTTTCAAGGTCGCGGCCGTGTAAAGGTACTTCTTGTCTGCATACGGGAACTTCGCCCACGCCTTCGCCATGTTCGGTCTCCAGAAATCAGTCGTTCAGGTATTCGGCGGCGAGCTGCTCGAAGAGCGCCCGCGACTGGCCCGTCAGGTAGGGCGCCGTCAGCGCCATAACCTGGTAGCAGCCGCGCTGCAACGCTGCGCCGATGACCTCGGGCTCATTGAAGCGGCGAGGGTCGAGCACGTAGGAGTACGACAGCCAGTAGGTTGCGACCACCACCATGTTCGTTGCCAGTGCCTCGATCTCCCGCTTGCCAGCCTGCAGTTCGCCCGCCTTGGCCAGCCCCTCGCACAGGCCGCGCGCGACCTGAACCTTCTGCGTCAGCAGCTGCTTGAACTTGATCTCGAGCGTGCGGTTATTGGCGAGCAGGTTATTGAGGTCCCGGTAGAAGAAGCGGTACTTCCAGATCAACTCGAAGAGAACGTGAAGGAAGAGCCAGGCATCCTCGACGTTCGGGCTGCGTTCAGCCGGCAGCGTCAGCAGTTTGTCGATCTCGCGTTCGAACTGCTGGAAGATGCAGTTGATGATGTCGTCTTTGTTCTTGAAGTGGTAGTAGAGGTTGCCGGGAGAGATGTTCATCTCCTCGGCGATCAGCGTCGTGTTGACGTTGGGCTCGCCGAAGTCGTTGAACAACCGCAGTGACAGATCGAGGATCCGTTCGCGTGTGCGACGCGGCGGTTTGCGTTCCATGGCCTTTGACGACGGATCCGGGAGGATCCGTGAAGAATAGCGCAGCGCCGTTGCGTCGGCCTAGGCGGCGGTGGCCGTATACCGGAGCCAGCGATCGAGATCGTCCAGCGTGTGGGTCAGCAGGCGGGTGGCGGCGGTCGTCGCCGACTCGCGCCAGACGCCGCGCGACTTCTTCAGAGTCTTCACCAGAGTCAGTTTCTCGTCGCGCAACACGTTGGTGCGGATCGTGATGCCGTGCCGTGCCAGCAGCGGTGCCAGCTCGTGGCGGCGCTTCCAGAGTTCCTCACGTGTCTTCTGATAGGCGTGCTCGCAAAGCCGGCGTCGGCTCGAGTACGAGAAGAGATTCGTGAAGAACATGTCGGCATCGCTGCGATTGGGCTCGAACAGCACGATGTCGGTGGAGGGGTAGGCGGTCTTGTAGCGCTCCATGCCGGCGCCGAGCCGCGAGTGGATGATCGAGCGGAAGGTCTGCGCCAGCACGACCGGCAGGCCGCCTTCGACCAGCTTGTCGAGCTGGTGTTCGCGGTCGCGCGTGCGGTGGTGCGGCGTGGAGTCGTAGGGCACCAGCGGGTTGAGGCAGACCAGCAGGTCGACACCTTCCTCCAGCGCGATCGATGCGTGCAAAGTCTTGCGCAGCGCCCCGTCGACGAAGTAGCGGCCTTCAATTTCGACCGGCGGGAACAGGCCGGGCAGCGCGGAGGTCGCCTGCACGGCCCGCGAGATCGGCACGTGGTCGAGCCCCGGTCTCCCGAATATGACCGATTCGCCCGTGTCGAGGTCGGTCGCCACCAGGTAAAGCTTGTGCGACAGCGTGCGGAAGTCATTGCTGCGGTCCGGCTGGGTGAAGATGCCGCCGAAGTAGCGATCGACCTCCTCGCCGCTGAACACGCCCGTCGGGATCGCACGCCCAAGGCGTTCGAAGGCGCTCATCGCAGTGCTCGTGCCCAGCACATAGTGCCAGGCCGCGCTGGCCAGCAGCGGCGGTACCGAGGCGAGCCGCCGGGCGTATTCGCTGTAGGCGGGCTTCAGCAGGACGGAGGGCTCGAACCGGTCGCGCGTCTTCTCGCCTTCGATAAAGACGCGCGACATCTGGTGCGGTGTGAAGCCGTTCACCAGGCCGGCGGCGACAAACCCCCCGGCGCTGACCCCGACGTAAACGTCCGCATTGTTGAAATCGAGCCCATCGAGCGCTTCCGTGAGCGCCGACAGCGCGCCGATTTCGTAGATAGCCCCCAACGGACCGCCGCCGGCGAGGGCGAGGCCGAGGCGGGGCCGTGCGGAGGAAGCCGGACGGCGTTGGTCGGAGCTGCGGCCGGGGGCGGTCCGTTCGTTCATAGGAGCCCCGAGGGCGAGCGCGCCGGTGGCGCGTCTCGACCGCCGCCGGCGAGGGCGAGGCCGAGGCGGGGCCGTGCGGAGGAAGCCGGACG
>DAOMFI010000112.1:0-2998 GCA_035429725.1 Burkholderiaceae bacterium | reverse complement strand
GACCGCCGCCGGCGAGGGCGAGGCCGAGGCGGGGCCGTGCGGAGGAAGCCGGACGGCGTTGGTCGGAGCTGCGGCCGGGGGCGGTCCGTTCGTTCATAGGAGCCCCGAGGGCGAGCGCGCCGGTGGCGCGTCTCGACCGCCGCCGGCAAGGGCGGGGCCGACTTGGGGACGGCGGACCGATTGCCCGTGCGTTGACGCAGTACGGCGGCAGTGCGCCGATCGTAGGGTCATCTCACCCCGAAAATGCAAGCCTCAGGGGTCAACGCCGCGGTGGACCGCGGCGTGGGCGATTATCGACAGGGAGGCCTCAGGCCGCCTTGCGGGCGCGGGTCGTGCGCTTGGCCGCAGGCCCGGCCTTGGTCAGCGTCGCGACGCTGCGGGTCAGTTCCTCGACCCGCCGTGTCAGCGTGGCGATTTCCTTGTTCGTCGGAACGCCAAGACGCGTCAGGGCGCGTTCGACACGCGCCTCGAAGACGGTTTCAAGCTTGTCCCAGGTGCCATTGGCCTGCTTCTGCAGCCCGGCCGCCACTTTTGTCACTTTTGCCGTCACGTCGTTGACCTTGTCTTCGGTGACCTTCATGGTCCGCTTCTGGATGCTGGTGCCCTCGTTCACGAGCGCCTTGAAAACCTTCTGTCCTTCTTCCTGCGCCTTGGAGAAGGCGCCGAGGCCAGCCAGCCAGATCTCCTGAGCGGAGTCCTTAACTGCGGCACGCAACTGGCTTTCGCTGTGCGCCTTGCTCGCCATCGCCTTCAGCTTCTTGACCATCTCAACTCCTTGCCCCGCGGGAAAGTTGAACAATGGCGAGAGCATAGGAGGCGCCGCGCGTCCGAGACAACAAACTGCATAGAGCCTCGGCTCTAGCAGCCATTGCGCTGGCGCTAAACTGCCGCGCGATCCACACAACAGAACACGCCCTGGCCCCAGGAGGAGACATCCGATGACGTACTTCGTCACCGGCGCTACCGGTTTCATCGGCAAGCGCCTCGTCAAGAAACTGCTCGCCCGCCGCGGCACGACGGTCTACTTCCTGGTCCGCAAGGAGAGCCTGGACAAGGTTCCCGGGCTGCTCGAATACTGGGACGCTACCGAGGAGCGGGCCGTGCCCATCGTCGGTGATCTCGGCAAGCCGCTGCTGGGAGTGAGCAAGGCCGACCAGAAGAAGCTGGCTGGCAAGATCAAGCACGTCTTTCATCTGGCGGCGGTCTATGACCTCAAGGCGGACGCCGAGAGCCAGATCGTGGCCAACATCGACGGCACGAAGAATGCGGTCGCGCTTGCCAACGAGATCAAGGCGGGCCTGTTCCAGCACGTGTCGTCGATCGCCGCCGCCGGCCTGTACGAGGGGGTGTTCCGGGAGGACATGTTCGACGAGGCGGAGAACCTCGATCACCCGTATTTCGCCACCAAGCACGACTCGGAGAAGATCGTTCGCAAGGAAACCAAGATGCCCTGGCGCGTGTACCGGCCGGGCATGGTCGTCGGTGACAGCAAGACCGGCGAGATGGACAAGATCGACGGCCCGTACTACTTCTTCAAGCTGATCCAGAAGATGCGCAGCATGCTGCCGCCGTGGATGCCGGCCGTCGGCATCGAGGGCGGGCGCATCAATGTCGTTCCCGTGGACTTTGTCGTCGACGCGATCGACCACATCGCGCACGCCAAGGAAGGCAACAAGAAGGCGTTTCATATCGTCGATCCGACGCCATACCGGGTGGGTGACGTCCTCAACATCTTTGCCAAGGCGGCGCATGCACCTCAGTTCACTCTGCGGATCAATGCGGCCCTGCTGGGGTTCATCCCGGGCAGCGTGAAAAAGGGCCTGCTGGCGCTGACGCCGGTCCGGCGCATTCGCAACGCCGTGATGAAGGACCTGGGCCTGCCCGAGGACCTGCTGGGCTTCGTCAATTACCCGACGCGCTTCGATGCGCGCGAAGCGACTGCCGCGTTGAAGGGCACCGGGATCGAATGCCCGCGGCTGGAGGACTACGCCTATCGCCTGTGGGACTACTGGGAGCGCAACCTCGACCCGGACCTCTTCATCGACCGCACGCTGAAGGGCCAGGTGCAGGGCAAGGTGGTCGTGATCACCGGCGGCTCGTCGGGCATCGGACTGGCCGCCGCGCACAAGATTGCGCAGGCCGGTGCGACGACCGTCATCATTGCGCGCGACCCCGAAAAGCTCGCCGCCGCCAAGAAGGAGATCGAGGACGGTCTTGGCGACAACGAGAACGGTGGCAAGGTCATCACGCACTCAGCCGACCTGGCCAGCAACGAAGGCGTGGACAAGGCGACGGCGTGGATCATCGAGAAACTCGGCGGGGCGGATTTCCTCGTCAACAACGCCGGCCGGTCGATACGTCGGGGCATCGAGTCCAGCTACGACCGCTACCACGACTACGAACGCACGATGCAGATCAACTACTTCGGCGCGCTCCGGATGACGATGGGCCTGCTGCCCCACATGACGGCAAAGAGACGGGGTCATGTGATCAACATCTCGTCGATCGGCGTGCTGACCAACGCTCCGCGCTTTTCGGCTTATGTGGCCTCCAAGGCCGCGCTCGATGCCTGGACCGCCTGCGCAGCCTCCGAGTTCGCCGACGTCGGCATCAAGTTCACGACGGTCAACATGCCGCTGGTGCGCACGCCGATGATCGCGCCGACCAAGCTCTACCAGAACGTGCCGACGCTTTCGCCGGAAGAAGCGGGTGACCTCATCGTGCGGGCGATCGTCTACAAGCCGGTGCGCATCGCAACGCGGCTCGGCATTTTCGGGGCGGCCCTGCATGCCCTGGCACCGCGTATCGCGCAGATCATGATGAATACGACCTTCCGCATGTTCCCGGACTCCGACGCTGCCAAGGGCGGCAAGGAAGGGGAGAAGGCGAAACCGACGGCGGACCAGATCGCCTTTGCCAACCTGATGCGGGGAATACATTTCTGACGTCGACAGTTGACGCGACGACGACGCAGGCTGCGGGACCGTGAGGTGCTGAA
>DAOMFI010000111.1:0-9828 GCA_035429725.1 Burkholderiaceae bacterium | reverse complement strand
GTGTCGCCGAAGTACCACGCCTGGTAGGGCGTGGCAGGGTCGAGCCCGGTTGCGACGCAGAAGTCGGTCCAGTAGCGCTCAACCGCTGGCGTGCGGGCGACCGAGTTGTCGAGCGCGTGAAGGGCGCTCATGGCTGAAGACAGGAAGGCTTGCAAGTCAAGGTGCCGCGCCCATGGCGGCCTTCGCCATCGACATGCCGCCTATCGACAGTGGCCGTGCGAATTCCGCTGGCGTCGACCTTGCCCACGGCGCGGGCCGCACCGGACCCTGCTGCCAGCGCGCGCATCAGGCGGATCCCGCCTTCGGACGGGGTGTTTTCACGGCCAGCGCTCCGCCGCGACCGGACCGAGCACGCCATGACCGAGCCGAGCAGACAGGCGCGCGCCATGCCCGGTCACATCGTTTCTGCAAACAACTCGCGGCCGATCAGCATCCTCCGGATCTCGGACGTGCCGGCGCCGATCTCGTAGAGCTTGGCGTCGCGCCACAGGCGGCCCGTCGGATAGTCGTTGATGTAGCCGTTGCCGCCCAGCGCCTGGATCGCTTCACCTGCCATCCAGGTGGCGCGCTCGGAGGCGTAAAGAATGGCGCCCGCCGCGTCCTTGCGGATACGGCGCACGGTTTCGGGTGTCGCGCGGTCGCAGGCACGGCCGACCTCGTAGACGTAGGCGCGGCAGGCCATCATCGTCGTGTACATGTCGGCGAGCTTGCCCTGCATCAGCTGGAATTCGCCGATCGACTGGCCGAACTGCTTGCGGTCGTGCACATAGGGCACGACGGCGTCCATGCACGCGGCCATGATGCCCAGCGGCCCGCCCGAGAGCACGGCGCGCTCGAAGTCGAGTCCGCTCATCAGCACCTTCGCGCCGCCGCCTTCTTCGCCGAGCACATTTTCGACCGGTACTTCAACATCCTGGAAGACAAGTTCCCCGGTGTGCGAGCCGCGCATGCCGAGCTTGTCGAGCTTCTGCGCGACCGAGAAGCCCTGCATGCCCTTCTCGACGATGAAAGCCGTCATGCCGCGCGCGCCCATCTGCGGATCGGTCTTGGCATAGACAACCAGCGTGTCGCAATCCGGGCCGTTCGTGATCCACATCTTGGTGCCGTTGAGCACGTAGCGGTCGCCCTTGAGATCGGCGCGCAGCTTCATGCTGACGACGTCGGAACCCGCATTCGGCTCGCTCATCGCCAGCGCGCCGACATGCTCGCCGCTGACGAGTTTCGGCAGGTACTTCTTCTTCTGCGCCGCGTTGCCGTTGCGCTTGATCTGGTTGACGCACAGGTTCGAATGCGCGCCATAGGACAGGCCGATCGAGGCACTGGCGCGCGAGATCTCCTCCATGGCAACGATGTGCGCGAGGTAGCCCATGTCGGCGCCGCCGTACTCCTCGGGCACGGTGATGCCGAGCACGCCGAGGTCGCCGAGCCTGCGCCAAAGCTCCATCGGGAACTGGTCGGTGCGGTCGATCTCGGCCGCGCGCGGGGCGATCTCCGCCTGCGCGAAATCGCGCACGGCCTCGCGCAGCGCCTCGATGTCGGCGCCGAGGTCGAAGTCCAGTCCGGGAAGCTGCATTGGATTGTCCTCCTCAGATTTTCTCGTCTGCTACACCGTGCATGACCATCAGCGTCTGCTGCATCGCGGCTACACGCGAACGCCGGTCGCCCTGCACACCGAAGACCTCGGCGCGCACGATGGACAGCGTCCGTCCGGGCTTGAGCACTTCGCCGATGGCGATCAGCAGGTCGCCGTCGGCGGGTGCCAGCATGTTGATCTTGTACTCGACCGTCAGCACGCTCGCATCGGCGGGCATCAGCGTGAATCCGGCATAGCCGCCTGCGCTGTCCGCAATCATGCCGACCACGCCGCCGTGCACGAATCCGTGCTGCTGGGTCAGGTCGTCCCGGACCGGAAGCTCGATCACACAGCGTCCCGCCTCGACTGTCGTCAGCCGGGCGCCGATCAGGCTCATCGCCGCCTGGCGGGCGAACGACGAACGGACGCGCGCCTCGAAGTCGGGGTTGTGCGGCGTGTGCACCGGGGCTCCTGGATGGCCGCCCAATCTATGTGACGTTGACGTTAACGTCAACTCGTCGCGGTCATGGCACCGGGCGCCCGTCGGCCAGGCGCAGCGTGCCCCGGATCAGCCGGTAGACGACCCAGCACCAGACGACGGCGAGTACCAGGCCGCCGACGATTGCACCGCCGAGCATCTCCCACGGCAGGCGCACCTGATGGGTCGACTTGGCGAACTGCCCCAGCTCGATGGCCGACGGCACCACGAGCGCCAGCAGCGTCCCGAGACCCGCCGCAAAGCCGATGGCCCAGCCCCAGAAGGTGCGGATCAGCCAGGTGTAGTGCGACGCGAGAAAATTCTCGGCCACATCGCTGCGCCTGACGTAGGCGAAGACGAGGCCGATGGCAGCAGGCCAGAACATCACCAGCCCCAAAGCGTAGAGGCCATAGGTGATGCCAAGCAGCGTGAACTCGCGGGCGGAGGGAACGTTCGACGAGGCGTCTGCGCTCATGTTGGCTCCGGGTCGTCGGGGCGGAATGAACCGCGCATCGTACCGCCGCCGCGATTCGCTACGCTTCGCCGGTGGATCGAACCAGCGGCATTCTCAAGGAAGTCTTTGGCTACGACAGCTTTCGTGGCTTCCAGCGGGAGGTGATCGAGCACGTCATTGCCGGCGGCGACGCGCTCGTGCTGATGCCCACCGGAGGCGGGAAGTCGCTCACGTACCAGATCCCGGCGCTGGTCCGGCCCGGCGTCGGAATCGTCGTCTCACCGCTGATCGCGCTGATGGCCGATCAGGTGGCCGCGCTCGATGAGCTGGGCGTGCGCGCGGCCGCGCTCAATTCGACGCTGTCGTCGACCGAGGCCGGCGCGCTCGAGCGCCGCATGCGCCGTGGCGACATCGACCTCGTCTACATCGCGCCCGAGCGGCTGCTGACCGAGCGCTGCCTGGCGCTGCTCGACGAACTGCAGGCGGGCGCCGGGATTGCGCTCTTTGCGATCGACGAAGCCCATTGCGTGTCGCAATGGGGGCACGACTTCCGGCCCGAATACGGCGCGCTCGCCGTGCTGCGCGAGCGCTTTCCAGCGGTGCCGCGCGTCGCGCTGACGGCCACCGCAGATGCACCGACACGCAGGGAGATCGTCGAGCGGCTGCTGGTCGGGCCGCGGGTCTTCGTGGCGAGCTTTGACCGGCCGAACATCCGCTACCGCATCGTGGAGAAGCGCGAACCGCGCGAGCAGCTGCTGCGCTTCATCCGCGACGAGCACCCGGGCGAGGCCGGCATTGTTTACTGCCTGGCGCGCAACACCGTCGACGAGGTGGCGCACTTCCTGGCGGGGCATGGCGTCGATGCGCTGCCCTACCACGCCGGCATGGACGCCGCGGCGCGCGCGACGAACCAGGCGCGCTTCCAGCGCGACGAAGCCTGTGTCATCGTCGCTACGATCGCGTTCGGCATGGGCATCGACAAGCCCGACGTGCGCTTCGTCGCGCACCTCGACATGCCGAAGAGCATCGAGGGCTACTTCCAGGAGACAGGCCGTGCGGGCCGCGACGGTCTGCCCGCCGACGCCTGGATGGCCTACGGCCTGGCCGATGTCGTGCAGCAGCGCCGGCTGATCGAGCAATCCGACGCCGACGACAGCTACAAGCGCCTCTCGAGCGCGAAGCTCGACGCCATGCTGGCGCTGGCCGAGGCGGCCGACTGCCGCCGCGTGCACCTGCTCGCGTACTTCGGTGAAGCCAGCCAGCCCTGCGGCAACTGTGACAACTGCCTGGCGCCACCGGAACTGCGCGACGCGACCGAGGACGCACGCAAGCTTCTTTCCACCATTTACCGTTGCCAGCAGGCGGGCGGCTTCGGCTTCGCCGCGACACACGTGATCGATGTGCTGCGCGGCAAGGTGACCGAGAAAGTGACGCGCTTCGGCCATGAGCGTCTGTCGACCTTCGGCATTGGTGCTGACCGTCCCGAAGCCGAGTGGCGCCTGCTGCTGCGCCAGCTGGTGGCGCAGCATCTGGTGGAGGTCGACTACGACCGCTACAACGTGCTGCAACTGACCGAGGCGAGCCGCACCGTGCTCCGCGGGGAGCGGCGCGTCGAGTTGCGGGTGCAGGTGGCAGTGCCGCGCAGCCGCACGAAGCGCCGGCCCGCGGCGGGGCCGGACCTCGACCCGGCCGCGGAGCGGCTGTTCACGCGGCTGCGCGAGTGGCGCGCCAGCGTAGCCAAGGAGCACGGCGTGCCGGCATACGTCGTGTTCCACGACGGCACGCTGCGCGCGCTCGCCCAGCAACGACCGGGCACGCTTGCTGAGCTCGGTGAGATCTCCGGCGTGGGCGCCGCCAAGCTTGCGCGCTACGGCGCGGCCGTGCTGGAACTGGTGGGTCGGGACGCTTGAATCAGACCCGGAGCACGAGGTACAGCAACACGCTCCAGGCGACACCGCCGAGCCCCGCGCCCCAGAGGACGCCGCGAGCCTCCGACAGGTCGTGCCCGAGCAACTCGGATCCGAGCGGCGGCGGGTCGAGGGGCAACGGGCAAGAGGCTGTCATAAGGCGTGCATTGTCCCGTCCCGGGCCCGACGGAGTTTCACCAGGATCAAGCTGAGGCCGATTGACGGTGAGGAAGGGCGACCCTGGCATTGTTGTGGTTTTGGCGGGTCGCCTGCGCGTGGGTCCGTTTAGCGCCGTCCGCGCTCGAGCAGCCGTCTGCACTCGGTCTCGTGCTGCGCGATCTCGGCCAAAGTCACCTGGATGTCTTCACGTTGCTGCTCGAGTGCCGCACGGTGCTGGGCCAGGACCGCGAGAAAGCGGCGCGCCTGCGCGGTGGCGTCCTTCGGCGATTCGTACATGTCGATCAGTTCGCGCACCTGCGAGAGCGACAGCCCGAGCCGCTTGCCCCGCAAGGTGAGCTTCAGTCGCGTGCGATCGCGCGGCGAATAGACCCGCGTCAGTCCGGACGAGCCGCTGCGTGCGGGCGCGAGGATGCCCTGGTCCTCGTAGAAACGGATCGCACGCGGCGTGATGTCGAACTCGCGCGCCAGTTCGGTGATCGAGTACGAGCCCGACTCGTGGTCGTCGGCTGCGGCGCGCGCGGCGCGCGCGCGGGGATGAGGCATGCGTAAGCGGATCATCGGGAAGTCGCCGCGTAGAATCGCCGCAGTTGACGTCAACGTCAAGCACCGCGCCGGCGCATGAATCCCAGCGAACACGAGTTGCACTATCCGTGGACAGAGCCGCCTGCCGCCGGAGCCTGGGTCACGCTGCGGCCGGGACTGCACTGGGTGCGCATGCCGCTGCCATTCGCGCTCGACCACATCAACCTGTGGGTGCTCGACGATGAGATCGAGGGCCGGACGGGCTTCACGATCATCGACAGCGGCATCGCGTCGGCCGAGACCAAGGCGGCCTGGGAGCGCGTGTTCGACGGGCTGTTCGATGGCCGGCCGCTGCTGCGCCAGATCTGCACGCACTTTCATCCCGATCACTTCGGCCTCGCCCATTGGCTGACCACCGGCGGTGACCACGCGCGCTGGACCGCGCGGCTCTGGATGACCGCTGCGGAGTACGCCATCGGCCGCTTCCTTGCGCTCGGCGGCGGTGACATCAGCGGCGACGGCGCAGCCGAGCACTTCCGGCGCAACGGGCTCGCCGACGAAGCCTCGCTCGCCAAGGTGCGGGCGCGCGGGGCCAACTACTACCCGAAGCTGGTGCCGACGGTGCCGCAGCAGTACCACCGCATCCAGGACGGTGACGAGATCGTCGTCGGCCCGGCGCACGCGCGGCGCGTGTTCCGCGTCATCGTTGGCTTCGGGCACGCGCCGGAGCACGCCTCGCTCTACTGCGAGGAAGAGCGGCTCCTGATCGCCGGCGACATGGTGCTGCCGCGGATTTCGACCAACGTCAGCGTGTTCGACGTCGAGCCTGACGGCAACCCGCTGCCGCGCTACCTGCGTTCGCTCGACCAGCTGCTGAGGCTGCCCGCCGATACGCTGGTGCTGCCGTCGCACGGCAAGCCGTTCACCGGCCTGCACGAACGCATCGCTCAACAGCACCGGCACCATCGCGAGCGCCTGGCCGAGGTGCTGGCGGCCTGCGCGACGCCGCAGACCGCGGCGACCATCGTACCGGTGCTATTCAAACGCGAGCTCGACCTGCACCAGACCACGTTCGCGCTCGGCGAGAGCCTCGCGCACCTGCATGCGCTGTGGTACGACGGGGCCGTCACGCGCCGCGAGGTCGACGGCGTGTTTCAGTTCCAGGCAACCTGATACCTCCGGAGCCCACTGCATGACGCGACGCGCCGACACCCTGCTGGTCACCGCCGGTCGCGATCCGGGCGCCAGCTTCGACTTCGTCAACCCGCCGCTGGTGCGCGGCTCGACCGTGCTGCACGAGAGCGTCGCCGACATGAAGGCGCGCATCGCCAGCCGCAACGCCGGCGCGGATCTTCCGGTCACCTACGGCATCTACGGCACACCGACCCACCACGCGTTCTACGAGGCGCTGAACGCACTCGAAGGCGGTCACGCCTCGTGGGCGCTGCCGTCGGGGCTGACCGCCTGCACGGTGCCGATCCTCGCGTTCGTGCAGCAGGGCGACCACGTGCTGGTGCCCGACTCGGTGTACTGGCCGACGCGCCGCTTCTGCCGCGACACGCTCGCGCGCTACGGTGTAGAGACGACGTTCTACGACCCGCGCATCGGCGAGCAGGGGCGCGCGGCGGTCGAGGCGCTGTTCCGGCCGACGACGCGTGTGATGTTCCTCGAGTCGCCGGGCTCCCTGACCTTCGAAATGCAGGACGTGCCGCTGCTGGCAGAGATTGCGCGGGCGCGCGGTGCGGTCAGCATGATCGACAACACCTGGGCCACGCCGCTTTATTGCCAGCCTCTCGCACTCGGGGTCGACGTCTCGATCCACGCCGCCACCAAGTACATCTGCGGTCACTCCGACGTCATCATGGGCACCGTGACCAGCAACGAGGCCGCGTGGCCGCGCCTGCGCGAGACGTTCCACCACTACGGCCTGACGACGAGCCCCGACGACGTCTATCTTGCGCACCGGGGCCTGCATTCGATGGCGGCGCGACTGCGGCAGCACACGGCGACCGCGATGCGGCTGATCGAGTGGCTGCAGGCGCAGCCCGAGGTGGCACGCATCCTTTACCCGGCGCTGCCTTCGGACCCCGGCCACGCACTGTGGAAGCGCGACATGAGCGGCGCCTCGGGGCTGTTCGGCATTGTGCTGAAGCCGGTCGCCGATGAGCGTTTTGTCGCCTTCATCGACGGGCTTCAGCTCTTCGGGCGCGGCTATTCGTGGGGCGGCTACGAAAGCCTGCTGATCCCGGTGTTTCCGGAGCGCACGGCAGTGCCGCTGAAGTTCGAAGGGCCACTGTTCCGCATCGCCGCGGGTCTTGAGAACGCCGATGACCTGATCGCAGACCTGGCGGCGGGATTTGATCGGTTGCGCGCTTGAGCCGGCAGGACCTGCCCGCGCGTTCGCAGGTGTCGATCCGCCGGTTCGAGGCGGCCGACTGGCCGCCGCTGTGGGCGCTGCTGCAGGCGACCTTCGCGTCCGGCGACACCTATGCCTACGCGCCGGATTGCCGCGAGGCGGACATCCACAAGGCGTGGGTCGAGCCGCCGGCGGCCGCTTTCGTCGCGTGCGAACCCAACGGGCGCATCGTCGGCACCTACACGATCAAGCCCAACCAGCCCGGACTCGGCGCGCACGTCTGCAATTGCGGCTACGTCGTCGCGCCGGACGCGCAGGGCGGCGGAATCGCGACGGCGCTGTGCGAACACTCGCAGCGCGAGGCCGTCGCGCGGGGCTTCCGCGCGATGCAGTTCAACCTGGTCGTGTCGACCAACGTGCGCGCGGTCCGACTCTGGCAGCGCCTCGGCTTCACGGTGGTCGGGACGCTGCCCAAGGCGTTCCATCACATGAAGCTAGGCTATGTGGATGCGCTGGTGATGTACAAGGAACTCGTGACCTGAGGCAGGATCTCACTAGGTGTACGTGAGATTCCGGCAGGCCGCCGGAAAGGAGCAGACGATGGATCGATCGATGATCAAGGGCATTGTGATCGGCGGTGCCGCGATGGTGGCGGTGGCGGCAGTCGCGACGACCGGCTACCGGGCAGTGACGAAGCCCGTGTTTGCGGAAGTCGTTTCGGTGAAGGAAGTCAGCGAGACCGTTCATACGCCGCGTGAGGAGTGCAGGGACGTGCAGGTCCAGAAGCAGGCACCGGTAAAGGATGAGAACCGCATCGCGGGCTCCGTCATCGGCGGCGTGGTGGGCGGCGTGCTCGGCCATCAGGTCGGCGGCGGCACCGGCAAGACAGTGGCCACGGTCGCCGGCGCGGCAGCGGGCGGCTATGCCGGCAACCGGGTCCAGAAGAACATGCAGGAAAAGGATGTCGTCACGACGACCGAGCGGCAGTGCAAGACGGTCACCGACACATCACAGAGGCTCGTCGGTTACGACGTTCGCTACCGCCTCGACGGCAAGGAAAGCGTCGTGCGCACGTCGTTCAAGCCAGGCAACCAGATTCCCGTGAAAGATGGCCAGCTCGTGCTGACCCCGCCGGAAGCGGCGAAGCAGCCCGCCAAGTAAGGCTCGGCAGCGTGGTTACTGCGCGCGCTCGGCGCGCGGCTTCTGCTTGCGGCCTTTCATCACGCGGTCGAACAGCGCCCGCGGCATGACCTTCAGCAGCGCGGAGACCCACGCCATCTGCCAGGGGATCGTGCGGTAGCGCACACCGGCGATCATCGCGTCGGCGGCCCGGCGCGCGAAGGCATCGGCGTCCATCAGGAATGGCATGCCATAGGGGTTCTTCGCGGTCAGCGGTGTACGGATGAAGCCCGGCGAGATGGTCACGACTTTCACGTCGGACTTCGCCAGCTCGACCCGCAGACTCTCGCAGTAGGTAATGACGGCAGACTTCGAGGCGCAGTACGCCTCGGAGCCCGGCAGGCCGCGGATGCCGGCGACGCTCGCGATGCCGACCAGCACGCCGCGCCGCCGCGCCTTCATCGGCGCGATGAAGGGGTGGAACGTGGCGGCCATCGCCAGCACGTTGGTGTCGAGCACGCGGCGGAACTGCGCGAGGTCCTCGTAGAACTCGGTCTTCACGCCGAGCGAAATGCCGGCATTGGCAATGACGAGGTCCGCGCCGCCCACGGCCTGATCGAACGCCCGCCCGGCCGCGACGATCGCCTCGGTGTCGGTGACGTCGACGCCATAGGTCAGGTGTTCGCCCGGAAGCTGTGCGAGAAGCGCCCGCAGGGCGTCGGCGCGCCGCGCGACCAATCCCAGCCGCGCGCCGCGCGATGCGAACTCACGCGCCAGCGCCTCACCGATACCACTCGAGGCGCCGGTGATGAAAACGTTCACGCGCTTACTTCTTGCCGCCTTCGCTGCGCGAGCGCTGGATCAGGTAGTCGAGCACGACCAGCGTGCCTTCACGCGTGCCGACCATCGACGGCGCCGTCATGAAGCGGCCGTTGACCGCCATCATCGGCGTGCCGTCGACCTTGTAGGAGCGCCAGATCTGTCCGGCGCGGTTGGCGCGGGCCGCCACCGAGAACGAGTTGTAGGTGTCGAGCCACTGCTTGCGGTCGATGCCGTTGGCCGCCATGAAATCGGCGATCGCATCCGGATTGAGCATGGGCTGCCGGTTCTTCTGGATCGCGGCGAACACCTTCTCGTGCAGCTCCGGGAGCTTGCCCAGCGCCTCGAGCGTGTAATAGATGCGCACGTGCGGCATCGTGCTGTTGTCCCACGCGATCGGGATGCGCTTGTACTCGACGT
>DAOMFI010000110.1:0-9855 GCA_035429725.1 Burkholderiaceae bacterium | reverse complement strand
GCCTTGCGAACTTCTCGTGGCAGACCCACAAGGGCTGGTACTTCGACCTCGTGGCAAAGAATGAACCGGCCACGGGGGAGCGGGTTGTCGCAAACCCTGTGATCGACCTCGGCTATCTGCGCATCACGTCATTCCAGCCGTCCGTGATCGACGATCCTTGCGCCGGAGGCGGATCGTCGTACTTCTATTCGATTCCGCTGGGAGCGCAACTCAATCCCGCCGTGGGTCGCCGTATCAATGGCGTCGTCAGTAGCGTCTCGATGCTGTCGATCGAGGCCCCGCCGGCGGGCGCGCGTCGTGACACGATCAAGAAGGGCGATGTCGAAGCGATGATGCAGGCGCCGAAGTACCAGCGCTCGAACGACGGGTTCACGGTCAGTGACCAGTCGGTGAGCTGCCAGGCCCTCTTTGGCCAGGTCAATGTGCAGGTCGGCTCGGTCCCGCAGCAATGCGGCGGGTACTACCCGATCCGGACGTGGCGGCCGATCCGCTAGAGCGACTCTGATATGAACTACTGCGCTCGGAGATCCATGCGCCCCCGCCCGGAGCGCGTGGGGGGCTTCACGCTCATCGAGGTCATTGTTGTTGTGACGATCCTCGCTATCCTGGCGGCCATCGCAATTCCCTCTTACGCAGCATATTTGGCCCGAGGCTATCGAAGCGAAGGGAGAGGCACGCTCATTGCTGCGGCTCAGTGGATGGAGCGGTGGCGAACGGAGAGGGGCACCTATCAGGGCGCGGTACTGCCGGCCGCACTCAGTCTGTCGCCTCCGACCGGTACGCAGAGATACGGCATTGCGGTGGCAATCCCGAACCCCAACACTGGCCAGGGTTACCTGCTGACCGCTACGCCCGTGGGTTCGTTCGCCACGGATACCTGCGGTAACCTCACGCTTGACAACACAGGTCTGCGTGATCGCACCGGGACTGAAGCAATGAACACCTGCTGGGGTCGGTAACCCCGGCGCCCGCCGTGGCATCATCGCCACGTGTCTGCGTGGCCCCCCGTCCTGACGATTGAGGCGATCCGCCGCGCCGCCGGTGCGGTGCGGCTGCCGGGTTCCAAGAGCATTTCGAATCGCGTCCTACTGCTGGCCGCACTGGCGAGCGGCGAGACCGTGCTCGAGGGCCTTTTGGACGCGGACGACACGCGCGTGATGCGCGACGCGCTGGTCGCATTGGGCATCCAACTGCGGACACCGGCTTTGGACGGCCTGCAGGTGACCGGTTGCGCCGGGAGGTTCGGCGTCAGTTCGGCCGAACTCTTCCTCGGCAATGCAGGCACGGCCTTTCGTTCGCTGACCGCCGCGTTGGCCTTCTCGGGCGGGCGCTATGTTCTGGACGGTGTGCCGCGCATGAGAGAGCGGCCAATCGGCGATCTCGTGGATGCGCTGAATGCCATCGGTGCGCGCATCCTGTACCGCGGCCAGCCCGGATTCCCGCCACTCCTTATCGAGCCCTCGGCGCATCTGAATGCCGATCGCGTCTCGGTGCGCGGTGATGTCTCCAGCCAGTTTCTGACCGGCCTGCTGATGGCGGCGCCGCTCGTGGCACCCAAGCATGGACTTCGCATCACCGTGGCAGGGCCGCTGATCTCGCGGCCGTACGTCGACATGACGATCGCCCTGATGCAGCGTTTTGGCGTCGAGGTGGCGCTCGAGGGCGACTCTTTCCTGGTGCCGCGCGCGCCATACCGGTCACCCGGTCGCCTCGCCGTGGAGGGCGATGCCTCCGGAGCGTCGTACTTCCTCGCGCTCGGTGCCATCGCCGGCGGTCCGGTGCGGGTACTGGGTGTGGGTCGTGGCAGCGTTCAGGGCGATGTCCGGTTCAGCGAGGCGATTGAGGCCATGGGTGCGCGGGTTACGTTGGGCGACGACTGGATCGAGGCTTCGGCGCCGGCGATTGGCCGCCTGCGCGGCATCGACATGGACTGCAACCACATACCGGATGCATCGATGACGCTCGCAGTCACCGCGCTCTTTGCCGATGGCCCCACGACGCTGCGCAACATCGGTTCATGGCGCGTGAAGGAAACTGATCGCATCGCGGCAATGGCGACTGAACTGCGCAAGCTTGGGGCAACGGTGGAGGAGGGTGCCGACTGGCTGCGCGTCCACCCTCAGCCTGCGCTGCGCGAAGCGGCCATAGATACCTACGATGATCACCGCATCGCGATGTGCTTTTCACTCGCGGCGGTGGGTGGCGTGCGCGTCCACATACTCGACCCGAAGTGCGTCGCAAAGACCTTCCCCGATTACTTCACGTCGCTCGCCAGACTCGTCGAAGGCGTTTCCGAGACCCCCCACCTCACGCGCGACCAGGCGCGCTCATGAAAGAAATACGCCACCGTGTTGGCCAGCGGTTCGATCAGCGCCAGCGCGCTGGCGATGCCGATGCTGCCGGTCAGCAGATAGGCAATCGTGAACGCGACGCTGAAGTGCAGCACCGCAAAGCTGGCGGTTTTCGCAAGGTCCAGACGAAGTGGCATGCGCACGGCGGGCTCCTGTCCAAGTTGCACGCGACTCTAGTTACAGCGGTCCGGCGCGTCCATTTGATTGTCCCGATCGCAGCGATAGGCGCAGGATGAGCGCGCTGCCGCCTGTCATCGCCATTGATGGCCCGACGGCATCGGGCAAGGGCACGATCGCGCTGGGTGTGGCGGACCGGCTGGGCTTTCACTACCTCGACAGTGGCGCCCTGTATCGACTGGTAGGTTGGCGCACCCTGAAAAATGGGCGTTCGCCCATGGATGAATCGGCGGTGGCCGCGCTGGCGCAGACGATGCTGCCGCGCTTCGAACGCGGTCGCATCGAGCTCGATGGCGAGGATGTTACCGATGCGATCCGTGCCGAAGAGGTCAGCCGCGCTGCTTCGCAGGTCGCCGTGCACCCTTCCGTGCGGCAGGCCCTGCTGGAACTGCAGCGCCGCTCGCGACAGGCGCCGGGACTGGTGGCGGACGGGCGTGACATGGGCACGGTCGTGTTTCCCGACGCGGTGCTCAAGGTTTTCCTCACGGCGAGCGTCGCCGCGCGTGCCGAACGGCGCTATAAGCAGTTGATCGAAAAAGGGTTTTCGACTAATATTGCCGACCTTTCGCGGGAACTCGAAGCGCGCGACCGGCGGGATTCCGAACGGTCTTCTGCGCCACTGAAGCCGGCGGAAGACGCCTACCAGCTCGACTCGTCCGCGCTCTCGATTGACGAAGTCATTGCGCAAGTGTTGCACTGGTACACAGGTGGTCAGCACGTCTCCGGCAGCGGGGTGGCCGGCGGCACGGCAGTTTGAAAGGCAACAGGCAGTATCGAAGTCAGCAGTATTGAAGTCAGCAGTAACGGGTGCAGCAGGAGCGTCTTTGTTGCGGCCAGCGCCGCTCAGGTTTTCCCGCTGCGTTTCTTCAACTCCGCCGAGGCGCAACGCCGAAGCGTGAATTGGTCATCATCAGGTCCATTACATGTCATCCGTCGCAACCCACAGCAGCAGCACCAGCAAGCCTGAAAGTTTTGCCGCCCTCTTCGAAGAAAGCCTGAATCGTCAGGAGATGAAGCAGGGCGAAGTGATCACCGCCGAGGTGATCCGCGTCGACTACAACTTTGTAGTGGTCAACGCCGGCCTGAAGTCCGAGGCCTACATTCCGCTCGAAGAATTCAAGGACGACAACGGACAGTTGAGCGTCAGCCCGGGCGACTTTGTGTCGGTCGCAATCGAATCGCTCGAAAACGGCTACGGCGACACCATCCTGTCGCGCGACAAGGCCAAGCGCCTCGCCGCCTGGATGAATCTCGAGAAGGCGCTCGACAGCGGCGAGCTCGTCAGCGGCACGATCACCGGCAAGGTCAAGGGCGGCCTCACCGTCATGACCAACGGCATCCGCGCGTTCCTGCCGGGCTCGCTGGTCGACACGCGGCCGGTCAAGGACACGACACCCTTCGAGGGCAAGACCCTCGAGTTCAAGGTCATCAAGCTCGACCGCAAGCGCAACAACGTGGTGGTCTCGCGCCGCGCGGTGGTCGAGGCCAGCATGGGTGAGGAGCGCGCCAAGCTGCTCGAAAACCTCAAGGAAGGCGCGATCGTCAAGGGCACGGTCAAGAACATCACCGACTACGGCGCGTTCGTCGACCTCGGCGGCATCGACGGCCTGCTGCACATCACGGACCTGGCCTGGCGCCGCGTGCGTCACCCGAGCGAAGTGGTGCAGGTCGGCCAGGAGCTCACCGCCAAGGTCCTGAAGTTCGACCAGGAGAAGAACCGCGTTTCGCTGGGCGTGAAGCAGCTCGGCGAGGATCCGTGGGTCGGCCTGGGCAGGCGTTACCCGCAGGGCACGCGGCTGTTCGGCAAGGTCACCAACATCACCGACTACGGCGCGTTCGTCGAGATCGAGGCCGGCATCGAGGGCCTGGTGCACGTGTCCGAGATGGACTGGACCAACAAGAACGTCGACCCGAAGAAGGTCGTGCAGCTGGGTGACGAGGTCGAGGTCATGGTGCTCGAGATCGACGAGGAGCGCCGCCGTATCAGCCTCGGCATGAAGCAGTGCAAGCCCAATCCCTGGGACGACTTCGCGCAGTCGCACAAGAAGGGCGACAAGGTGAAGGGCCAGATCAAGTCGATCACCGACTTCGGCGTCTTCATCGGCCTGAATGGCGGTATCGACGGCCTGGTGCACCTGTCCGACCTCTCGTGGAGCGAGCCGGGTGAAGAGGCCGTCCGCAAGTACAAGAAGGGCGACGAGATCGAGGCGATGGTGCTGGCGATCGACACCGAGCGCGAGCGGATTTCGCTGGGCGTGAAGCAGATGTCGGGCGACCCGTTCACGAACTTTGCGGCGGGCCACGAGAAGGGTTCGATCGTGACCGGCACGGTCAAGTCGGTCGACGCCAAGGGCGCGGTCATCGACCTCGGTGGCGACATCGAGGGCTACCTGCGCGCGTCGGAGATTTCCGCCGACCGCGTCGAGGACGCCCGCAACCACCTGAAGGAAGGTGATTCGGTCGTCGCGATGATCATCAACGTCGACCGCAAGAACCGCGGCCTGAACCTCTCCATCAAGGCGAAGGACACCGCTGAGACGTCGGCAACGATGGAGCGCATGCAGGCTGAGGCCCAGACCGGCACCACCAATCTCGGGGCGCTGCTGAAGGCTAAGCTCGACACGCAGACCAAGTAGCACCGGAGTTCTTCGTTGAAGACAATGACGAAGTCGGAGTTGATCGCGCGCCTGGCGGAGCGCAACCCCCGCCTGGTCGCGCGCGACGCCGACGAAGCGGTCAACACGATGCTCGATGCGATGACTGATGCGCTGGCCGGCGGCCAGCGCATCGAGATCCGTGGCTTCGGCAGCTTTGCGCTGAACTATCGTCCGCCACGCCTTGGGCGCAACCCCAAGTCCGGCGACCGGGTGCAGGTGCCCGCCAAGTACGTGCCGCACTTCAAGGCGGGCAAGGAACTGCGCGAGCGCGTCGACGGCGAGGAGGGCACCGAAGTGCCAGGCGGGGATGACGCCTGAGGGCGCCGATGGCACCAAGGCCGCGCACTGCGCGGCCTTTTTTTCGCCCGCGTCCCGGGCCAGCAGCCGCTTCCCTACAATCCGCCTTTCGACAACTGCGTCGTTGAGGGAGGCCTGAATGAGACTGCTGGCGTGGCTCGTCAAGCTGGGCTTTTTCCTCCTTGTGCTGTGGTTCTCGCTGAAGAACACGACCCCGGTGCCCGTCCGGCTGACCTCCAGCATGGTGTGGGACAACGTCCCGCTCATCCTGGTGATGCTGAGCTGCGTCGCGGTGGGCGCGCTGCTCGGTGCGCTTGCGCTCGCGCTGCCGATCTACCGCATGCGGCGCGAAGTGGTCCAGTTGCGGCGCGACGGGTCCGCGGGTGTGCCGGCGGTGTCTGCCGCGGATCGCATGGCGGCGGCCGCGCGCCAGTCCGGTGCGGTTGTTGAAGTCGCGGGCCAGCCAGAAATCCGCTGATGGAGTTCGAACTCTGGTATCTCGTCGTCCTGCCGCTGGTGTTCGCGGCGGGATGGTTCGGCCGCGGCTTTGAATCACGGGCGCGGGCGACCGATAACGCAGCGCTGCCGCGCTCGTACTTCCGCGGGCTCAATCTCCTGCTGAATGACCAGCACGACAAGGCGATCGATGCGTTCATCGAGGTCGTCAAGCTCGATCCCGAGACCATCGAGCTCCACCACGCGCTGGGCAACCTGTTCCGGCGGCGCGGCGAGTTCGACCGTGCGGTGCGCATCCACACGCACCTGTTGAATCGCTCTGACCTGCCGGCGCGCGAACGTGCCCAGGCGCTGTCGGAACTGGGGCAGGACTACCTCAAGGGGGGGCTGCTCGACCGGGCCGAGGATGCGTTCACGCGCCTGCTCGAGCACAGGGACCAGCGGTTCGAGGCGCTGCGCGCCTTGCTGCGCATTTACCAGATGGAGCGCGAGTGGCTGAAGGCCATCGACTGCGCGCGCCTGCTCGAGCGCGAGGCGGGCGAGGACCATCAGGTGGCGATCTCCCACTACTACTGCGAGCTGGCCGACATCGCGCTCGCTGCTGGTCGGCTCGAAGAGGCGCAAAGCGCGATCGACGACGCGCTGACGACTGACCGCAAGTCAGTGCGCGCGCTGATCCTCGCCGGCGACCTGGCTGCGCGGCGCGGCGACGCTGCCGAAGCGCTGGCGCGATGGCAGCGGGTTGAAGCGGTGTCCCGCGATCACCTGCCGCTGATCGCCGACAAGGTGACCGGGGCTCTCGACGGGCTGGGGCGCCGGTCCGAGGCGCTCAACTGGCTGCGACGCGCCTTGCAGGATGCGCCGTCGATCGACATGCTCGACTGCGCCCATCGCCGCGTACTCGAATGGGAAGGCCCGGCGGCTGCGGAAGTGCTGGTTGGAGACGAGTTGCGGCGCCATCCGTCGCTGCTCGGATTTGAGCGCCTCGCCCGGGCGCGGCTCGCGCTGAATCCGGGCGACGAGGAGTTAAAGGGCCTGAGCAGCTTGCTCAAGAACCACGCGCAGAAGCTGGCCCGCTATCGCTGCAGCCGATGCGGCTTCCGAGCGCGGGAGTACCACTGGAACTGCCCCGGCTGCACGAACTGGGACAGCTATCCCCCGCGTCGCATCGAAGAACTCGACGGTCAATGAGGCACCGCGCGGCCGGATGTGGGCCGTTGATGCGGGTTCCAGCGCCGTCGCTATGCTTCGCCGTGTCCCTTTCCCGTCGCCGCCGATGAACGCGCCCACAATCGACCAGACCATCGGCAACACGCCGCTCGTGCGACTTCAGCGGCTGCCCGGTCCGGAGCAGGCCCAGCGCGGCAACGTCATCCTGGGCAAGCTCGAGGGCAACAACCCCGGCGGCTCAGTGAAGGATCGCCCGGCGTACTCGATGATTGTGCGGGCCGAGGAGCGTGGCGAGATCCGGCCGGGTGATCGGCTCATCGAAGCCACCAGCGGCAACACCGGCATCGCGCTGGCCATGATCGCGGCGATGAAGGGCTACCGCATGACCTTGATCATGCCGGACAACCTGTCGAGCGAGCGGCGCGCGAGCATGGCCGCCTACGGGGCCGAGCTGATCCTGACGCCGGCGAGCAAGGGCGGCATGGAGTACGCGCGCGACCTGGCGATGCAGATGCAGGCTGAAGGCAAGGGCCGCGTGCTCGACCAGTTTGCCAATGCTGACAATCCGCGCGCGCATTACGAGACCACCGGGCCGGAAATCTGGCGCGACACGGGCGGCCGCATCTCGCACTTCGTCAGCGCGATGGGAACAACCGGCACGATCATGGGCGTCGGCCGCTACCTGAAGGAGCGCAGCGCCGCGATCCAGATCATCGGCGCGCAGCCCGCCGAGGGTTCCCAGATCCCGGGCATACGCAAGTGGCCCGAAGCGTACCTGCCAAAGATCTACGATCCCGCCCGGGTGGATCGACTGGAGTTCGTCGCGCAGGCCGACGCCGAAGAAATGGCGCGGCGCCTGGCGGCGGAGGAGGGCATCAGTTGCGGTCCCTCGGCGGCAGGCGCCTGCCTGATCGCACTGAGGATTGCCGCCGAGGTCGAGAACGCGACCATCGTCTTCGTCGTGTGCGATCGCGGCGATCGCTACCTCAGCACCGGCATTTTCCGCGGCTGAGTCCGCGTCGGTGCGCGCCGGGTGCACGACAGCGGCTACCCGAAGTCGAGCAATGCCGTTGCCGCTGGCGCGGCGTCAGGAACGGGCTCAGTTTCTGGTTGCCTTGGTCCGCCGCCGCGACGAGCCACGCGCGGGCGGCGACCAGGCGCCCTCGGCCCAGAAGCGTTCCAGTCGGCGCATGCCGCTGGCGCAATTCATTCCGCTCCGCTCGAGCCAGGCATCGTCGTAGCAGGTTTCCGAGTAGCGTTCGCCGCCGTCGCAGATCAGCGTGACCACCGCGCCTGCCTGCGCGTTCCGAACCATTCCGGACATCAGTTCGACGCAGGCGATCAGCGCGGTTCCTGTCGATGGCCCCACCCGGCGTCCCAGCACGCGTTCGAGAAAGCGTGCTGCCGCGAAGGAGTCGGCGTCCGGCACGCGAATCGAGTGGTCGATGACATGGCGGTTGAAGCTCGGCTCGACGCGCGGCCGCCCGATGCCTTCGATGCGCGAGGCCACCGCGAGGGTTCGGGCCGCGTCGCCATCCGACCAGTAGTCGTGAAACACGGAGTTCTCGGGGTCGGCCAGACAGATCTTCGTTTCACAACGGCGGTAGCGCACGTACCGTCCGATCGTGGCGCTGGTGCCGCCGGTGCCCGCGCCGATGACGATCCACGCCGGGATCGGAAACGGCTCGTCCTTCATCTGCTGGAAGATCGACTCGGCGATGTTGTTGTTGCCGCGCCAGTCGGTCGCGCGCTCGGCATAGGTGAACTGGTCCATGTAGTGCCCGCCAGTGCGCCTGGCGAGAGACGCGGCTTCTGCGTAGACCGCGCCCGGCTCGTCGACGAGGTGACAGCGGCCACCATGGAATTCGATCAGTGCGATCTTCTCGCGCGAGGTGGTCCTCGGCATCACGGCCACGAAGGGCACGCCGATCAGCCGCGCGAAGTACGCCTCGGACACCGCCGTCGAGCCTGACGAGGCCTCGACGACCGTCGTGCGCGGTCCGATCAGTCCGTTGCACAGACCATAGAGAAACAGCGAGCGTGCCAACCGATGTTTCAGACTGCCGGTCGGGTGCACCGACTCGTCCTTCAGGTACAGCGGACAGTGAGGCACGCCGGGCACGTCAATGCGCAGCAGATGCGTATCTGCCGACCGCGTGTAGTCCGCCTCGATTCGGCGGACGGCTTCGTCACACCATGCCCGCGGCGACAGTGATCGTGTCCCCACGGATCGACCGGAGATCAGGCGGCCGCGACCGGAATCTTGCCGATCTTGGCCTGCCACTCGCGCGGTCCGGTCTCGTGGACCGAGACTCCGTCCGCGCTGACGGCCACCGTGACGGGCATGTCCCTGACCTCGAACTCGTAGATCGCTTCCATGCCGAGGTCGGCAAAGCCCAGCACCTTTGCCGACTTGATGGCCTTGGCGACGAGGTACGCCGCACCGCCAACGGCCATCAGGTAGGCGCTCCTGTGCTTCTTGATCGCCTGGATCGCAGCCGGGCCACGCTCGGACTTGCCGATCATCGCGATCAGCCCGGTCTGCGCCAGCATCATCTCGGTGAACTTGTCCATGCGCGTGGCCGTCGTGGGACCCGCCGGGCCCATCACTTCGTCACGCACCGGATCGACCGGACCGACGTAGTAGATGACGCGGTTGGTGAAGTCCACCGGCAGCTTCTCGCCCTTGGCGAGCATGTCCTGGATGCGCTTGTGCGCGGCGTCGCGGCCGGTGAGCATCCTGCCGT
>DAOMFI010000109.1:0-9891 GCA_035429725.1 Burkholderiaceae bacterium | reverse complement strand
TCGCGGTGTTCGTCGGCAAGAACCCGTGGCAGTCGCACGGCTTCGCGCGCTCGCGCACGCTGCTCACGGCGATCAAACACGATCCGGCGCGCTCGCTGATCGTCATCGATCCGCGCCGCAGCGAGACCGCGGCGATGGCGGACTTCCACCTCGCGGTGCGACCGGGCACCGACGCCTGGTGCCTCGCCGCGCTCGCTGCCATCCTGGTGCAGGACGGGCTGCTGAAGCGCGACTGGCTGGCCGAGTACACCACCGGGCTCGAGACGATCGAGCCGGCGCTGAGGGCGATTCCGGTGGCCGAGTACGCACGCCGCTGCGGCGTGGACGAGGCGCTGCTGCGCAAGGTGGCCGGGCGCATCGCGCGCGCCGAGAGCGTGGCAATGATCGAGGATCTCGGCGTGCAGATGAACCGGCACTCAACGCTGGTGAGCTGGCTGCAGAGGCTGGTCTGGCTGCTGCCCGGGCACTTTGCACGTAAAGGCACGAACAACGCGTTCGTGCCGCTGCTGGGGCTGTCCGCCTTCTCCAAGGGCGAGGGCGACGGCGCGAAGCAGAAGGCCGCGGACGGCGCGCCAAACCCGTGGAAGCGCAGCCCGGTCACCCAGTCGCGCATCATCATGGGGCTCGTGCCGTGCAATGTGATCCCGGAGGAGATCCTCACCGATCACCCGAAGCGGTTCCGCGCGATGTGGATCGAGAGCGCCAATCCCGCGCACTCGCTGGCGGACACGCGGCGCATGCGCGAGGCGATCCGCGCGCTGGAGCTCTCGGTTGTCGTCGACGTCGCGATGACCGAAACCGCGCGCTGTGCGGACTACGTGCTGCCGGCCACCAGCCAGTTCGAGAAAGCCGAGGCGACGTTCTTCAACCTCGAGTTCCCGCGCAACGGCTTTCAACTGCGGCATCCCCTGTTCGCGCCGCGGCCCGGCACGCTGACCGAGGCCGAAATCCACGCGCGGCTGCTCGAACAACTGGGCGAGCTTTCGGAGCGCGATTACCGCTTCCTGCGCCGCGCGGCGCGCTTCGGGTTGACGGCATTCGCGCTGGCGTTCGCCTGGGCTTCGAAGCGCAACCCGCGCCTCGCGCGCTGTGCATCGGTCGTGCTGTACCGCACGCTCGGTCCGCAATTGCCGGCCGGGCTGGCGCCGGCCGCTTCGCTGTGGGGCCTCGCGCACCTCTACGTGCGCCGGCAGCCGGACGCCGCGCGCCGCGCCGGCTTCGGCGGCAGCGCGCTTGCCGCGGGTAATGCGCTGTTCAAGGCGATCATCGACTCGCCGTCGGGCGTGATCTTCGCGGTCAGCGAGTACGCGGACAGCTGGAAGGCGGTGCGACGGCCGGGCCACAGGATCGAACTGGCCATTCCGGAACTGCTCGATGAGCTGAAGTCCCTGGACGCCGGGCTTCCGGCGCCAGCGCCGGAATTTCCGTTCGTACTGTCGGCGGGCGAGCGGCGCAGCGACACAAGCAACACCGCAGTGCGCGACGTGAGCTGGCACCGCAAGGGCGCCTACGGCACCCTGCGCATGAATCCGGTCGACGCGGCCGCGCTCGGCTGTGACGACGGTGACTGGGTGAGCATCGTCACTGCGCGCGGCGCGGCGGAGGCGCCGGTCGAGGTCACGGATGAACTGCAGCGGGGCCATGTGTCGCTGCCCAATGGACAGGGCCTCGACTACCGCCGCGCGGACGGCTCGATCGAGCGGCACGGCGTGGCGGTGAACGAACTCACCGATGTGAAGGACCGCGACCCGATCGCCGGCACGCCGTGGCACAAGCACGTCCCGGTGCGGATCGAGCGGCTGGTGCCCCAGCGCGCCGCCGCGTAGTGGACCGCGCAGTGGCCTGATAAAGGCTACTGATCGTCTCCGCCGCGACGGGTGGCGATCGGCACGTTGTCCTGGCTCGATCGTCCATACTTCGCGCCGACGCGGCGACTTGGGGCGAGAACCACACGATGGATCGGATGATGCGCGGGTTGGCTGGGGCGCTTGGCCTTGCGATGGCGTGCGGAGTCCATGCAGCGGAGGCACCGGCGGCGGCCAGCCCGGCCGCGCCGCCGCTGTGCTCCGACGCCTGGAATCGCATGATCGAGACGAAGGTGACCTCGGGCGACGGCCGGGGGCACGGACCGGACATCGGGTCCGACGAGTGGAAGGGAACGATCGAGTTCCGGCTCGGCGTGCGGGGCAAGCCGGAAATCCCGCCGCGCAGCAGCGAAGCCTGGTGCCGGGCCATCGATGATCTCGTGCGTGCGCGTGACGCGAAGGCGACGCCGAAGCCCGCCACGGGGACCGCGCCTACGACGCAAGGGCCGACATTCGATTGCCGCAAGGTGAAGCCCGGCAGCATCGAGGCTTTGATCTGCGGCGACGTGGATCTTTCGGCACTCGACCGCAAGCTGGCCGGCGTCTACGCCGCGGCGACGAAGAAGGCGAAGAACGAGCATCCGCCGGTGCTGCGCGCCGAGCAGCGCGGCTGGGTCAAGGGCCGCAACGATTGCTGGAAGAGTGCCGAGAAGCGCAGCTGCGTGCGCGACGAGTATGTCCGCCGCATCGCCGAGTTGCAGGCCAAGTACCGGTTGGTACCGAGCCGCGGCCCGTTCGCGTTCGCGTGCGATGGCAGCCCGGCCAACGAGGTCACCGTCACCTATTTCGAGACCGAACCCTCGACGATGATCGCCGAGCGCGGCGACAGCGTTTCGCTGATGTTCCAGCAGATCGCGGCGAGCGGCGCGAAGTACCAGGGACGCAACGAGTCGTTCTGGGAGCACCAGGGCGTGGCCACGATCACCTGGGGTTACGGCGCGCCGGAGATGCGCTGCACGCTCAAGCGCTGAGCGCGCGCCGCGGGCACTGACTCGCGCTGCCGTTCGTAGGTACGCGCGAAGCCTTGCGCACCACCTTGATCGCGGCCGAGCATGCGGCCCTGGCCGAGGCCAGGGCCATACTCCCGCCCGCGCATAACTTCTAAACCAACGGCGCCGACAGCTTCTCGGACGCGAACGCGCGCTGCACGGCGGGGCGCGCGAGCATGCGCTGCAGGTAAGGCCCCAGGTGCGGCAGGCTGCGCGCCGGCCGCGCGAAGCTGCGGGTCCAGCGGCCGAGCATCAGCGCATACGGGTCGACGGCGCTGAACTCTGCACCGAGTACGAATTCGCCGCCGTGTGAGGCGAACTGCTGGTCGAGCACATCGAGCATCCCGCCGGCGCGCGCTTCCGCGCGTTTCTTCACCTGCGCAGCCGCGGCAGCGTCACCGTCGTCGACCATGCGCTCCGGATAGAAGAAATGCATCATCATCGCCTGCAGCGTGTTGGTGCACCAGACCATCCACTGATAGTAGTGCGCGCGCTCGCGCGTGCCCGGCGGCGGCGCGAGCTTCTTCTCCACGAACCGGTCCGCCAGATACAGGGCAATGGCGGCGGTTTCATACAGCACGAAGTCGCCGTCGACCAGCACCGGAATCTGCCCGTTGGGGTTGAGCTTCAGGTAGTCGGGTTTCTTGTGCGCGGCGCTGGCGCGATCGACCAGCACCAGTTCGAACGGCGCACCGATCTCCTCGAGCAGGATGTGCGGCACGAGGTTGGCGCTGCCGGGGCTGTAGTAGAGCTGGATCATCGTGGACTTCCCATTAGTTGAAGACGGGCGGCGGCGCCCTCAGGGCGCCGTCGCAATACCCTGCCGGACGAGCCACGCGCCGAGCACGCCGAAGTACTCGGCCGACTGCGGCGCAGCCTGTGACATCAGCCCTGGATCGATCTGATCGGCGGGGGCGACGTTCGTCGCCATCGCGTGGTCGGCTCCTGCGATGACTGTCACGTCGATATTCGGATGCCGCGCCGCCGCCGCACGCAAGCGTTCGACCGACGTCTGGACCGGCACCCAAGGATCGGCGGAACCGTAGATGACGAGCGCGGGCGGCCTGACGCCGGAGAGGACGGCAAACGGGTCGTGGCGGATCTCGCGGGCCCAACGGGACTGGTCCGGGTCCCTGAACGTGCGGGCCATGTAGATGAACTCGAACCACGGCTTCGTGGCAGCGGCGTCGAGCAGCTTCTGCGCGCTTGCGCGATCGCGCTTGCCCCGCTGAAAGTCATCGACCGCGGTTCGAACCGCGATCGCCTGGTCGATGTCGGCCTGCGTAAACCCCTTGATGCGAAGAATGTTGGCGACCGCGAAATTCATCTGCACGTCGGGAGTCGTCATGGGCGCCGAGACCGACACGGCAAACGCGGTCCGGGGGTTGCGCGATGCCGCCAGCAGGGCCAGCCATCCACCCTGGCTGAGTCCCCAGAAACCGATGCGCTGCGGATCGATCCGCGGATCCTCTGCCAGCAGCCGCTGCGCGGCGATGCCATCGTCCGCCAGCATCTCGTAGTCGCTGTCGTCGAGGCTCCCGGCGGATCGGCCGCTGCCGCGACGGTCGAAGACGAACACCGCGACCTTCAGTGCCGGCAGCATCGCGATCAGATGCGCATAGAGCGGATTCCTGCGCTCGGGCGACGATGCGGCGTGCAGGACGACAACCGCCGGCACGCGCGTCGCGGCCCTGGGAACGTACAGCGTGCCGCTCAGGACGACGCCACCGCTAGGGAACGTGCGTTCGTGGACTTCGACCAAAGTACTCGGCGGTGCGCTCCAGGGCGGCGACGCGACAGCGGTCCCAGTGTCCGCCGCGCCCGCAGCGACGGCCGGGAGCGCGGCGGCCAGCAGCGCACCGAGCGCTGGCCTCCAGCGGAGCCGACGGCTTCTCATCGGATGTCGTTCAGGTGTCGCGTGTGGCGAACACGGCATTCAACTCGGCGCCTGGCGCCGCCTCCTTGAAGCCGGCGAACGAGCCCTCCTCGGCAAGTAGCTTCGAGGCGCGCATGAATCCGCCCCACGCGGTGCGCGCCAGCGCGCCGCCGACGCTGATGCGACGCACGCCGATGGCCGCGAGATCGGCAACCTTCAGTTCGGCCGGCCAGCCGATCAGCGCATTGATCGGTTTCGGTGCGAGGGCCTCGACCACCGCGGTGAACTGCTCGAGCGTGCGCAGCCCCGGGGCGTAGAGGCAGTCGGCGCCGGCACTGGAATACGCCTGCAGCCGCGCAATCGTTTCGTCGAGGTGCGGACGCCCGGCGAGGAAGCATTCGGCACGGCCGACCAGCAGCGTGTCGCCACCGCTGGCGTCGATCGCGCGCCGTGCGGCGCGCACTCGGTCGACCGCGACGTCGAGATCGAACAGCGGTCGCGCGGGGTCGCCGGTGGAGTCCTCGATCGACAGTCCGGCAACACCGGCCGCGACGGCCAGCTGCACGCTTTCGGCGACGCCAGCGGCATCGCGGGCGAAGCCGCTCTCGAAATCCGCGTTCAGCGGAACGTCGGTTGCCTCGACCATCTCGGCCAGGTGCGCGATCACCGTGTCGCGCGTGACGCCGTTGTCCGGTCGTGCCTTCGACCAGGCGAATCCGGCGCTCGTCGTCGCGAGCGCCTTGAAGCCGAGGCTCTGCAGGTAGCGCGCGCTGCCCGGATCCCACGGGTTCGGAATGACGAAGCATCCGCTTTCGTGCAGGCGGTGGAACTCGCGCCGCTTTTCCGCGACGCTCGGGCGGGACGTTTTCATGCGCAGCCTCCCTCGACACGGCTTTGTACCGCAGATGCAGGTTGTCGGCATAACTGCACCTCCGTGCGCCACAATGACGTCTGACCAGTACAGACCGGGCATGACATGACCGAAACCCGTTTTCACGACGACACCGCGCGCCGCCGCTATCAGCTGCTGGCGGGTGACGACGAGGTCGGCTTCGTCGACTATGACCCGATAGGCAGCGCATCGATTCTCATCAAGCACACCGAGGTACGGCCCGACCTCGAAGGGCAGGGCCTGGGCTCGCAACTGCTCGAGCAGGCCCTGGCTCACATTCGCGCACAGGGAAAGACCGTCGTGCCGATCTGTCCGTACGCGCTTGCCTACATCCGGCGCCACCCCGAGCACCACGCGCTGGTGCAGGAGGATATGCGCCGTACGCTCTGACGCCGTATGGCGGCGGGCAACAATCGAGCTTCCTGTCGAAGAGGAGCGGCACAATGATCCTGGAACTGGCTGAGATCACGATTCGTCCGGGCGAACAGGCCCAGTTCGATGCCGCCATCACGCGCGGGATCAAGACCGTGATTGCCCACGCCGTCGGATTCCGACGCGCCAGCGTTCACAAGGGCATCGAGTCGCCGGAGCGCTATGTGCTGCAGATCGAGTGGGATACGCTCGAGAACCACACCGTGGACTTCCGCGGCTCGCCGGGTTTCGCGGAGTGGCGGGCCATCGTGGGGCCGTTCTTCGCACAGCCACCGCGCGTCGAACACTTCACGATCGTGGCGGCCGCCTAGCCGCGCTTGCAGCAAGGCTCGCCGGATCGCCGCAACATCCCGCCGGCTGATCCGACCGGTTCCCGGCGCGCCGAGAGGAGGATGACATGCCGAACACCTACGACCTGCACGGCAAGTTCGCCGTCGTCACCGGCGGCGCCAAAGGCATCGGCAGGGCGATTGCCGAACTGCTGGTGGCGAGCGGAGCGACGGTCCGGATCTGGGACGCGAACCCGGCTCAGGTGCAGGGCGCCTCGAGTGACGTCGTCGACATCACCGATGGTGCCGACGTCGCGGCCGCGCTTGCAGGACTGCCGAGTGCCGACCAGCCCGACATCCTCATCAACGACGCCGGCTACCTCGGCAGGACGCAGGAGTTCAGCGGGCACGCGGAGGCCGACTGGCGGCGGATCCTTGAAGTGAATCTGATGGGAACGATGCGCGTCACGCAGGCTGTACTGCCGCGCATGCGCCGGCTGCGCCGCGGGCGCATCGTCAACCTCGGCTCGCTCGCCGGAAAGGAAGGACTGGCGACGCTGGCGGCATATTCGGCGGCCAGCGCCGGTGTCATTGCCTTCACCAAGGCACTGAGCCGAGAGGTGGCCGGCGACAACATCTTCGTCAACTGCGTGGCACCCGGACCCATCGACACCGACATGATCCGCGACCTCGGCACCGAGGTCGTCAACGCCATGATCCGCGATAGCCCGATGAAGCGACTGGGTTCGGCAAGTGAAGTGGCCGAGCTCGTGGTCTGGTTGTGCACGGAGGCGAGCCGGTTCAACACGGGCGCGGTTTTCGACATGTCCGGGGGGCGCGCCAGGTATTGAGCGGAGCGGGCGCAGCCGTCCCGCGCTGCCGCCGACCTATAGAGCGGAGCAGAATTCCGCGGATGCGCGTCCTGGTCCTGGGGGGTACGCAGTTCGTCGGCCGTCACATCGTCGAGGCCCTGGCGAGGGACGGACATGCGGTGAGCGTCTTCACGCGCGGCCAGTCACCGGATGCCCTGGCCGCTGCGGTGGAGCGGCTCCGGGGCGATCGCGACCAGGGCCGCGCCGGGCTTGCAGCGTTGGTCGGCCGGACCTGGGACGCCTGCATCGACGTCAGCGGCTACACACCGTTGCAGGTGCGAGCGAGCGCGGAGCTGCTGCGTAACGTTGTCGGGCGGTATGTGTACATCAGTGCGGTCATGGTCTACGGAGACACCGCGGTCCGGCCGGTGCACGAGACCCACGCACGCGTGCCTGCGGCCGGGGAGCACGTCACCGAGGTGAACGGCGAGACCTACGGCGCGCTCAAGGTCGCGTGCGAGGACATCGTGCAGGAGGTCTATGACGATCGAGGCACGCTGTTGCGGCCCCAGGTCATCGTGGGTCCGCACGATCCCTCGGGCCGGTTCACATACTGGGTGATGCGCGCGGGCCGGGCGGGCGAGATGCTGGCGCCCGGTGACGGGTCGGACCACCTGCAGTTCATCGATGCACGCGACGTGGCCCGCTTTGTCGGTGCCGTCATCGCACGCAATCTTGCCGGCTGTTTCAACCTCTCCGGCCGCCGGCTGACCTGGGGCGAGTTCGTCCGTGCGCTTGGTGCGACGAACGTCATCTGGGTGCCCGCGCCGATCCTGCAGGCTGCCGGTCTGACGTTCATGGACCTGCCGCTTTACCGGCCGGAGCGCGGCCCCTACAGCGGGCTGATGGAGGTCAGCAACGAGCGGGCCTGCGCGGCGGGACTGCGCCTGACCGAGCTTTCGGAGACCATAGCGGACACGCGGGCGTGGTTGGCGGGACAGGAGCAGACGCCTGCGCTGTCGCCCGATCGCGAACGCGAACTGATCGCACGTGCACGCGGCGCAGAACGGTGAGCAACGCCGGAACCGCTCCGCGGCCAGCGGCGGTTCGATCTACCAGCGCCGCACGCGGCCGGTATCCAGGTGCACGAACTGGCCCGCGTAGTAGCCCACCCCGCCCACCTTGAGCGATACCGCGGCATCACGCAGGTCGGCGAGCGACACGCCGGGCAGGCGCACATCGATCGCGCGGCCTTCCATGTGCAGGCTGTTTTTGGCGACTCCGCCGCCGCGCGTCTCGCGCAACGTTGCATTCGTCGTCGGACAGCGGTAGCCGGAAATGACTTCGAACGGGCGCGTGCCGCCGACCAGAGCCTGCACCTGGTGCAGCAGATCAAAGAGCCGCGGATCGATCGTGCCGATTTCGCCGCTGTAGTGGTCGCGCAGGAAACGGTTCAGCGAGGTAAGTGCATCCGGCACGTAGCTGTCAGCGACGGCATAGACGAGTTGCAGGCGTTCGTGCGTATGCGTGTGGACGAAGGACAGCGCACGGCTGTCGGGCGCGCTCGCGCGGCCAGCCAGCGGCAACAGGCTACCGGCGGCCAGGCCGGCCGAATGCCTGAGAAAGCGGCGACGCGCGATGTGGTGATGACTCATGGTTCAGGGTCGGGTCAGCAGCGGCGGCCGCGGTTGGCGCAGGACAGTGTCGAGCCTGCGGTCGTGACCGTAGATGTCGTCGAAGAAGTGGATGCGACCGTCCTTGACGATAGCAGTTGCATAGGCAATCACGACCGGAATCGGATCGGCAAGTCGTACCGTGCTCGGGCTAGTCTCTGTCATCGCATGGCGGATGCGCGCCTCGGTCCAGTCGGGCATGCCATCCAGAGCGAACATCGCCAGCGCAACCGGCTGTTCGACGCGGATGCAGCCGTGGCTGAAGTCGCGCCGGTCGCGCTCGAAGAGCTGAACTGACGGCGTGTGATGCAGGTAGATGTTCTCGCGGTTCGGGAAGACGAACTTGATGTCGCCAAGCGCATTGCGCGGCCCCGGCCGCTGTCGAATGCGTGCGGTACCGGCGAGGACAGCGTCCAGCATGCCCGGCGTCAGCGTTTCGACGACACGCCCCTGCGCGGCCACGAACTCGAAGCCTTCGCGGTCGAAGTAGCCGGCGTCGCGCCGCAGGCGCGGCACCACTTCGCCGCGTGCAATGGAAGGCGGCACGTTCCAGTATGGCTGGAACTCGATGTAGCGCATCTGCTCCTCGATCAGTGGGGTGCGTGTGTCCATCGATTTGCCGACGATGACCTTCATCGTCGCGCGCACCAGAATGCGATCGCCCCGGACCTCGTAGGCGCGCAATACGAACTCCGGCACGTTGATGACGATCATGCGCGGCCCCTGCAGCAGCGGTGTCCAGCGCAGTCGTTCGAGCGAGAGCACGATCTGGCGCTCGCGTACCCCCGGCGGCACATTCAGTTGCGCCAGCGTGGCCTTGCCGACGATGCCGTCGGGTGTGAGGCCATGGCGACGCTGAAACGACATGACCGCGTCCACCCAGGCGCCGTCATAGATCGTCGCCAGCACAGCGTCCGGCGCCAGATCACCGAGTGCGACCAGGCGCGCGCGCAGCGGCCCCAGCCCGGCGTAGGGCTGGCCGGGCTCCAGCTTGGGGGGACTCCCGCGCGCGCCGACCGGCAGCGGCGGCAGCGGAGACTTCCACGCGGGATCGTCGATCAGCGCGCGGTAGCGCGCGAGCGC
>DAOMFI010000108.1:8800-9919 GCA_035429725.1 Burkholderiaceae bacterium | reverse complement strand
CGCGCCTGCTGATCCTCGACGAACCGACCTCGGTGCTGAAGCCGCAGGCGATCGAGCGGCTGTTCGGCACGCTGGAGCGTCTCGCGGCCGACGGCGTCAGCGTGCTGTTCATCAGTCACAAGCTGGACGAGATCCGCCGCGTGACGCATCGCTGCGTAGTGTTGCGCGGCGGTCGCCTGGTTGCGACTGTCGATCCGCGCCAGGAGACGGAAGCGAGCCTGGCGCGGCTGATGATCGGCGCCGATCCGCCGTCGATCGCGGCCCACGACTCGCCGCCGGGTGACGTCGCGCTTGCGGTCACCGGGCTGGACACGTCGCACGCCGTCGAGCGGCAGCACTGGCTGCACGGCCTCGACTTCGACGTGCGCCTTGGCGAGATCGTCGGCATCGCAGGTGTGTCGGGCAACGGCCAGGCCGCGCTGATGGCCGCGCTGTCCGGTGAGTGGCTCGACGTCAAGGGCTCGATCCGCCTGTTCGGCGCCGAGGTGGCGCGGGTGCCGACACTGCGCCGCCGCGCACTCGGCCTGCGCTACATCCCGGAGGAACGCCTCGGGCACGGCGCCGTGACGGCGATGTCGCTGCAGGAAAACGTCGTGCTGACGCGCGACGCGTTGCGCGCGCACGGCTTCGTCCACGCCATTGAGGCGCGCCGCCTCGCCGCGAACCTGATCGAGCGATTCGCGGTCAAGGCGACCGGCCCCGAAGCGGCGGCGGCCAGTCTTTCGGGAGGAAATCTGCAGAAGTTCATCGTCGGCCGCGAGATCGAAGCGCAGCCGCGCGTGCTGCTGGTCAATCAGCCGACCTGGGGTGTCGATGTCGGCGCCGCGGCGACGATCCGCAACGAACTGATTGAGCTGCGCAAAGCCGGCTGCGCCATCCTCGTCGTCTCCGAAGACCTCGACGAACTGTTCGAACTGAGCGACCGGCTGTTCGTCATGTCCAAGGGGCGCCTGTCGCCGGGCGTGCGCCCGGGCGAGATCAGCGTGCAGGACATCGGCCGTTGGATGTCCGGCCTGTGGCCGCAGAAGGAACTGCACGCATGAGCGCCGCACGGCCGCTCCGAAGGCGCTCGCGTCCCCCCTGGGGGGACCGCCCGCAGGGCGAAGGGGGCGACACGAG
>DAOMFI010000108.1:0-8700 GCA_035429725.1 Burkholderiaceae bacterium | reverse complement strand
GCCGCACGGCCGCTCCGAAGGCGCTCACGACGCCCGTGGGGGGACCGCCCGCAGGGCGAGGGGGTCAATTGACTTTGCCGATTGCGCTGGTGCCGCGCGCGGAGCCCGCTCGCATCATGCAGTGGGTGTCACCGCTGCTGGCCATCGTGCTGACTCTGCTGGCGGGCGCGCTGCTCTTCGCGCTGATCGGGCAGGACCCGGCGCAGGGGCTCAAGGTGTTCCTGTGGGATCCCCTGGCGACGCGGCGCGGCTGGTCCGAGCTGGGACTCAAGTCCACGCCGCTGATACTCTGTGCTGTCGGACTCGCGGTCTGCTTTCGCGCCAACGTCTGGAACATCGGTGCCGAAGGGCAGCTGATTGCCGGCGCGATCGCCGGCGGCGGCATCGCGCTGCTGGCCACGCGCGACAGCAGCGGCGTCTTCGTGCCCGCGGTCCTCGCCGCTGCCGCACTCGGCGGCGCCGCGTGGGCGGCCATCACCGCATGGCTGCGCGACCGCTTCAATGCCAACGAGATCCTGGTCAGTCTGATGCTCGTCTATGTGGCACAGCTGCTGCTCGCGTGGCTGGTGCAGGGCGCATGGAAGGATCCTGAGGGGTTCGGCTTTCCGCAGTCGAAGCTGTTCGAATCGGCAGCACGCATGCCCATCGTCCTTACGGGCACGCGCCTGAATATCGGCTTCGCGCTGGCGCTCGCCGCCGTTGCCGCGCTGTGGCTGATGCTCGGGCGCATGGTGATCGGCTTCCAGCTGAAGGTGGCCGGGCTTGCGCCGCTCGCGGCACGTTATGCCGGGTTCTCGGAGCGTCGCCTGCTGTGGTTCGCGCTGCTGCTGAGCGGTGCGCTCGCCGGCCTGGCCGGCGGCATCGAGGCTGCCGGCCCGATCGGCCAGCTGACGCCGACCATCTCGCCGGGCTACGGCTTTGCGGCGATCATCGTCGCCTTCGTCGGGCGCTTGCATCCGCTCGGCATCGTCTTTGCCTCGTTCGTGATGGCGCTCTTTTATATCGGCGGCGAACTCGCCCAGTCACGCCTCGGGCTGCCATCGGCGCTGACCGGCGTGTACCAGGGATTGCTTCTGTTCTTTCTGCTCGCCTGCGACACGCTGATCCTGTATCGGCCTGTATGGCGCAGGCCTGCGGTGGCGGACACGTGAACGAGTTCGCCGCTCTCGTATCGGCCACACTGGCCGCCGGGACACCGCTGCTGCTGGCGGCGATCGGCATCGTCGTCAGCGAGAAGAGCGGAGTCGTCAACCTTGGCATCGAAGGGATCATGCTGGTCGCTGCCGTCGCCGGCTTCGGTGCGGCGCATGCCACGGGCGTGGCGGAACTGGGCTTCGTCGCCGGCGCGGTGGCCGGGGCGGCGCTGGCGCTGCTATTCGCCGCGCTGACGCTCGGACTGCTCACCAACCAGTACGCGACGGGGCTCGCGCTGGCGCTCTTCGGCGCGGGCCTGTCGGCCTTTCTCGGTCAATCACTGCAGGGTGAAAGCCTGCCGGCACGCGGAACCGACGGGATTCCTGGCCTGCGCGAGATCCCCGTGCTTGGGCCGGCGTTGTTCGCGCAGCATTGGTTGGTCTACGCAGCGCTTGTCATGCTGGCCGCCGTCGCCTGGTTTCTCTTCCGCACGCGCGCGGGGCTCGTACTGCGCGCGGTCGGCGAGTCGCCGGAGGCGGCGCACGCGCTGGGCATCCCGGTGCGACGCGTCCGCACGCTGGCGCTTGTCTTCGGCGGTTCGTGCGCGGGGCTGGCGGGTGCGTTCCTGTCGATCATCTACACGCCGTTGTGGTCCGAAGGCATGGTGGCCGGGCGCGGCTGGATCGCGCTTGCGCTCGTCGTGTTCGCCACCTGGCGCCCGGGGCGTGTTCTGTTTGGTGCCTATCTCTTTGGCGGTGTGACGATGCTGCAGTTCTATTTGCAGGGCAAGGGCATCGACGTGCCCAGCCAGTGGCTGGCGATGACGCCATATCTCGCCACGATCGTCGTGCTCGCACTGATTTCGCGCAATCCGCGCTGGATCCGGCTCAACATGCCGGCATCGCTGGGCAAGACGTTCAGTCCGAACGCCTGAGGCGCTGCGGCCGGCGACGCCGTCGCAGTTCTGTCGTTGCGTCGCACTTCCTGGCAGCCGCAGTCCGCGGCGGCTCTATGCCTCGACCGGAATCGCCCGTTCGAGGATGGCACGCCGCACCAGTTCGATGTGCTCGCGCAGGGTGTACACCTCGCTGGCGAAGCTTGCCGGGGGCTCGAGCCGCGCAACCGAGCGTTCGATGCGCCGCAGGTCGGCGAGCCACTTTTCGATCGGCGGATGCTCGCTCTGCGCCGTGACCTGGTGTTCCAGAAGGGAGAGTTCGCCGTACCAGCGATAGATCCGCGAGCGGACGCGCCAGGCGACGACCTGCGGCAGGAGCCGGATCACCGGTATCAGCACAGCCAGCAGCGGCAGGACGATGATGATGAAGCGCTCCACGAAGGTTGCGACCCAAAATGGGAGATAGCGGTACAGCAGGCTCGGGCCGAACCGCCGATGTCGGACCGCGTCCGGGGATACGGGCAGATCGACCTGCTCGATGTTGGGAAACTCCCCCGGCGCTTCGAAGAACCCCTGATCGTCATGCACGTCGCGCAGGACTTCGAGAAGGAGATTGACGATCGCTGGATTGATGTCGTCACGCGCCGCCAGCATGGCCTCGGTCGAGATCAGCGCGACATCGCGCGGCGGCAGTGGCGGCGCAAACCGGATTGCACCGGCGTACAGCGTGCGGCGCGTCAGGTAGGGGTAGCGCTGGTGGTAGGCATCGGCGTGCGCCAGGCTGACGAGCGACAGGGTCGGATCGTTGAGGGCCGCCGCGATTGCGGGCGTGCGGATGCCGCCGACGAACACCGCGGCATCGACCTGGCGGGCATTCAGGGCGGCCTGCGCGCGATCCGTCGGCAGCTCGATGAGGGTCGCATTTTTCTCGGTCACGCCGTTTGCCTCGAGCAGCGGCGCCGCGAGCGCATGGGTCCCGCTGCCCGCCATGCCGGTGGCGACACGCCGCTGCGCCAGCGCCGCCAGGGAATCGATTTCCTCGCCCTTGCGCACGAAGATCCACAGCGGCTGGTAGTACAGGCTCGCGATCATCACGAGGTTGTGCGCTGAACGGGCGCTCGCCTGGCCGCCCTGCAGGAAGGCAATGTCGACGCCGGACTTGGGGTCGCTGAGCAGCGCGAGGTTCTCGCCCGCGCCCTCGGTGGGCCGCTCGATCAGAGTCACGCCTTCGCGCGCCAGCGCGGCGCTGTAGCGCTCGGCGTGCTGGTGCAGCAGGCTGTACGAAGGGCCCGAAGCGATCGTCAGCTGCCGTGGCGGCAACGGCTGCAGAAAGTGAAGCGAGGCCCACAGGCAGAGGGCAAACAGCGCCGTGATCAGGATCGCGGTGCGCCAGGAGAGGATGCTCATGGGTCGGTCCGGTGGTGCGGTTCAGCAGGGACGCCTGGTGTCTCTTGCCGGCTGCCGACGACCGGCTGAGGCCCGGTTCGAGTGGAAACGAAGCGGCGGGCGCCATCTTGGCGAATCCCGGCGGTTCTGCAAAGCCTTCGGCGTCGCCGCCGCCGCTTGCCGAGCCTTGGTGTTCCGGGCCGGACGAAAAGTCTGATGTGCACCGAGACGGATCGTTGACTCAGCGCGCGCGCCGCCCGGCGGCGACGCACTCGGACGCGGACGGGAATCGATGGCGGCTCCTGACGCCGTTCGGATTTCTCACACCGCGCTCCACGCGGCCAGGGCGGTCTCGAACGGACGATGACGGCAACACAGTTGCGCGTAGAGTCGTTCCGAGCGTGCGCCCTTGGCGCGCACGAGTTGGACCAGGGCGGCGCGCTCGCCGGCGCTCCACGGGTCGGTCGGCAGGGCAGCGATCAGCGGCGCGAGCCGCGTCCAGGCGATGCGCTCTGCGCGGTTGAAACCGCGCAGCGACGGCAGGCCGAGGCGCTGCATCGCGATGTGGCCTGCTCGCTCGACGGCGGCCTCACGCGACGTCGCATCGAGGCGCGCCAGCGTCGCACCGACTTGCAGGCCGATGCGGCTCGGCAGCAGCAGTGCCGGGTGGTCATTCGGGTCGAGATCGAAGAAGACATGGTGCCGGGCCAGTTGCCGCAGCACCGGGAGCGGCGAGCGGTAGCTCGTGCGCGCGCGCTGTCGCGCCGACTCGCGTGCGGCCAGCCGCAGCGCCGCGCGCGCGCGCGGCCGGAAGCCGAGCTTGAAGTAAAACCACCACGCGCCGGAGGCGATACCTTCCTCGTTGCCCTCTCCGAGCTGGTACGGCTCGATCGAAAACGAGGTCACGCCGGCGAAGGCCCGCAGAGCTGCGAGCAGACGCGCGAACTGCAGCGCGGACTCGCCGCCGCGGAAAGTGTCGAAGGTGTTGAACGACACGGCAGCCGAGCGGCCGAGAAAGTCCGCCTGGAAGTAGCCGACCGGCACGCCGTTCCTGAGTGTCAGGCCGCCGTAGAGCGCCGGCAGCGCCGCGCGCCGTGATGGCAGCATGCCGATCAGCGCGAACGCCAGTCCGCCGCCATCGTCAGCGAGCCAGACGTCGCGCGCATCGCCCCACGCGATCGTATCGAGATCGCGCTGGCGGGTGATCATCGCGCCGCGTGCGAGCGTCAGCAGATCCTCGCCATCGGTGAGCGGAAGGCGGCGCAGGCGGCGTGGCGGCCGCTGCAGCTCGGCGCGCAGGTCGGGCCGCCCACGGCGCAGCGGCGTTGTCTGCCATGCGGTCGGCGCCGGCGCAAAGCGGGCCTGTGTGCGCGAAGGCACGCCGGGCGCCGGCTGCAGCTCGCAGCTCGGGTTGATCAGGTCGTACACCGCCTCTCGCGTGGCCTCGGTGCCGGGCATCGCTGCCACGCGCTCGATCAGGAAAGTCGCGTCGCTGCGCTTTCCGCGCAGCCGGTCCAGTGCGTCGTAGCCCGCCAGGTGCGATTCGCGCAGCGCGAGGGACTCGAGCGGCGTCAGCAGCGCCGGCAGCACCTTGGCGATCGTTTCGCCCGCAGTGGCATCGCTGCGATCAAGGTGCAGGGCATCGGGCCAGCGACGGGCGATCCACTGCGCCGTGGGATAAAAGAACGGAAACCAGGTCAGTGTCCCTTCGATGCCGCTGTAGGCCAGCGCCTCGCGATGGGCGCGCAGGTCGGCGCGTCGGCTGAATCCAGCCAGCAGGCGCTCGACCGCCTGCAGAACCGAGGCGTCATCGGGCCAGGCTCGCAGGAAGCACAGCACCTCGTGCAGGCGTCGCACCTGGTCCGCGGTCGACAGGTGCGACCGCTGCAGGGCACGCAGCGCCGCGCGCTTGCGCGCAGCGGCTTCCGGCGTGTAGTTGTCGCGGAGTTTTTCGAGCAAAGCCAGTGTGCGCGCGCTCATGGCGGCGAGTTTCGCATGTCCGTCGCGTCAAGCGCTCACCGTCGCGCCGCGGTCGCGCCTCATCCAGTGCGTAGAATCCGGCGCTCCAGTCGATCGACGTTTCCCGCAGTCCACCGGAGTCCATCACGATGTTCCGTTACGCCCTGCTTCCCTTCATCGCGGCAGCGACCCTGCTCGCGGCCTGCGGCAAGCCCGAGCCCGCCGCGCCCAAGGCCGTGCCCAGTGCGGCGCCCGCCGCGCCACCGGCCGCAGCACCACTGAAGGTCGGCTTCGTCTATGTCAGCCCGGTCGGCGACGCGGGCTGGACGTCGCAACACAATGCAGGCCGCCTGGAGATGGAAAAGGCCCTTGGTGACAAGGTCAAGACGAGCTTCGTCGAGAAGGTGCCCGAAGGGGCGGACGCCGAGCGCGTGATCCGCGACCTCGCGCAGCAGGGCAACACGCTGATCTTCACGACGTCTTTCGGCTTCATGAATCCGACGATCAAGGTCGCGGAGGAATTCCCGAACACGAAGTTCGAACACGCCACCGGCTACAAGACCGCGCCGAACGTCAATACGTATAACGCGCGCTTCTACGAAGGCCGCTACCTCGCAGGCATGGTCGCCGGGAAGATGAGCAAGACCGGCACGCTGGGCTACGTCGCGGCATTCCCCATCCCGGAGGTCCTGCAGGGCATCAACGCATTCACGCTCGGAGCGCGCGCCGTCAATCCGAAGGCGCAGGTGCGCGTAGTCTGGGTCAACAGCTGGTACGACCCCGGCAAGGAACGCGACGCGGCCAACACGCTGATGGGTCAGGGCGCCGACGTCGTCACGCACCACACCGATTCGACGGCAACGGTGGCGGTCGCGGAAGAGAAGGGCAAGATGGCCATCGCCTACCACTCCGACATGCGCAAGTTCGGGCCGAACGCCCAGCTCGCCGCGGTCACGCACCACTGGGGCGATTACTACACGGCGCGGGCCAAGGCCGTGATGGACGGCACGTGGAAAGTTGCGCCCGTCTGGGGCGGCATCAAGGAAGGTTTCATCAAGCTCGAGGGCCTCTCGGACAAGCTGCCGAAGGAACTGGTCGACGAGGTGAAAAAGCGCGAGGACGAGATCCGCGCCGGCGCATTCCATCCGTTCACCGGTCCGATCAAGACCAATGAAGGCAAGGACGTCATCGCGACCGGTGCCCTCAGCGACGAGCAGCTGGGCAAGATGGACTACTACGTCGCCGGTGTCGTCGGCAAAGTGCCGACCGGGAGCAAGTGACGGACAGCAAGGAGAGGTTCCGAGCCCACGGCGCACGGGCGCGCTGAGCGTCGTCCGCAGGTCCGCAGGTCCTCAGCCCGCGGCCTGCGCGACGGAGGGAAGTCTCCGGCTGGCGACGCGCTTCGCCGTCGCGACGAAGGCCTTCAGCGCCGGCGAATCGTTGTCACTGCGCCAGGCCAGTGCGGTGCCGACCTGCGGCGGCCGCTCAGCGAGCGGACGCAGCTCGACGCCGCGCAGCCGGATCTCCTGCGCCGAGGCCGGAACCAGCGCGACACCGATTCCCGCTGAAACCAGACCCACGACCGCGTGCGTCTGGCTCGCTTCCTGCACGACGCGCGGCGTGAAGCCCTGCTGCAGGCAGAAGCGGAGCACGATGTCATGCAGGACCAGCCCGGGCGAACGCTGGAACATGACGAAGGGCTCAGTCGACAGCGCCTGCGCACGGATGCGCCGATTCCGGGCGAGGGTATGCCCGGCCGGCAGAGCGACGACCAGCGGTTCCCGCATGAGAATCGTGGACGAAATCTCCGCCTCCATCGGCTGCGGGCGGACGAATCCGACGTGGATGTCGCCCTTGTCCAGCGCGACGAGCTGCTGCGGCAGCGTTAGTTCGCGCAGCTCGAGCCGCACGCCCGGATGGCTGGCCGCGAACTCGCGCAGCGCCGGTGGCAGGACCGTATAGATGCTCGCGGACATGAATCCGATGGCGAGCCGGCCCGCCTCGCCGCGGCTGGCGGCCCGCGCGGTCTCGACGGCATCCGCTGTGCGGGCGAGTACGACGCGTGCCTGATCGAGGAATGCCCGTCCGGGGTCGGTCAGCGACACGCGCCGTCGATCGCGTGTGAACAGCTGCACGTCGAGTTCGTTCTCCAGATTGCGGATAGCGATCGACAGCGGCGGCTGCGTGATCGCGAGGCGCTTGGCGGCTCGGCCGAAGTGCAGTTCCTCGGCGAGCACGACAAAGTAGCGCAGCGATCTCAGTTCCACGGGGCCTCGTTTCTGTGATACTCGAAAAGTATTAGTGAGTTCCCAATAATATATTGGACCTTCACCTCAGGCAGGCCTACGCTTCGCTGATCACCGGCCTCGCTCAGTGCGCCGCAAGAGCGCCGGCGGCCGGTCACACGTCCAGAGGAGACTCTCCATGAAGACCTTGTTGCGCGCCCTGACGGCCGCGTCGCTTGTCGTGCTTACTTCAGTCGCGCCCGCACTGGCGGCCTATCCGGAGAAGCCCGTTACCATCATCGTGCCCTTCCCGCCGGGCGGCTCGACCGACATGGTGGCGCGTGCGATTGCGCCGCACCTGCAGTCGAAGCTCGGGCAGCCGTTCGTCGTCGACAACCGCGCCGGCGCCACGGGCGCGATCGGCGCCACGGCCGTGAAGAACGCCGCGCCGGACGGTTACACGTTCCTGGTCGCGTCGATCGGCGTGTACGCGGTCAATCCCTTCATCCAGAAGAAGCTGTCGTACGACCCGGTGAAGGATCTCGATCCGATCACGGTGGCCGTGCGCGCGCCCAACGTGCTGGTGACGCGGCCCGACTTTCCCGCCAGTTCGGTCGCGGAGTTCGTCGCGCTGCTGAAGAAGCAGCCGGAGAAGATTACGTTCGCCACGTCCGGCGCCGGCTCGTCGGATCACCTGACGGCAGCGCTCTTCTGGCAGAAGACCGGCACCAGCGGTATCCACGTTCCGTACAAGGGGGGCGCGCCGGCGATCACCGACCTTCTGGCAGGGCATGCCGACGTATCGTTTCAGAACATCAACGCGGTGATCGGACACATCAAGGCCGGCAAGCTCAAGGCGCTCGCAATCACCAGCGACAAGCGCTCGCCGCAGCTGCCGCAGGTGCCCACGCTGGCCGAGTCAGGTGTGCAGGGCGTCGACGTCTATTCTTGGCAGGCGGTGGCCGGTCCGAAGGGACTGCCCGCAGACGTGAAGAAGAAGCTCAATGAGTCCATCGTCGCGGCGCTCAACGACCCCGAAACGCGCAAGCGGATGGAGGACCTCGGCTTCGAGATCGTGGCCAACACGCCCGAGCAGATGGC
>DAOMFI010000107.1:0-9931 GCA_035429725.1 Burkholderiaceae bacterium | reverse complement strand
ACGCAGGTGCTGCGCTTCCCGTTCACGAAACAAAATGGCCGTTGCCGGCCATTTGTTGTGGTGCCCAGGAGAGGACTCGGTCACGTTCCGCGACCCCGGCGCCGCTTTGCATGCGGCGCCATTCTCGTCCTCGCGCGCAGCACGCAGGTGCTGCGCTTCCCGTTCACCAAACAAAATGGCCGTTGCCGGCCATTTGTTGTGGTGCCCAGGAGAGGACTCGAACCTCCACACCTTGCGGCGCTAGTACCTGAAACTAGTGCGTCTACCAATTCCGCCACCTGGGCACAGGTGAGCGCGAGATTCTAGCGGCGAAGCTGGTGCTGTCAAATGCGCTACTCTGCCGCGATGACCTGCCCGAGGCAGGCAAAACACACAATGAGAAAGCATTCACGGATTGAGTCCCAAGTCTTCAACCATCATCGATAGCGAGGCGATCCTGCAGGCGCTGACCAGCGCCCGCGCTCCGCTGACCCCGAACGAACTGTCCGAACGGCTGAATATTGCCGATGAGACCCGTTCGCTCTTCAACGAACTGCTCGAGGAACTCGAGCGTGCGGGCCGCGTGGTCCGCAATCGCGCCGGGCTGCTCCTCGTGGCCGCCCGTGCCAACCTCATCTCCGGCCAGGTGCAGGGCCATCGCGACGGATTCGGATTCCTGATCCGCGACGATGCCGGCCAGGACCTCGTGCTGTCCGAGCACGAGATGAGCAAGGTGCTGCATGGCGACCGCATCCTGGCGCGCATCACCGGCACCGACCGCCGCGGCCGCCCCGAGGGCGAGATCGTCGAAGTCATCGAGAGCCGCACCAACAAGCTCGTCGGCCGTCTGCTCAACGAACGCGGCGTCACCATCGTCGTGCCCGAAGACCAGCGCATCCAGCACGACATCCTTGTGCCGCCCGGGGCGACCCTGTCGGCAGAGCCCGGCCAGGTCGTGGTCGTCGAGATCCTCCAGCAGCCGCAGCGCTACGTGCAGCCGGTGGGGCGGGTCATCGAAGTGCTCGGCGCGATCGATGACCCGGGCATGGAGATCGAGATTGCGGTCCGCAAGTTCGCGGTGCCGCACGAGTTCCCGGCAGCGGCGCTCGAACAGGCAGAGGGTCTGCCGGATGCCGTGCTGCCACGCGACCTGCGTGGCCGTGTCGACCTGCGTGACGTGCCGCTGGTGACGATCGACGGACCCGACGCGCGTGACTTCGACGACGCGGTCTACTGCGAGCCCGTGACCGGCCGGCGCAAGGGCTGGCGCCTGATCGTGGCCGTTGCCGACGTCAGCCACTACGTCACGCCGGGTGACGCCCTCGATGCCGAGGCACAGAACCGCTCGACCTCGGTGTACTTTCCCCGCCGCGTCATCCCGATGCTGCCCGAGAAGCTCTCCAATGGGCTCTGTTCGCTGAACCCCGCGGTCGACCGGCTCGTCATGGTCTGCGACTGCGTGATCAGCGCGCGCGGCGTGCTTGACGCGTACCAGTTCTACCCGGCGGTGATGCACTCGCATGGGCGTCTCACCTACGACGAGGTCTGGGAGGCGCTCTCCGTTCCGGCGAGCCGCGCGGCGCATCGGCTGGTCGATGTCCTGCCGCATCTGCAGAACCTGCACGCGCTGTACGAAACGCTTGCTTCTGCCCGCGATGCCCGCGGCGCGATCGATCTCGAGACCACGGAAACCTACATTGTCTGCGATCCCAACGGGCGCATCGAGAAGATCGTCCCCCGCGTCCGCAATGACGCGCACAAGCTCATCGAGGAGTGCATGCTGGCGGCGAACGTCTGCGCTGCCGACTTTCTGACGCGCAGCAAGCATGCGGCGCTGTTCCGCGTGCATGAGGGGCCAACGCCCGAGCGTCTGGCCAATCTGCGTGCGATGTTGAAGACGCTCGGCCTTGGACTGGAGGGGGGCGACGACCCCCAGCCGGCCGACTACGCGCGCCTTCTGAAGAAGATCCGGCCCCGCCCCGACGCCCAGTTGCTGCAGACCGTGCTGCTGCGTTCGATGCAGCAGGCCATCTACAGCCCGCACAACTCCGGCCACTTCGGTCTGGCCTACGAGGCCTACGCGCATTTCACGTCGCCGATCCGGCGCTATCCCGACCTGCTGGTGCACCGGGCCATCAAGGCCTGCCTCGGGCGCAAGACCTACGTGCCCGTAGCGAGTGGGGTGCAGGACGCCGCCGTGGCTCCGCTGGCGGCACGCAACGCACTGCGCCAGTCGCGCGAGCGCGCGCCGGCCGCTGCCGGTGACATCGCGGCCTGGGAAAAGCTCGGACTGATCTGCTCGGCCAATGAGCGCCGTGCCGACGACGCGTCGCGCGACGTCGAGGCCTGGTTGAAGAGCTACTACATGCGGGAGCGGGTCGGCGAGATCTACAGCGGCACCGTCGGCTCGGTCGTGCCCTTCGGTGTCTTCGTCGTGCTCGACGACCTCTACGTCGAAGGACTCGTGCACGTGTCGGAGCTCGGTTCAGAGTATTTCCTGTTCAACGAGGCGCTGCACGAACTGCGCGGAGAACGCACCGGGCTGCGTTATCGGCTCGGCGATCGCGTCAATGTCCAGGTGGCACGTGTCGATCTCGAGGCGCGGCGCATCGAATTCCGTCTCGTGCGCGGCGACACGCGCAAGGCGATCCTTGCCGCGGGCTCGCCGGAACCGAAGGAGCGCGAACGGCCGCGCGGAGAAAGTGTCGAGGAACGGCGCGCGCGCCGCGCCGTGGTCGCTGCACGCAAGCCGCGTGACATCGACAAGCGCGAGAAAGCGCGCACCGGTGCGCGGTCCGGCAAGACAGGCACCGGCCTGCGCGGTGCGAAGAGCCGGGCGCGCCGACGCGGCCGATGAGCGGCAAGCGCGCACTCGCCGGCTTTCACGCGGTTACAGCGCGCCTGCGTGCGGCGCCGGATTCCATCGAAGCGGTTTACTTTGACCCGCGGCGCCGCGACGGCCGCATGCAGCAATTGCAGCAACTGGCGAAGGCTTCCGGCGTGCGCCTGGTCCCGGTCGATGGCGAACGACTTCGAGGCCTGAGCGAAGGGGCGCCGCACCAGGGCGTGGTTGCGCTCGCTGCGCAGATTCAGCAAATGCTGACGCTGGACGACGTGCTTGCCGAACCGGGACCCGGCACGCTGCTGCTCGCGCTCGACGGCGTGACCGACCCGCGCAACCTCGGTGCCTGCCTGCGCGTCGCCGACGCGGCCGGAGTGAGCGCGGTCGTCGTACCGCGCGACCGCTCGGCAGGGATGACCCCGGCTGCGATCAAGGCCGCGGCAGGCGCTGCGGAATCAGTGGCCCTGATCGAAGTGACCAACCTCGCACGGTCACTCGAGGCAATGAGCGAAGCAGGCGTACGCACGGTCGGTGCAGCCGGTGAAGCCGCGCAGTCGCTGTACGAACTCGACCTGCGGGGGCCAACGGCGTGGGTGCTCGGCGCCGAAGGCAGCGGGCTGCGGCGCCTGACCCGCGAGCACTGCGATCAGCTGGCGCGGATTCCGCTGCGAGGGCAGGTCGAGAGCCTCAACGTCTCGGTGGCAGCAGGTATCTGCCTGTTCGAAACGGTGCGGCAGCGGACGCAGGAGCTTCGGTCAGGCCCCGCTTGAAATCAACGCGTCGGAGGCGCAGCATGAGGCCATGATCGCAGCGCTGTTCGGCACCGCCTTTCTCGTCTTCTTCATGCTCAGTCCACTCCATTGGGTGGCGCTCGGCATGCCATGGATCACGCTCGTCATCACCTTCCTGCTGATCCCGTTGCTGGATGCCGCGGTAGGTGCACCCGGCCCCGGACCACGGTCGGCGCCGGCCTTCGCGCGCTGGATTCCGCGCCTGCAGCTGCCGCTGCAGATCGTGCTGCTGGTGCAGGCTGTGAGGATCGCGCCGCAGCTCGAATGGGGACAACTGGTCGTCTTTGCGCTCGCCGTCGGCACCGTAACCGGCAGCCTCGGCATCACGATCGCGCACGAACTGGGCCATCGCTCGTCGCGCCTCGACCGCTTCATCGCCAAGGCGCTGCTGGTGACTGTCTGCTACGGCCACTTCTTCGTCGAACACGTGCGCGGTCACCACGTGCGCGTGGCCACGCCGGAAGATCCGGCCACGGCGCCGCGCGGCATGTCCGTGTATCGCTTCATCGTCCGCTCCGTGATCGGCAGCTACTTGCACGCCTGGAAGCTCGAGGCGATGCGGCTCGAACGGAAAGGGCGGCGGGCGTGGCCGGAGAACTGGGTGCTTGTTGGCACGCTGCTGTCCCTGGCGCTTGCCGTGGCGGCGGGCTGGGCCGCCGGCGTGCACGGCGTGGCGCTCTTCGTCCTGCAGGCGGCGTGGGCGTTCGTGTTGCTCGAGATCGTCAACTACATCGAGCACTACGGACTGCAGCGGCGCCGACTCGACGGAAAATACGAGCCGGTGCGCGAGGAGCACTCCTGGAATGCGGACTTCACGGTCAGCAACTGGATCCTCTTCAATCTTCAGTTGCACTCGGACCACCATGCGCACATGGAGCGGCCGTACGAAGCGCTGCGTACGGTGCCCGGGGCACCGCAGATGCCGGCGGGTTATCCGGCCATGGTCCTGCTGGCGCTCGTGCCTCCACTCTGGTTCGCGACGATGGACCCGCGCGTACCGGTGGCCGCCTAAGCGCTGCCGCGCGCTCTTTCCGTGTCCGATCGTGCGCTGGACGAAGTTCGGGACCGGCTCGCTGCCGCGCGCCGAATCGCCGTCTTGACTGGCGCCGGCATGTCGGCGGAAAGCGGCGTGCCCACCTTTCGCGATGCGCAGTCCGGCCTCTGGTCGCGCTTCGATCCGATGCAGCTCGCGTCCGAGCAGGGCTTTCGCTCCGACCCGTCCCTCGTGTGGCGCTGGTATGCAGGCCGCCGGGACGCTGTCGCCAAAGCGGAACCGAACGCCGGGCACCTCGCGCTCGCCGGGGAAGAGCGTCGCGGCCGTCGTCTCGTCGTGATCACCCAGAACGTCGATGATCTGCATCGGCGCGCCGGGTCGAGCCAGATAGTGGAACTGCACGGCGCAATCGCCCGCACGATCTGTCTCGCGAAGTGTGGATTCCGCGAGGAGGATCCGGCACGGCTGCCGCCGGGCGAACCGCCCCGTTGTCCGAACTGCGGCGACTGGCTGCGCCCTGGTGTCGTCTGGTTCGGCGAGATGCTGGACCCGCAACAGCTCGACGCGGCCGAAGCCGCTGCGACCGCGTGTGATGTCATGTTGGTTGTGGGCACCTCGGGCCTGGTCTACCCGGCCGCGGGCCTGCCTCTGGTGGCGCGGCGGGCCGGAGCGACCGTGGTTATCGTCAACCCCGCTCCGAGCGAAATCGACGATTGTGCGCACTTGGTGCTGCGCGGAACGGCCGCGGCCACGCTGCCCCACCTGTTCGGCGCCTGAGCCTAACTTGTGCGGCGCGGCGCAATTCGGCTAGAATCACAGGCTTTTCAAGCCCTTGCGGGCTTCCTTGCCGCACCGGAATGACGCTTCCGGGCGGCTCACCCACTGGCGTGGGGCCATCACTTGACCCGCGCGCCGGACCATCCACAAGGAGTCACGATGCGTCACTATGAAGTCTGTTTCATTGTCCATCCGGACCAGAGCGAGCAGGTTCCGGCGATGATCGATCGCTACAAGGCGATGATCACGGCGGGTAACGGGGTACTGCACCGGATCGAGGACTGGGGCCGTCGTCAGCTTGCCTACCCGATCGAGAAGCTCGTGAAGGCGCATTACGTGCTGATGAACATCGAGTGCGACGGCAAGACGCTGGACGAACTCGAGCACGCGTTTCGCTACAACGACGCCGTCCTGCGCCATCTGACGATCAAGATGAAAAAGGCCGAGACTGCCGCATCGCCGATGATGAAGATCGTCGAACGCGAAGAGGCACGCAAGGCGGCTGCGGAGCCGACCGTCGCCGCGGTGGCCTGACGCAGGCTGTGCGCGGGAGCCCGGCGGGCGAGTGAACGAGCTGCGAATCTCCGCGACCCCGGTGGCGCGTAGCGCGATGCGCTACACACCGGCCGGGATTGCGGTGGCGGAAGCGAGCTTCCGCTTCGACGGGCCGGTGCTGGAAGCGGGCTCTGAGAGAAAGCTCGATTTCGAGTTCGCCGCCGTCGCTGTCGGACCGGTCGCCGTGGCGCTCGAGCGTGAACCGCTCGGACAGCCGCTGATGATCTCCGGCTTCATCGCACCGCGCACCCGACGCTCGACACGCCTGATCGTGCATATCACCGAATACACCAGACATTAGGAAACAGGAGCATCCGATGGCAACGTTTTCACGAGGCAAGGGCAAGGGCAAAGGCAAGGGCACCCGCCGGCCGGATCAGAAGAACGCGCTGTTCAAGCGCAAGAAGTTCTGTCGCTTCACGGTCGAGAAGGTCGACCAGATCGACTACAAGGACATCGACACGCTGCGCGACTTCATCGGCGAGAACGGCAAGATCACGCCGGCGCGGCTCACGGGCACCAAGGCGCACTACCAGCGCCAGCTCGATACAGCGATCAAGCGCGCGCGTTTCCTCGCGCTGCTGCCCTATACCGACAACCACTAAGCGAGGACGACGCACATGCAAGTCATACTGCTCGAAAAGGTCGTGAACCTCGGCCAGCTCGGTGACGTGGTCAAGGTCAAAGAAGGCTACGCGCGAAATTTCCTGATCCCGCAGGGCAAGGCCCGCCGCGCGACGGAAACGGCCATCAAGGAGTTCGAGGCGCGCCGCGCGGATCTCGAGAAGGCCCAGGCCGACAAGCTCGCTGCTGCGCAGGCGGTGCAGGCCCGGCTGAACGGCGTCGCGGTCAAGGTCGCGGCCAAGGCTGGCGTGGACGGGCGGCTGTTCGGCTCCGTCACCAATTACGACATCGCCGAGGCGCTCGCCAAGCAGGGTTTCGAGGTCAACAAGGCGCAGATCCGCATGCCGCAGGGGCCCCTGAAACTGGTGGGCGAATATCCGCTGGCCGTCGCGCTGCACTCGGATGTCGTTGCGGACATCACCGTTTCGGTGGTCGGCGAACAGGCCTGAACGGCACCTCGACTCTCCCGTGAAAGGCGGCCCGCGGGCCGCCTTTTTCTTTGCGTGTCGTTCGGGATCGTGCACTCCGGCATTGCTATAGTGCATGTGCTCACGGGCGGCCGTCCGTGAATCTCCCCTCCCGCACGAACGTGGTTCCGTGAACCAACCGGTATCTGACCCCCAGCTTGCGGCGGTACGCACGCCCCCGCACTCCATCGAGGCTGAACAGTCGGTCCTGGGTGGGCTGCTGCTCGACAACGCGGCGTGGGACCGCATTGCCGACCTCGTTGGCACGGATGACTTCTATCGCAACGACCACCGCCTGATCTTTGCCGCCATCAGCCGCCTGATCGATGCCAGCAAGCCGGCCGATGCCGTCACGGTCTACGAGGCGCTGCGTTCCTCGAACAAGGCGGACGATGCCGGTGGCCTCGGCTACCTCAACACACTGGCGCAGAACACGCCATCGGCGGCGAACATCCGCCGCTACGCCGAAATCGTTCGCGAGCGTTCGGTGCTGCGGCGCCTCGTGACCGCAGGCGACGAGATCGCGACCAGCGCACTCAACCCCGCCGGCCGTGACACCAAGCAGATCCTCGATGAGGCCGAGACCAGGGTCTTCCGCATCGCAGAGGAGGGCGCGCGTGGCCGCCAGGGCTTCATCGAGATCCAGCCGCTGCTGACCAAGGTCGTCGAGCGGATCCAGGAGCTGTTCGAGCGGGCGAATCCTTCTGACGTTACTGGTGTGCCAACCGGATTTGCGGACCTCGATTCCAAGACGTCCGGCTTCCAGCCCGGTGACCTGATCATCGTGGCCGGGCGTCCGTCGATGGGCAAGACTTCGTTCGCCCTCAACATCGGTGAACATGTCGCCATCGACCAGGGCATGCCGGTGGCAGTTTTCTCGATGGAGATGGGCGCGGCCCAGCTTGCGCTGCGCATGCTGTCGTCGGTAGGGCGGCTCGATCAGCAGCGGCTGCGCACGGGTCGTCTGCAGGACGATGACTGGCCGCGGCTGACGACGGCGATCCAGAAGATGCACGAGGCGCCGCTTTACATCGACGAGACGCCGGCGCTGACGGCCATCGATCTGCGCGCCCGCGCGCGGCGTCTGTCGCGCACCTGCGGCAAGCTCGGACTCATCATCGTCGACTACCTGCAGCTGATGAGTGCGAGCGGACAGGGGGAGAACCGCGCGACCGAGATCTCCGAGATCTCGCGCGGCCTGAAGGCGCTGGCCAAGGAACTCGCCGTGCCGGTCGTGGCGTTGTCGCAGCTCAACCGCACGGTTGAGCAGCGCACCGACAAGCGCCCGGTGATGTCCGACCTGCGCGAATCCGGCGCGATCGAACAGGACGCCGACGTGATTCTCTTCATCTATCGCGACGAGGTCTACAACCCCGACACCAACGACAAGAACGTCGCCGAGATCATCATCGGCAAGCAGCGCAATGGCCCGATCGGTCGTGTGAACCTTCGCTTCGACGGGCAGTTCACCAAGTTCGAGAACCTGGCGCGAACGGCGCAGTTCGGATGACCTCGCACTTCGTCCAGGAACGGCCTGAAAGGCGCGGTGCACTGCGCTCGGTTCTGCGCCGCCTCCTGCGGCGCGACCGGCGCTTCTACCCGCTGTTCAACCGCCACGCGCAGCTCTGTGTCGACGGACTCAGCGCGCTGGCGCAGCTGCTGGCGGACGTGCGCGATCCCCAGGGCCGGGTCCGCGAAATCGAGGCGATCGAGAAGCGCGCCGATGGCGTGGTCGGCGAAACGCTGGCACTGCTCCGGCGCTCCTGGCTGCCGCCTTTTCCACGCTCGTCGATACACGCCTTGATCAATCGGCTGGACGACATCCTGGATCTTGCCGAGGATGTGGCGCAGTCGCTGCACCTTTACTACGTGACCGCGATGACGCCTGAAGCGCGGCGGCTGGCCGATCTGGCTGTCGCGAGCGCCGACGCGCTGAGGCGGGCGGTCGGCGGACTCGAGTCCACGGGCGACATGCGCGCCGTGCTCGCACTGTGCGAGGAAGTGGACCGCCACGAGGCGCAGGCCGATCATGTCTATCGGTCCGCGATGTCGAAGCTGTTCCGCGAGGAGCCCGACACGCGCCAGCTGGTCAAGCTCAAGGCGATCTATGAGCTGCTCGAGGAACTGACCGACAAGTGCAAGGATGCCGCCGCGGAAGTGCAGGCACTTGCGCTGCGCTGAGGAAGGCACTTGACCACGGCTTTGTGGATCGTCGTAGTGGTACTGGTCCTGGCAGGCCTCGCCGGCACCGTGCTGCCTGCGCTGCCAGGGATCCCGCTGATCTTCGGCGGCGTGCTGCTGGCGGCGTGGATCGAGGACTTTCAGCGCATCCCTGGCTGGGTCATCGGCGTGCTCGCAGCCCTGGCAGTGATCGGCGTTGCCGTCGACTACGTGGCAGCCGCACTGTCAGCGCGGCGCGTCGGCGCGAGCCGGCAGGGCATCGTCGGCGCGGCGCTCGGCACCGTGGCGGGCGTCGTGACTGGACTCTGGGGACTCATCTTCATGCCGCTGGTGGGCGCGGCCATCGGCGAGTTCATCGCCCATCGCGACGCGCTGCGTGCCGGCAAGGTCGGGCTGGCGACCTGGTTCGGACTGCTCGTCGGCACCGCGGTGAAGATCGCCGTCGCATTCACGATGATCGGCGTGTTCGTGGCGGCGTTGATAGTCTGACGTCGCTCGTGTACGCGATCGGCTGCGCCGATCGCACGTGCACTCACTCCGGCTACGATTCGCTCTGCGATCGAACCGCTCAAGACTGAACGGTCGGCTCGCTCCGGAGCGGCCGCGCGCTCCGCCGAAGTACGAACCCGTGCACTCCACCCCGAGACGTACCTCGCAGTGCCGGAATTTCCATTCCCTCCTCGCCGGGCGAGGAGGGTGCAGGGAGGAGTGCCCCGTTCCC
>DAOMFI010000106.1:0-9991 GCA_035429725.1 Burkholderiaceae bacterium | reverse complement strand
CTGCAGCAGGCGCCGGCGTCGTCGCAGGCGCGCCTGCCGCCGGCGCGGCCTGCGCCGCAGGCGCTTCACTGCCATCGACCGCCGGCACCGGAGGCGCGGGCCGCGACGCGCACCCTAGAATCGCAAACGCGACAGTCAGCGGCGGCAACAGGCGCAACGCAGCAGCGGTGCAACGTGTGATCAGGACCTGCATGAAGTGGAAGTGCGCGCGGTGGCGCCCGACGAGCGGAATGAACCCCACATTATCAGAACGCGCTCGCTGCAATCGGTTCCACAGCCATGCCTGAATTGCCGGAAGTCGAAGTTACGCGGCGCGGACTGGCCCCGTTTGTCGAGGGCCGGGCCGTCGAGGCGGTCGTCGTGCGCGATGCGCGCCTCCGCTGGCCGGTTCCGCGCGGCCTGGGCGCGTCGGTGGCGGGTCGCCGCGTCGAGGCCCTGGAGCGGCGCGGCAAGTACCTGTTGTGGCGCTTCGGGCATGGGACCCTGATCTCGCACCTGGGCATGTCGGGCGTCTGGCGGGTCTGGCCGCGTGCGGCCGCGCCACCGCCACAGCGACACGATCACGTCGACATCGTCCTCGCCGCGCACATCATCCGGCTGAACGACCCGCGTCGTTTCGGCGCGCTGATCTGGCATCCAATTGCCGCTGGGCCCATCCAGGACCACGCATTGCTGGCGGGGCTCGGCATCGAGCCGTTCGATCCTCGCTTCGATGGCGCGCTTCTTTACCGAGAGACGCGGCGGCGGGCGGCCGCGATCAAGCAGGTCCTGCTGGCGGGCGACATCGTCGTCGGAGTCGGCAATATCTATGCCTCGGAGGCGCTGTTTCGTGCGGGCATCCATCCGCGCGCTTCCGCGCGGCGCCTTGGCCGGCAGCGCTGTGACCGCCTCGCAGGCGCGGTGCGCGAAGTGCTCTCCGAGGCCATTGGCGTCGGGGGCAGCACCCTGCGGGACTTCGTTTCGGCGGCGGGCGACGAGGGCTACTTCATGCTCGAAGCCAATGTTTACGAGCGCGCCGGCCTGCCTTGCCGCCGCTGTTCGAAACCGATCAGGCGCATCGTGCAGGGGCAACGCGCGACCTACTACTGCCCGCACTGTCAGCGCTGACGGCGTCCGTTCAAGGCGATTTGCGGGGCGAGGCGTACGTCGATTTGCACCGTATGTCGGTACGTTTTCATGTCATGGCGAGTGGCCGCCTGCAGATGACCCTGTGATAGATTGGTTCGACCTTGCTCTGACGCGCGGCCAATGGCCCAACTTGCTTCGAGTTTTGAGGAATACGGCCAGTGGCGCGATGCGCTCGCATCGTCCATTGTGCAGTTGCGCCAGTGGCTGGCCGACGCGGAAATGCTCGATGCCGACGCGGCACGTCGCGTCGATGTCGCGCTCGATCGACTGGCCGAGGACAAGCTCGTCATCGCGTTCGTCGCCGAGTTCTCGCGAGGCAAGTCTGAGCTCATCAACGCCATCTTCTTTGCCGACTACGGCAAGCGCATCCTGCCGTCGTCGGCCGGGCGCACGACGATGTGTCCGACCGAACTGCTGTACGACGAGTCGCTGCCGCCCTGCATACGTGCGCTGCCGATCGAGACGCGCGGGCGGCACGGGACGACGACCGACTTCAAGCGCAGATCGGACGAGTGGCAGGTCTTTCCGCTCGACACCAGTTCGGCTGACGGGATGCTCAACGCGTTCAAGATCGTCGCCGAAACCGTAAAGGTGCCGGTCGAACTGGCGCGCAGCTATGCACTGTACGACGAGGACGACCCCGCACAGGTGATCGCGCTCGACAAGAACGGCATGGTCGAGATCTCGAAGTGGCGCCACGCGGTGATCAACTTCCCGCATCCGCTGCTCAAGCACGGCCTCGTGATCCTCGATACGCCGGGCCTGAACGCGATCGGTACCGAGCCCGAGCTGACGCTGTCGCTGGTGCCAAATGCCCACGCCGTGCTGTTCGTGCTCGCCGCCGATACCGGCGTCACGAAGAGCGACCTGGATGTCTGGCAGCACGTCGTCGGCGATGCGGGCCACAAGAACCACATTGCCGTGCTCAACAAGATCGATGGCCTGTGGGATCCGCTGAAGACGCCCGGCGAGATCGAGCGGGAAGTGCGCCGCCAGTGTGCCGGCGTCGCCGCCACGCTGGACCTCGATCCGATGCGCGTGTTTCCGGTCAGCGCGCAGAAGGGCCTGGTCGCCAAGGTGCAGAACGACTCGACCCTGCTCGACGCCAGCCGCCTGCCGCTGCTCGAGGAAGCGTTGATCGACCTGCTGGTGCCGACCAAGCAGCAGATCGTGCGCGACCAGACCGTCGCGCAGGTCGAGCGGGTGGCGTCCGAGGCGCGCCTGACGCTGTCTGCGCGCGAACGCGGCGTCATCGAACAGCTCTTCGAGCTGCGGGGCCTGCAGGGAAAGAACCAGAGTTCGATCGAGCGCATGACGCGCCGGGCATTGGCGGAGCAGCGCGAGTTCGAGGAAGTCGTGCGCAAGATCGTGGCGGCACGCGCGGTGCTGCAGAAGCTGTCGGACCAGTTGTTTCTCAGCCTGCGCGTGAGCACCTTGCGCGCACAGGTGATTGCAACCCGCAACAAGATGCGCAAGTCGCAGCTCTCGCCGACGATCTCGTCGGCAGTCCGCGAGTACTTCGCCAATCTGCGGGAACTACTGCGCGTGGCGAACGCCAAGGCGCTCGAAGTCGAGCAGATGGTGCTCGGGGTTCAGCGCCGCTTTGCCGAAGAGCTGGGCTGGAGCCTAAGCCCGCCAATGACTTTTTCGCTTGACACGTATATCGCCGAACTCGAGCGGGCCGAGCAGGCCTACAAGTCGCAGTTCGGCGCCTTTGCGGTGCTGACACGCGACCGCTGGACCCTGATGGAGCGCTTCTTCGAGACGGTGGTGTCGAAGTCGCGCGAGATCTTTTCGGCGGCGGAACGCGACACTGAGGCCTGGGTCAAGTCCCTGTTGCCGCCGATCGAGCTGCAGGTGCGCGAGCAGCGCGCCCAGCTCCGGAAGCGTGCGGAGTCGATCTCGAAGATCCGCGACGCGCAGGGTTCCCTGGACGAGCGCATTGCCGAACTCGAAGTGGCGCTCGAGGAGGCGCAGTCGCGGCTGGCCGAAATGAGGCGCCTGTCGGATCGCATCCAGCACATCGGCTCGCGCGTGCCTGACGACCTGCGCCTGTCGGAAGAAGCTCTGGCGGCATAAGCGTCCCGCCCTCCGTCGGACCGTGCGCGGTCCGTGGCAGCCCGGCAGGTCGCGCCGACCTTCAGCGTGCCGACGGCGATGCCTTCCGCGTCGACACCCGTCGAGCCTGCCGTAACCCGCGCTTCATAATGGTGGCCCGCCCGGCGAGCACGCCGGCGAAACAACCGGTCTCCGTGCTTCAGATGTTCTCCGAACGCATCATCACGTGGCAGCGCGCGCACGGACGGCACGACCTGCCGTGGCAGAACACGCGCGATCCGTACCGCATCTGGCTGTCGGAAGTGATGTTGCAACAGACCCAGGTCGCGTCGGTGATCCCGTACTACCAACGCTTTGTCGAGCGGTTCGGGGACCTTGAGGCCCTCGCCGCTGCGACAGCCGATGAAGTCCTGTCCGCCTGGGCCGGACTCGGCTACTACTCGCGGGCGCGCAATCTGCATCGTTGTGCCCAGGTGATCGTCAGTGAGCATGCCGGTCACTTCCCCGGCTCGGCTGCGGCGCTGGAGCAATTGCCTGGGATCGGACGGTCGACCGCGGCCGCGATCGCGGCGTTTGCCTTTGGCGAGCGGGCCGCAATCCTGGATGGCAATGTCAAGCGCGTGCTGGCGCGCCACTTCGCCGTCGCGGGGTTCCCCGGCGAGGCGACCGTGGAGCGTGCCTTGTGGGCCGTCGCGGAGCAACAGTTGCCGCACTCTGACGTCGCAACCTATACCCAGGGCCTGATGGACCTCGGATCGGCCGTCTGCACGCGCCGACGGCCGCTGTGCGCGCAGTGTCCGGTGCACGCGACCTGCGCTGCGCGACGCGAAGGCCGCATTGCGGAGTTGCCAGCGCCACGGCCGTCGAGGGTTCGTCCGGTGCGCGCCGCTACGCTCGCCCTGATCAGCGACGCCTCAGGCGCTGTCCTGCTCGAGCGGCGCGCGCCGGCGGGAATCTGGGGCGGACTGCTGAGCCTGCCGGAGTTCGACGCCGAAGTGTCCGACACCGATCTGGCACGGCAGATCGAGCGCCGGTTCGCGCTGGCTGCGAGCCTGATCGGTCGGCTGGAGCCGGTGCGGCACGAGTTCAGCCACTACAGTTTTGTGATGCACCCCCGGGTACTGCGGGCAGCGCCGGCCTGCGCCGCCGCGGACGCGGCCGGAGTGGAGTGGCTCCGCCCTGACCGGTTCGACCACTCGGCGCTGCCGGCGCCCATACGCAGGCTGCTGGAACTGAACGGCGCGCGCGAGACTACTTGAACACGGCGTGCTGCCGGAGGTAGGTGTGCACGATCTCCAGTCGCGCGCGGCCGTCGTCGAGTTCCATCAGTTTCTGCTTGGCCTTCAGCGGCACCGGGAGCACCTCGCAAAGCCGGTTCGAGACCCAACTACTCGATTGCATCTGAAACGGCTCTTCGAACGGTGGCTGGGCCAGAATGTCGTCGTCCTGTGATTCGCGCCGGCGCTCGGCAGCCTGGGCACGTAGATCATCGATGATGCGACCCAGAAGTTCAACGCACGGTGCGTGCTCCGGAGCAATGGGCTGGTCGGCATCGTCCTCCAGCCAGTCGATTTCGGCGACCTTGAGCCCGTTGGCTTCGGTCGCCGACTCGACAACGCGGAAGCGCCGGGAGCCGATGGCCCGCACATGAAGCAGCCCCAGCTGACGCATGTCCCACCCCGCGATGCTGGCGCTGCAGCCGACCTTGGCTACCGCGACGTCGCGGCTTGCTTCACTGGCCTTAGGGTCGGTGATCATGCACACGCCGAATTGCGTGTCGTTGCGCAGGCAATCGCGCGCCATGTCCATGTAGCGCGCCTCGAAGATGCGCAGCGGCAGCACGCCCCCCGGAAAAAGCACCGTCGACAACGGAAAGAGCGGCAGACGCATCAGGCCGGCAAGTCTCCGAGCGCGCGATGGCGCACCAGTACACCATCGTGGCGCGCAAAGCGCCGCGCCAGCTGCTCCACCATGTAGACCGAACGATGACGTCCGCCGGTACACCCGATGGCAACGGTCAGGTAGTGGCGGTTGTCGGCGACGAAACTCGGCAGCCACTTTTCGATGAAGCCGGCGATGTCGTCGAGCATCGATGTCGCCGCAGGAATGCGCTCGAGGAAGGAGATGACCGCCGCGTCGCGCCCCGTCAGCAGTCGCAGCTGCGGCTCGTAGTGTGGGTTTGGCAGATTGCGGACATCGAAGACGAAATCGGCCGCGACCGGCACGCCCAGCTTGAACGCAAAGGATTCAAAGGCAAGCACCAGCGCAGAAGGCGGAATGCCGGTGAACTCCCGCACCCACTGCCGCAGCGTGTTGGGGTGCAGGTCGCTGGTGTCGATCACGTGTCCGACTTCGACCAGTGGCGCCAGCAGTTCGCGCTCCAGTTCGATCGCTTCGGTCAGGGTAGCCTCCGCGTCCTCCGGCCGGACCCGCAGCGACATCGGGTGCCGCCGCCGCGTCTCGGAGAAGCGCTGCACCAGGGCCGTGTTCGATGCCGTCAGGAAGAGCACCCGAACATCGTGCCCCGCGTTCCGCAGCGCGGCGATGATGTCCGGCACATCGTCCAGCGAAGCCTCGCTGCGCGAATCGACCGACAGCGCGACGTTGCTGTGGTCGGTGCTTTCCAGCAGTTCGCAGACATCGCGCACGAATCTGGCGGGCAGATTGTCGATGCAGTAGTAGCCTGCGTCCTCGAGCAGCCGGATCGCGACCGACTTGCCCGAGCCCGACATGCCTGTGACGAGGACGATGCGCATCCAGCGGCGGGTGAGGTGAACTGCAATTGTTGCATGCTGACACGCCGGCCGCCCAATGAAAACGGTCGCGATCGGCTCTCTCGGCGTCAACCGGACGGACGATAGTTCAGTCCGGCCGGCTGCCCGTCATGGATCTTCGGCGCGCTTCGCACCCGGGTACGTGAAATGCTGCGCGCCGGCCGCACACCGCGTCGCCGCGGCGCCCATGCAAAGACGACAAGGATGTCCTGCCGTTGCTCCTGGCGGCCTGCGACAGCCCGCTCTATTACGCCGCACTCCCGCCTTCGCTTGACTGTGGTCAACGGGCAAGAGTTGCCGGCGCCTTTATCGCTTGCGCGCGGTCCGAGCTAGCCGCCGCTCATGTGCTGCTGATGCCGTTGCAGGAAGTCGCGCATGGTGTCGATGCCGCGCAGCTGCAGGATGGTGTTGCGCACGGCGGCTTCAGTGAGCACGGCCAGATTGCGACCTGAGGCGACCGGTATCAGCACCTTACGGACCGGGATTCCCAGCACGTCCTGTGTCTGTCCTTCCAGCGGCAGGCGTTCCATCGTCTCGGTAGCGCCATAGCGTCGCAATTCGACGATCAGGCGCAGCTTCATCTTCCTGCGCACTGCCGTTTCGCCGAAGATCGACTTGATGTCGAGCAACCCCAGACCGCGCACTTCGAGCAGGTTGGCGAGCAGCGGCGGGCAACGTCCTTCGATCGTATCGGGTGCGACGCGCGAAAGGTCGACTACGTCGTCGGCCACCAGGCCGTGACCGCGGCTGATGAGTTCGAGTCCCAGCTCGCTCTTGCCGACGCCGGACTCGCCGGCGATCAGCACCCCCATGCCGAGCACATCCATCAGCACGCCGTGCATCGTGCAGTGCGCGGCGAGCACCTTGGCGATGTAGATGCGCAGCACTTCGATGATCTCGGCGGCCGGCTGCGGCGATGCGAGGGTCGGGAGTCCGGCGCGTTCGGCCGTTTCAATGAGTTCCGGGGGCGGCGTCAGGCCTTCGCCGATGACGATGCCGAGCGGATTGCCGGCGATCAGTTCATGGGCGTAGTGCAGCCGGCGTCCCGGCTCCATCTGCGTGTAATACCGCACCTCGGCTTCGCCCAGTACGTGCAGACGATTGGGATGGATCAGGTTGAGGTGGCCGACGAGATCGGCGCTGGCGAGGCCTGCCGTCGCCGGAGTGTCGAGCAGCCGCTCGGACGAACCGCGGCCGGCGATCCAGGTCCACCGCAGCGCCTCACGATTGTCTTCGTACAGCGAATTGAAGGTCGGCATCGAAGGATCCTCGCACCTGCCAGGTGACTCGGGGCGGGTGCGCCGGAGGCTACCGCAACGGATGCCTCAACGGAAACGTCAGGTGCCTGTCAGGCAGCGGGTCGCACCGGCTCCCACGTGGTCAGAGCAAGGTGCACGGCGTTCGGATCCGTGGCGATCAGCAGGGTCTCGCGGAATGACCTGTCCGACAGCATCTGGGCCAGCTCCGAGAGTATGTCGAGGTGCTGCTGAGTGGCCTGCTCGGGCACCAGCAGGAACACCATCAGCGCGACCGGCTGGCCGTCGGGCGCGTCGAACGGAATAGGCTCCGACACGCGCACAAAGGCAGCGACGGCATCCTTCAGCCCCTTGATCCGGCCATGCGGAATGGCCACGCCCTGGCCAAGTCCGGTCGAGCCGAGGCGCTCGCGCGCAAACAGGCTGTCGAAGACCTTCGCGCGGGCGATGCCCTGGTGGTTTTCGAAGATCAGCCCGGCCTGCTCGAACGCCCGCTTCTTGCTGGAAGCCGCAAAGTCCAGCAGAACGTTTGACGCAGGCAGCAGCCGTGAAAGATGGTTCATCAGCTTGGAGTAGGGCCGGAACTGGATGCGAGGCTAGGCGCGCGGCGTGCGTTCCATCCTTCAGGAAACCGCAGCTTTCCGGAGTCTTTTCCGCCACGCGCGAAGTGCGGGCCGTTGAAAAAGAAGGCGCGGATCATACACCCGCACTGCCGCGCCGCACCGGCCCGGGATGATCGATTGGAGTAGTGGTTCCAAGGGGCCCCAATGGGATCTGGCCGAACGGCGACACTCCGCGTGTCTTCACGAAAGTGCCTGCTACCGGAAGCGATTCAGAGGGAGTGGAACCGGCGCGGGACAGGTGGCTCGCGTCGAGGCGTGCCACCTGCTGTCCGGGTCCGGCTACTGGGACTGCTGCAACGCCTGCTGACGCTTCAATGCGTCCGCCGCGTGGTTCTTGACCCGGTCCTTGTGCCGCAGGACCTGGCGGTCGAGCTTGTCGATCAGCATGTCGATCGCCGCATACATGTCGCCGTCCTCGGATTCCACGTGAATGTTGTTGCCGCGCATCCGCAGAGTGATCTCGGCTCGCTGTCGCAGCTTTTCCACCGTCAGCTGCACGTTGGCATCGATGACCTGGTCAAAGTGCCGCTCGACGCGGTTCAGCTTGCCGGCCACGTAGTCGCGCAACGCGGGCGTGACCTCGACATGGTTTCCGTGGATCAACAGATTCATGCAAACCCCCAAGATGGAGTCAGTCGGTTCGAACAACGCTGCGGCGACTGCCGCGGCCCGCTTATAACGACTTGCGCATCGCCACTGCGGGGATCTTCATGGCCTCGCGATACTTCGCGACCGTGCGTCGCGCAACCACGATGCCCTGCTCTCCCAGCAGTTCGGCGAGCTTGCTGTCCGAGAGTGGATTCCGGGTGTCTTCAGCTCCTATCAGTTGCTTGATCAATGCGCGGATCGCCGTGGACGACGCCGCCCCTCCCGCCTCGGTCGCCACGTGGCTGCCGAAGAAGAACTTGAGTTCGAATACGCCGTGCGGCGTGGCCATGAACTTGTTGGATGTGACACGCGAAATGGTGGATTCGTGCAATCCAACCGTATCGGCAATTTCCCTGAGGACCAGCGGGCGCATCGCGACGGCGCCATGCGTGAAGAAATTGTGCTGCCGGTCCACGATGGCCTGCGACACACGAAGGATCGTATCGAAGCGTTGCTGCAGATTGCGGATCAGCCACCGAGCTTCCTGTACGCGCGTCGTCCACTGTCCCCGTTGGGCCGGATCCACCGAGCGATCGCCGCGTCCCCGCTTGAGGATGTCGGCATAGGCCTGGTTGACCCGGAGTCGCGGCATCACTTCTGCGTTTAGTACGGCAGTCCAGCGATTCCTGATCCGTCGAACAAACACTTCCGGCACGACGTAATCGGCGCGCGTGTCACCAAAGGCTACACCCGGCCGCGGCGACAGTGTGCGAATCAGTTGGTGCGCTGCCCGCAAGGCATCGTCAGAGCATCCCAGAACTTTCTTCAGCTTGAGGAAATCTCGCGCCGCCAAAAGAGGCAAGTGCTCGCTAACTATCCGGCGCGCCAGGTCGAGTCCCGCAGGGGCGTGAGCGCTGTGCGCGAGCACTTCGAGCTGCAGGCGGAGGCACTCGGCCGTGTCGCGCGCGCCGATGCCCGGCGGATCGAAGCTCTGCAGCAGGCGCAGTGCGGAGCGCAGTTCATCAAGTTCGACCTCCGCGGCGTCCGGGCACATGGACAGGAGTTCCTCGAGCGGCGTCTGCAGGTAGCCGTCGTCGTCGAGGGCCTCGATCAGGAATTCGACGAGTCCCCGGTCGCGCGGGCTCGCCTGCGTACAGGCGAGCTGCTGGAGCAGGTGCTCCCGCAGCGACGGGCGTGTCGCCGCCCAGTCGACCGCGCTCGAGTCGTCGTCGTCGGTTCGCGACTCGCCGCGCCCCCACTCGAGCACCGAGTCATGGGCGACTTCGGGCTCGCTGGCGGTGCTGCTTTCGGCCTCGCCGCTAGCGGCTTCTCCACCGGTCACCTCGCTGGCGGAGGGCGCAGTCGTCTGATCGATCGAACCGTCGGTGCGCAGCCGCAGCGAGCCGGCAAGGGGGTCGTCGTCACGCTCGAGCAGCGGGTTGTCCGCCATCGCCTGCTCGATCTCCTGGTTGAGCTCCAGCGTTGACAACTGCAGCAGCCGTATCGACTGCTGCAGCTGCGGGGTCAGCGCCAGGTGCTGCGAGAGGCGGAGCTGGAGACTGGG
>DAOMFI010000105.1:0-10537 GCA_035429725.1 Burkholderiaceae bacterium | reverse complement strand
GTGTGCTGGGTCTGTCCCATGCACCAGACGATCGTGCTGGGGCGGTTCTTGGCCATCGTCTCGGCCGCCAGCAGGACCTGATCCTCGGGCACGCCGCAGGCTTCGGTCACCTTGTCGGGGGTCCATTTCATGACCTCCTCTTTGACCTTGTCCATGCCGTAGACGCGCGCGGCGATGTACGCCTTGTCCTCCCAGCCGTTCTTGAAGATGTGATACATCATCCCGTAGAGGAACGGAATGTCGCCGCCGGAACGCAGGCGGATGTAGTGATCGGCCTTCGCCGCCGTGCGCGTGAAGCGCGGATCGACGACGATCATCTTGGCGCCATTTTCCTTCGCATGCAGCGAGAACAGCATGGACACCGGGTGCGCCTCGGCGGCGTTCGACCCGATGTACATCATGGCCTTCGAATTCATCATGTCGTTGTATGAATTCGTCATCGCGCCGTAGCCCCACGTGTTCGCCACACCGGCGACCGTCGTGGAGTGGCAGATGCGCGCCTGGTGGTCACAGTTGTTGGTGCCCCAGAGCGATACGAACTTGCGCAGCAGATAGGCCTGCTCGTTGTTGTGCTTGGACGAGCCGATGAAGTAGGCCGCGTCAGGCCCGGACTCCTCGCGGATCTTCGACATCTTCGCGGTGATCTCGTCGATCGCCTGGTCCCAGCTGATGCGCTGGTACTTGCCGTCGACCAGCTTCATCGGGTACTTCAGCCGGTGCGAGTGCTCGGTCATGCCGTGCTCGCGAACCGATGCGCCCTTGGCACAGTGCGCGCCGAGGTTCAGCGGGGAATCGAAGACCGGCTCCTGGCTCACCCACACGCCGTTTTTCACGACGGCGTCGACCGCGCAGCCGACCGAACAGTGCGTGCAGACCGTGCGGCGAACCTGTTCGCCGCTGCCCGCCTGCGCCGCCGCCGGAGCCGCCTCAGCCTTGCCGATGGCGCCGTACGGAAGCTGCGCCGCGAACGCCGCGGCACCCGCGGTTACGCCGGAACGCTTGAGGAAGGTGCGGCGATCGATCGTCCGGCCGTGCATGCCGGAAACGCCACGCGCAAGGCGACCCTGGGCCGTCGCGGCCCCCGCGGATTTCTTCGTAAGCATCGGGGTGTCTCCCGTTTAGACCTGGGTGGTGCGGTAGTAATGACGGATGTGCGCGGTCTCGCGATAGCCGGGCTGTGCCGAGTCATCGGCTGCCGCGCCCTCCGGCGCGGAGCGGTGCTCGCCGACGAGGGTCGTCGCCACGGCCGCCGCCGCAGCGGCGCTGCCAATCGCGACGGTCTTGAAAAAGCCGCGACGGCTTGGTTGATCGTTATGGTTATTCATATGAACAATCCTTCATTCCCCTTGGCCCCGCGATCATCTCCCCTGAGCGACAGCCCGTCAACGCTCGGTGTCCCTCAACGGTATGCCTAGCCCATCTCGAATTGAGCTAGGTCAGACTCCATGAAGACTTCCAGCAATCGCACTACTGCCGTGTAGAAATTACTGAGGTCGGCCTTGTGCGCCGCATCACAGAATCCGCGGTACGCCGGCTGCAGATAGCGCGAAAAGAACTCGCGCTGTCGTTGCAGCGACTGCGCATCCGATCCGGCGGCAACGAGGTGCCGCATGACCTCGAGGACCGCGGTGAGGTTGTCTTCCGGCTCGGCCGATGCGGCGGTGCGTGCCAGCCCGAGTTGAGCGAGCGTGTCGCGCAGCTCCACCAGCAGGGCTTCCTTGCGCGCGATCGGGTGGTAGTGCGAGACGTAGGTGCTGACCGGCGCCTTACCCACCCCGATGAACGTGGCATCGAACTCGAGCGTGGCGTCCCGCGCCGACGTTCGGGCCGCGGCGATGGCCAGTGCGTTCCAGGCTTGCGCGAGTTCGCCCTCACCTTCGACGCTCGCGGCCGACTGCGCCAGCGCGCGCAGCAGCCCATCGTCCGGCCCCGCAGCAAACAGCCGCGCCAGCAGCGCGTAGAACTGCAGGCGGCCCTCGTCCTCGGGAGCAAGCGGCGTTGCGATCGCGGGGTCCGAACGCGTCATCGCTTGATGTCGAAGATCGACGTTTCGTTCTTCGCTTCCATCATGTCGATGACGCGACAGTCGGCGCACATCTGTATGCGCCGCAGCGCCGTGCCGGCGAACATCGGATGCGCGCCCAGGCGGCCGGTCATGACGTCGATCATCTGCCGCGTACCGAACGGTGCCCCGCAGCGGACGCAGTTGAACGGCTCGGCCTCATGCAGCGTGACGGGCTGGCGTGACGCCGGGGTTGTCAGGAGTCGCGGCACCAGGCTGATGGCTCGCTCGGGGCAGGTCGTCTCGCACAGGCCGCACTGCACGCAGTTGTGCTCGACGAAGCGCAGCTTCGGCGCGTCCTCCGTATCCATTAGCGCGGAACTCGGACAGGCGCCAATACACGACTTGCACAGGGTGCAGCGTGCAGCGTCGATTGCAAGTGTGCCGAACGGAGAGCCGGCCGGCAGTGCGATCTCATCTGGCGGCGCCGATGCCTGCTGCACCAGGTGATGAATGGCGAAGTCCAGCGACTCGCGCTTGCGGTTGGAGAGGTGAAACGCCGCGGGCTCGGCCACCGTCTTCGCCGGCAGCGCCGACCACAACGCGGTCTGCAGCGCGGCGGGCTCGGCTGCACGCAGCGCCTGCCAGTGCGTGCCGCCAAAACCGAGTCCATTCAGGATCGTGTCTGCAACGCGCGCCTGCTGGTCCAGCAGGGCACCGTGCTCCTCGGCACCGGCGTCATCGAGCAGGGCGAACACCTGGCAGGCGCCATACGCGATCGCGCTCAATACGACGTCGATCCCGATCGTCGCCACGCTGTGCACTTCAATCGGCAGGACCCGCGCCGGCAGGCCCTTGCCGGTGCGCGCCAGGCGAGCGATCAACGCACGCCCGGTCGTGCCGTTATGGAAGAGCAGGGCAGCGTCCTTGCCGCCCGCACCTCGATACACCGACAGCAGCTTCCGCAGGCGCGCACCGATGTCGGCCACACCCGGATAGGCAAAGCGCAGGGCGCCGGTCGGACACGTCGTTGCGCAGTCACCGCAACCCATGCAGAGAAACGGATGGGCCCAGATCTTGTCGCCCAGCGAGCGCACGGCGTCGGTCGCGCAGACATCGAGGCAGCGCGTGCAGCCGGTCTTGGTGTTGCGGCTGTGCGCGCACAGCTTCTCGTCGTACTGCACATAGCGCGGCTTCTCGAACTCACCCACCATCTGCACCAGCCGCATCGCCGCCTGCGACTGCTCCAGTGGATCAGCCCCAGGCGCGAGATAGCCAAAGGGCTTTTCGGACATGCGCAGCAAGGGCTGTGCCGACAAGTCGAACACCAGATCGAACTGCTCGGTGCGTGTCGCCGTGGTGCGGCCGAAGTCGATCGCGCCGATCGGGCCACAGGCCTTTACACAGGCACGGTGCGACTTGCAACGCGTGAGGTCGACCTGGTAGGTGAAATCGATCGCCTGCTCCGGGCACGCCTTGATGCAGGCATTGCAGCGGGTGCACGTCTCGAGATCAATCGGGTTGATCTGATCCCACTGGACTTCGAACTTGCCCAGGTAGCCCTGGACCAAACGCGGCAACCCCGACCACACCGGGTAGCGACGGGTCGCCGGCAGTTCCGCACCGCGGGCCGTGGTGATCAGGACGCTGACGGCCAGACTGTCGGCCAACTGGTCGGCCCACGCGATCGCCGCTTCGGCCGGGCCGATGATCAGCACCTCGCCCTTGGATGCGTACGAAGACACGGCGACCGGCTGCGGTTCGGGCACGTCTGCCAGCGCCAGCAGCGCAGCTATCTTCGCGGTCGCGGCAGAACCTTCCTCCGACCATCCGGCCGCCTCGCGGATGTTGACAAACTTCAACTCCGTCGATGTGCCAACACCGGCCGCCAGTTCGGTGAACAGCGGGGCTTCCTGCGTGCACGCAACTGTGCATGAAGTGGCCCCCAAGGCGGACGTGAAGCCGTCGACCTCCTTGCGGCACAGCTCGGTGTAGATCGGAATCGGCTCGCGCCCGAGCGCGCGGCCCAGCGCCGCCCCGTCCAGCGTCATCGTGCGATTGCAGTTGCAGACTTTCAGCGTAGCGCCAGGCGTGGCCATGCGGGCTCAGGAGGGAGTGGAATCGGAAACGGGCGCATTGCCCGGCGAGACGGCAGGCGATGAGGTTGGCTTTGCCTCGCCGGAGGGGTCGGCCGCCGCAACCTCCGCACGCGCCTTCGACGCGGGCGTCGGTTCGGGATAGGTTTCGTCGCTCGTGCTGCCCGCGGCGGGCCTGTCTTCTACTTGGCCAGCGGCGGGAGCGGCCAGATCGCCCACTTCACACGCGGCAGCGGTCTCGGTTTCTCGCGCGCCGCCCGCCGCGCCCGGTGTCTCCGCGGCGTCCAGCGCCTCGCGCTCGGAATCGAGCAGGAAACCGCGGGCGCTCGGCAGACGCAATCGAAGCGCCGCCGGCAGTGGCTCGAACTGTGTGTAGTCGTCGACGTACACATCCAGCATGTCCATCTGATTGAAGTGCGGGTCGGCGAAGAGTTTCTTCAGCGCGGCACGGCGCAGTTCATCGTCCACAGGCTGCTGGAAGAACGCCTGGTAGTCCGACCGCAAGCCATCGAGCGAATCGATCGGCGGCAGCGGCACCTCAGGCGGTGCGGCCGGCTCACGCGCTGCCGTCGGAGCCTGGAGTGTTGCAACTTTCGCAGTTCCTTCGTTGCCCGGAGCTGCTGCCGATGCCATGGGCCGCTCCGCCGCGGCCGCACTCGCGGGGCGTTCGGCTTCGCGCTCCGCCTCACGCTTGCGCCGGGACCAGCGGGCAAGAAACGATTCCGGCTCAGAGCTCATGCCAGGCTCCCTCGTCGCCTGCACGCTGCGAGCAGTTCCATGCACGCTCAATGCGCTCGTGTGAACTCATCGATTGTCGCGCTTGGCGCCGAGGAACGAGGCCGGAGCCGGGCGGCGCTTCTTCTCCGGAACCTGCAGGTGCTGTTGTGTGAAGGCCGCAAGCCACGGCAGCCATTCGCCCGGCATCGGCACTGCCTCGACCTGGGCGCCGCCGTCCAGGCGCCGCGCGGCCTCGTGATAACTGAGCGTGACCCAGCGCGGCTCGGCACCCTGCGCCGTCAGTTCCCACTCCACAAACGCGACCGGCTGATCGGTCGTCAGGTTCAGGTAATAGCCGTCGGCCTCGGTGCGGTTCAAGTCGACCTCAAAGCCTAGATGCAACCACCGCTCGCCGGCTTCATCGCGCTCGAGCAGGATCGGCGCCGCCTCACGCGCGCCGGCACGCTCGATGACAGCGACCGGCACCCAGATCTCGGATGTCCACGGGTTGTCAACGAGGCGCTTGGCCGTCACAACCGCGGCCGGCCTTCGCAATGGGTGTGCAGCGGTGTCGATGCTATCTTCCTTCAAGCTGCGGAGATTATTCCCGCTTAGGCTCGTCAAGCGCAAACCGGAATACGGAATACGCACGAAGGGTCTTTAGCAGGGCACGCGTGCCGATGCGTGCCGCGGCCGATGCGCGGCACATGGCCGGACTACCATCAACGATGCAACTTCTGCTGACCAACGCGTCCCGCCCGTTGATTTTTCCTGTCGACGCCATCGACGAGCGCGGAGCAATGGTGCCGACGCCGATCGCCGGCGAGCACCCACTGACGCTGTACGTCGACAAGTGCGAAGTGGTGACGCTGATGACGCTGGGGCAGGCGCCCGAGGCGCTGGCCATCGGCTATCTGCGCAATCAGCGGCTGGTGTCATCGCTGGACGAACTCGCCGCGGTGCAGGTTGACTGGGAGACGGACGCCGTGGCGGTCACGACGCGACGTGGCGTCAAGTCGCTCGCGAAGAAGCTCGCCAAGCGGACGGTGACCACCGGCTGCGGACAGGGCACGGTGTTCGGCGACCTGATGGACGAAGTCGATTCGATCCGCCTGCGCGACGACGTGCGGCTGTCGGAGGCAGCGCTCTTCGCCGTGCTCGAAGCCGTGCGTCAGCACGAAACCATCTATAACGCCGCCGGTGCGGTGCACGGCTGCGCGCTGGCGTCCAACGAGGGCGCCGACAGCCGCATCCTCGTGTTCATCGAGGACGTCGGCCGCCATAACGCGGTTGATGCGATCGCGGGCCGCATGTGGCTCGACAGCATCGACGGCTCGGACAAGATCTTCTACACCACCGGCCGGCTGACTTCCGAGATGGTCATCAAGACGGCGCAGATGGGCATTCCGTTTCTCGTGTCGCGTTCGGGACTGACCGAGATGGCGTGGCGCATCGCCAGCCGCGTCGGCCTGACGATGATCGGCCGTGCGGCCCGCAAGCACTATCTGCTGTTCACCGGGCGGCACCGCTTCGAGGGGGCGCGCACGTGATGCGCGCCGAAATCTGCGGGCTGGTGCTTGCCGGCGGTCAGGGCCGGCGGATGGGCGGTGTCGACAAGGGGCTGGTCGAATTCAGGGGGCGGCCATTCATCGCGCATGTCATCGAGCGGCTGCGACCTCAGGTCGATGCGCTGCTGATCAATGCCAACCAGAACCTCGGGCAGTACGCGTCCTTCGGTCTCGATGTGGTGCCTGACCGTCTGGGCGGATTTGCCGGGCCACTGGCCGGTCTCGACGCCGGTCTGCACGCGACCGCCGCGCCGTTGCTGGTAACGGCGCCGTGCGACTCGCCTTTCCTGCCGCGCGACCTCGTCACTCGTCTGGCGGCCGCGCGCGCGCGCGACGACGCCGATCTTGCGGTCGCGCGCACCGGCACGCAGCCGCACCCCGTGTTCGCGCTGGTGCACACCCGGGTCCGCCCCCACCTGGCCCGGTTCCTGGCCGGCGGCGAGCGCAAGATCGACCTCTGGTATTCGACGCTGCACGTCGTCGAGGTCGCTTTCGACGACGAGCCGGAAGCCTTCATCAACATCAACACCCGCGGCGAGATCGCGCAGTTCGAGAGGTCATGAAGCCGCTGACGCTTGCCATTCGCGCGCTCGACGCGTACGACCCGGACGCGCTGCCGGTGGCCGACGCTTTGCGCATCATTCGCGGCTGCGTGACACCCGTGCCGCTGATCGAGCGCGTCGCGCTGCGTGGCGCGCTGGGCCGGGTGCTGGCGGAAGACATCGTCAGTCCGTTCGACGTCCCGGCGCACGACAACACGGCCATGGACGGCTGGGCCGTGCGGCATGCCGATCTTTCCTCCGGGGAGGAAACGGTCCTGCGCCAGGTCGGCGAAGCCTTCGCCGGCCATCCTTACACGGGGGAAGTGGGCGCCGGCGAGTGCGTGCGCGTGATGACCGGCGCGGTGCTGCCAACCGGCACGGACTGCGTCGTGGTCCAGGAGGTGGTGCGCGTCGATGCGCGCGGCGTGTGCGTGCCGCCGGGGCAACGTGCGGGCCAGCATCTGCGTTACCGGGGCGAAGACCTCGCGCGCGGCAAGCCCTGCATCAATGCCGGCTGCGTCCTCGGTCCGGCGCACATCGGTCTGCTGGCCTCGCTCGGGCTGCCTGAGGTTCCGGTCCGGCGGCGGTTGCGGGTTGCGTTTTTTTCCACCGGCGACGAGCTGGTTTCGATTGGCGAACCGCTCGCACCGGGCGCGATCTACGACTCCAACCGCTACACGCTGCACGGCATGCTGACTCGCCTCGGCTGCGAAGTGCATGACCTCGGCGTCGTGCGCGACGATCCGGCCGCGCTCGAAGCGGCGCTCGCGTCCGCCGCGGCGGACGCGGACGTGGTCATCACGACCGGCGGCGTATCGGTCGGCGAGGCGGACTTCACGCGGGCGATCCTCGCGCGTCTGGGCGAGGCGGCGTTCTGGAAGATCGCGATGCGGCCGGGCCGACCGCTCGCTTTCGGCCGCGTGGGCGATGCGCTGTTCTTCGGCCTGCCCGGCAACCCGGTTGCCGTCATGATCACCTTCTACCAGTTCGTGCGCGAAGCCTTGCTCGCCGCCGCCGGCGCCAGCCACGGCGGCGCTCTGCCGATGCTGCAGGTACCGGCGCGCGACGCCATCCGCAAGAAGCCCGGCCGCACCGAATATCAGCGGGCCATCGTCGAGCAGGACACTCAGGGCCGGTGGTCCGTGCACCTCACGGGACAGCAAGGCTCGGGGGTGCTCAGCTCCATGGCGCGGGCCAATTGCCTGATCGTGCTGGAACACGGGCGCGGCCCTGTGGCCGCGGGCGAACCGGTCAGCGTGGTGCTTTTCGACGGACTGGTTTGACGGGCGCCTCCGGCGCTTCAATCGCGGAGGCCCAGGGCAGCGCTTCGTGCGGCGCGAGGATCTGCCCGCTGCGCGCTGGCGCATAGCCTGCCAGCGAAGCAAGCCGGCGTTGCCAGTCGTCGCTGCGCAGTACCGCGAGCAGCGCGCGCAGCGCCGGCTGGTCCAGGTCCGTTACCAGGCAAACGAGAAAATATTCCTCCCATAGCAGTGGCACGAAGTCGAGCCCGCGGCTGCGCGCCGCTGCTTCGATGCACAGACCGACATCGGCGCGGCCGGACGCAATCGTCTGTGCCACGGCCGCGTGTGACGGTTCCTCGTGTTCGTAGCCAACAATGTCGCCCACCAGCACACCCTGTTCGTCGCACAGGGCATCGGTCAGCAGCCGGCTGCCGGTGCCCTCCGGCCGGTTGACGAAGCGCGCCTTGCGCGTGACGACATCGGCCATCGACGACAGCGAGAGCGGATTGCCTGGCGCCACGGCCAGCCCCTGCACACGCCGCGCAAAGCCGATCAGGCTTTGCTGTCCAGCGGGCAGGAGTCCGGCGTAGGCACGTTCGATGCGACCCCCGCGTGGCGGTCGCGGCGGCGCGTGAAATCCGGCCAGCGTGCAACGGCGCGCCTTCAGCGCGCGTAGTGCGTCGACGCTGCCGGTGAAGCCGATGTCCAGGTGCAGCCGCGCCGGCAGGCAATGTTCGCGTAACAACACCAGCGCGCTGTCGTGACTCGCCTGCACCGTCAGGGCATGGGTTGCGTCGTCGAACGCCATTCCGAACGCTCGCTCGAGGTTGGCGTGCAGGGCGGCGATTTCCGACGCGAGTCGTGCCTGCGCCTGCCGCTCAGCCCACAGCAACTTGTCGCCAAAGGACGTCAGCTGCGCCGCCTGACCGCGCTCCCAGACGATCAACGGCCGGTCCAGTTCGCGTTCCCAGCGCTTGAGTTCACCCCATACGTGGCGGTAAGACAGCCGCAGCGCACGGGCCGCGCCGGAGATCGAACCCTCGGCCCGGACCGCCGCCAGCAGCTCGATCAGCGGATTGCGGATCAGCGCCTCCGGGGTGCGCTGCCCCGTCAGGGAATACGAGAGTTCGATCTTGTGCACGGCGCAAGTTTGCCCGATGACCCGGACCGCAGAGCACGATGGGGCCTGCTCCGCCTGTTTTCACGGCCAACGTATGAACCGTCGTTCCTACGCGAGGCGTTGAAACGGCCTCTCAGCGCCGGGGCGGCTGCTTAGGATGGCAGCTTCCATGAACACCTTGACTGAAGCCACGCTGATGGCGTGGCAGCTATTGCTCGCGCTCGACCCGGAGCTGGTCGCCATCGTCGGTCGCTCCCTCGCCGTCAGCGCGACGGCTTGCGCGATCGCATTTGGTCTCGGACTGGTCGCGGGCGCCTGGCTTGCCGTGGCGCGATTCCCGGGGCGCGGCGCCGTGCTGACGGTGCTGAGCACGTTGCTCGCCCTGCCGTCGGTCGTCGTGGGACTCATCGTGTACCTGTTGCTGTCACGCTCGGGGCCGCTCGGGTTTCTCGGCTGGCTGTACTCGTTTCCGGCGATGGTGACCGCCCAGGTCGTACTGGTCACGCCCGTCGTGGCTGCGCTCACGCGGCAGGCCATCGAGGACGCTGATCGCGGGCACGGGGAACAGTTGCGTTCGCTCGGCGCGTCGACGCTCATGCGCGGACTGCTGCTCGCGTTCGACGAGCGCTTTGCGCTGCTGACCGTACTGATCGCCGCCTTCGGACGCGCCGTGTCAGAAGTCGGCGCGGTGATGATCGTGGGCGGCAACATCGATGGCTTCACGCGCGTCATGACGACGGCCATCGCGCTCGAGACCAGCAAGGGAGACCTGCCGCTGGCGATGGCGCTCGGGATCGTGCTGATCGCCGTGGTGCTGCTGCTCAATGTCGCCATCGCCGCGCTGCGCGTCTGGCGCGAGCGGATCGATGGCAACGTCAGCGACGTCACCCGGGTGCTGCCGGCATGACTTCGCCGAGCCGCTGCGAAGACTTGCGCCGCGCGCCGCCGGAGAGCCGCGCAGCGATCCTTGGCGCGACGCGGCGTGAAGACGCCACAGCACGCCACGCAACGAGCGCGCTCGACGCGGTCACGCCCACGGATCGCGCCGTCCCGCACACGACGGAAACGGTCTTCCAGCTGCACGAAGCGCAGGTGCGATTCGGTGCGGCGCAGGCCCTGGCTCCCCTGAGCCTGGCGATCCGAGCTGGCGAGCGGGTCGCGCTGGTCGGACCCAACGGCAGCGGCAAGACCACCTTGCTGCGCCTGCTGCACGGACTGATCGAGCCAAGCGCCGGTCGCGTCGAGCGGCCG
>DAOMFI010000104.1:0-10862 GCA_035429725.1 Burkholderiaceae bacterium | reverse complement strand
ACCTACCCGCGGCCTCCCCGAGCAGGATCACCGGCCGCCTATTTGGTGTTGCTCCACGTAGAGATTGCCCGTTTCACCCGACTCGGCGTCGCCTCGTCGGGCACGTCGCTTGCGCGCCGCACCCTCAGCAATTCCGCTCTACAGCGGCCCTGCCTATCGAGACTTTGGGGGCGCGCTACGCGCGCCCCCAGCCGGTCGACTCGTCTCTGTTGCTCTGATCCTCACCTCACGGTGGGCAGGCGTTACCTGCTACGTCGCTCTGTGGAGTCCGGACTTTCCTCGACATCGGTTGTACGGTGCCGCGATCGTCCGGCGGACTTTGCAGAGCGAATTTTAGTCGGTGGCACGCGGTGACGGCGCGGCGCAGCGGCTGCACGGGAACCCGCCGCTTTTCGAATCAGCACTGACCGCCGCGCCGCGTACCGTCATGCATCCCCGCCGCCAAATCCGCGACAATGCCTGCCACCGTGAACACCAGTGATCCCACCGCGCCGCGCCTGGTCGTCGTCGAGGACTCGGAACTCGACTACGAGCTGCTCCTGGCGATGCTGATGCGCGAAGGCCTGCGCCCGCGCACCGTGCGCGTCGAGGACGAGCCCGGCATGCGCGACGCCTTTTCGCAGGGCCCGGTCGATGCCGTGATCACCGACCACAACCTGCCGCGCTTCGATTCGTTCGCGTCGCTGAAGGTGGCGAAGGCCTTTGATCCCGACATCCCCGTCATCGTGCTGTCGGGCGAGATGTCTGAGGAACTCGCCGTCGCGTCGCTGCATGCCGGTGCCGACGACTTCGTCCTCAAGACACGCATGTTCCGCGTTGCCTCAGCCCTGCAGCACAGCCTGCAGGCGGCGCGCACGCGGCGCGAAGCGCGCGGCGCCGCAGAGGCGCTGGTCGAAAGCGAACGCAAGCTGCACGCGCTGACGCAGCACCTGGAGCGCGCCAAGGAGGACGAACGTCGTGCGATTGCGCAGGAGATCCACGATGACATCGGCGGCGCGCTGACCGCGCTGAAGTTTGAAGTCGTGCGGCTTGCACGCGATCTCGGCAGCGAGTCTCAGCACACCGAACGGCTCGGCGCGATCCAGCAGTTGCTCGAATCGGCCGTCGTCGCCACACACCGCATCCAGCACGCACTGCGGCCCGCTGTGCTGGACGCCGGCCTCGTGGCGGCGCTCGAATGGCTTGCGCGCGGATTCGGCGAACGCACCGGCCTGCCGATCGATTTCCACAGCAATCGCGACGAGTTCGAGATCGCCCCCGATCGGGCCGCGGCGCTCTATCGTGTCGCCCAGGAAGCGCTGACGAACGTGCGCAAGCACGCGGGTGCGCATGCCGTTCATGTGCAGCTGTTCGCACTCGAGGATGAAGTCACGCTCGAGATCGCTGACGACGGCGTCGGGTTCGAAGCCGACAGCCTGTCCGTCACACCGGGATTTGGCGTGCGCGGCCTGCTCGAGCGTGCGCGCGGGCTCGATGGCTGGGCAGAAGTCTCCACTTCGCCCGGCCGCGGCACGACCGTAATGTTCTCGATCCCACCGTTGCCGCCGTCACGCCCGCGCGCGACGGCGCCTGCTACTGGAGGACCCGATGCCGGTTAGGCTGATCGTCGTCGATGACCATGCGATCGTGCGCCGTGGCATCGTCCAGGTGCTCTCGGAGCACCCGGACGTGCAGATCGTCGCCGAGGCGGCCGACTACGGCCAGCTGCGCGCCGAGCTGAAGAAACACGGCGAGCCTGACGTGCTGGTGATGGATGTCGGACTGCCCGGCAAGAACGGCATCGAGATCCTCAAGTCGCTGCGCGAGGAGTATCCGCGCCTGAAGGCGCTGATGGTCAGCATGTACCCCGAAGATCAGTACGCGGTGCGCGCGTTCCGCGCCGGCGCGTTCGGCTACCTCAACAAAGGCAGCGCGCCCGACAAGCTGCTCGAAGCGCTCTCAATGGTAATCGCCGGCAAGAAGTACGTGACGCCGGAGATCGCGCAGGCGCTGATCGAGAACCTGAACGCCCCGGAAGAAGCCGTCGCGCCGCACGAGAAACTCTCGGACCGCGAGTTCCAGACGCTCAAGCTGATGGCCTCGGGCAAACGCCTGTCCGACATTGCCGAAGAGCTCGCACTCAGCCCGAAGACCGTCAGCGTCTACCGCGCGCGGATACTGGAAAAAATGGGCATGAGCAACAATGCCGAACTGACGCACTACGCGATCAAGCACGGCCTCGTCGAGTGAAGCACCAGCTCCGGCACAGCGCGCGGACGAAGACTGGCTAGCCGTCGCGGCCGACGAACCGCGTGGCCCACTTGAGTGCCCGATCGCGCTGCCCGCCGCGCTCGCCGGTGTCACCAACGGCGCGCAGCGTGTCCTGTGCTGCATCGACCGGCGGTCGTGGCGGTCCGACGAAGTCCGGATCAGTCGCGCCGTAGCGTCGACCGTTGGAGTGGGTATCAAGGGCGTCCGCCGGTTGCACGGCCGCCGAACGGAAGCCGAACTGCACGCGCCAGTGCTGTCGTCCGGAGGCATTGCGAATCAGGCCGTGGAAGTCGCTTCCGGGTACGGCCGGGGAAAACAGGAACCCCTGCATCAGCTGGCAGCCCTGCTCGAACAGCCGGTTCATCTGGCCCTGAGTCTCGACGCCTTCGGCGACGACTCGCAGCTTGAGGCTCTTGCTCATGGCGATGATGGCCGCGACGATCGCTGCGTTGTCGCTGCTCGTCTCCAGTTCGCGCACGAACGACCGGTCGATCTTCAGTGTGTCGATCGGCAGCTTCTTTAGGTAGGACAGCGACGAGTAGCCGGTGCCGAAGTCATCGACCGAAATCGCCACGCCGAGCTCCTTCAGTGCCTGCAGCAGCGGCAGAGCGTGACCCAGGTTCTGCATCAGCACCGTCTCGGTGAGCTCGAGTTCCAGCAGATGCGCGTCCAGGCGGAAGCCCGCCAGCGCCGCCTGCACCGGCTCGACCAGATTGGCGCGCTGGATATGGCGGCCGGAAATGTTGATCGAAACCGGCATCGGCGGCATGCCGTCCTCCGACCACGCCACCATCTGCTTGCAGACTTCGCGCACCGCCCACTCTGTGATCGGAACGATCAGTCCCGACTCTTCGGCGACCGCGATGAACTCACCCGGGGGTACCAGCTCGCCGCCGCGCTTCCAGCGCATCAGCGCCTCCGCGCCCACAATTGCGCCATCGATGACGTTGACCTTGGGCTGGTAGTACATCACCAGTTCCTCGCGCTCGAGCGCGCGGTGCAGCGCCGTTTCCAGGCGCCAGCGTTCGGCCGTTGCGGTGTTCATTGCCGTCGAAAACCGCATGACGCCATTACGGCCGCTGTCCTTGACCGCGTACATCGCGATGTCGGCCTTGCGCAGCAGCGTGTCGACATCGTTGCCGTCCAGCGGGTACGTGGCCACGCCGATCGAGGTCGTGACAAAGAGTTCGTGGCCGGAGAACGAGAACGGCCGGCGCATGGTCTCGAGCAGGCGCTGGGCCACGGCCTCGATCGCGCCCGGTTCCGCCAGATCGGTCAGCAGGATCGTGAATTCGTCACCTCCCAGACGGGCGACGCTGTTGCCGCCGCCTGCCGCCGGAGCGGCCTGCGAGCCGGCCGCGAGGCTGCGCGTGGCCGAACCGATGCTGGGCGGGCGACCGTTGCGCAGCGCTCCCTTGGATTCGGCGCCGCGGGCGACAGTGTCGTTTTCGCGCACGCACTGGTACAGGCGCTTGGCCACCTCTCGCAACAGCTGGTCGCCGACCTGGTGACCGAGCGTGTCGTTGATCTGCTTGAAGCGATCGAGGTCAATGAACAGCACTCCCACCGCAGTGCCGCTCGACCGCGCGCGTTCCAGCGCGGACTGGAACTGGTCGCGGAAGAAGCGGCGGTTCGGCAGTCCCGTCAGGCTGTCGTAGTTGGCCAGTTGCCGGATCTGGTCTTCGGCCTGCTTGCGCTCGGTGATGTCCTGGATCACGCCGTGCACCGCGGTAGCGCGGCCGGCTTCATCGCGGTCGACTTCGCCTTCGATCTGCACGACCCGCACCTGCCCGGTCGGGCGCGAGATGCGGCACTCGAAGTTCATCTGGCCGTTGGCGGCCAGTGCCTCACGGAACATCATTTCGATGCGAGCCCGTTCGTCTTCGACGACGCGCGACCACACGAACCAGTCGGCCAGGCCGTCATCCTGCTGCGTCAGGCCGGCAATTGCGAAGCACTCTTCCGACAGCTTCACCCTGCGCGCGGCAATGTCCCACTCCCAGCTGCCGAGCCGTGCGATGCGCTGCGCCTTGCTGAGCTTGGCCCGGCTCTCGGCAAGTTCCTCGCGCATGCGCGAGGCGCGGATCATGTACCGCAGGCGCTCCGACAGCAGCGTCCACTGCGTGGTGCTCTTGACGAAGAAGTCCGTCGCCCCGGCCTCATAGGCTCGTGCAATGGACGTCTCGTCGTCGAGGCCCGTGAGCATCAGGATCGGCACGTGCTCGCCGCCCGGCAGGCGGCGCAGGCGCTCGCAGGTAATGAAACCGTCGACATCGGGCATCAGCGCATCGAGAACGACGACGTCCGGCTGATTGTTGCTGTAGAGCTCCAGCGCACTGGCCCCCCCGTCCGCCTCGATCACCCGCCACTGGCGTTCGGCGAGCGCGGAGGCCGTCAGCAGCCGCGCCACCGGATCATCGTCGACCAGCAGCACCAGGTCGCCACGTTGCCCGTCCCGCCCCCCCTCGAGGGATTCGTCGGTTCGCTTGCCCGGTACCTGCGCGTCCTTGTTCATCAGCAACACTTGATCCTCAGCTCGGCGTGACCGCCTCGTCGGCGGCAACGATTTCAGACAACTCCTGCACGGCACGTTCGAATTCGATGCGCACGCCGTTCCACTCGTCCTGCGCCGCCTGTAGTTCGCGGCTCCGCGCCAGGCGCTCCAGTTCAGCGAAGCGCCGCGACAGTGCGATGGCACCCAGATTGGCGCTCGATGACTTCAGCGTGTGCACCGCCAGCTGCAGCGCACCGGCATCCCCGGCCTTCAGCGCGTGGGCAGCCTGTTCGACCAGCTTCCCGGCCGTGGTGATGTAGGTGGCGACGAGCCGCTCCAGCAATCGGCTCGAGCCGCGCCGTTCCATGTCACGTATCAGCTCGATCATCCCCGGATCGATCACCCGCGCCGCTGCAGACACGGGTGCTAGTGGCGTCTCCGGGTCCTCAATCGCGATCGGCAGCGCCTCGCGCGGCTGCGTTCGGTCTCCTTGATCCGGTGCCCAGCGGGCGAGAGCCGCGTCCAGTTGCTCACGCCGCACCGGTTTCGCGAGATAGTCGTTGAATCCAGCGGCGAGACAGCGCTCGGCGTCGCCCGCCAGCGCATTGGCAGTCAGGGCCACGACGGGCGCGTCACACCGGGTCGCGTACCCGCTGGCCGTCGAGGCCCGGAAGCGCCGCACGGCCTCGAATCCATCCATCTCCGGCATCTGGCAGTCCATGAACACGAGGTCGAAGGCCTCGTCACGCAGCGCCGCCAGCGCTTCCCGTCCGTCGGACGCCACGCGGATCGTGCAACCCAGTTCGCCGAGCATCGCGCGCGCGACCTCCTGGTTGACCGGGTTGTCCTCGACCACCAGCACGCGCGCGCGCCGGCCCGGCGCCGCCTTGAGCAGCAACGGCGCCGGCGGCGCCTCCGTGTGCAGGACACGGCCGAGCGCGTCGATCAGTTCGGCCTGCCGCACCGGCTTGGTGAGGTAGACCTCGATACCGCTGTCATGTGCCTGCCGCGCCTCGTTGCCGTTGCCCAGTGACGTCAGCATCAGCAGTCGCACGTCAACAAGGTCCGGATCACGTCGCATCTCGGTCGCCAGCGTCAGACCGTCCATGATCGGCATCTTCATGTCGATGACGGCCGCTTCGAACGGCGTTCCGGCCCGTGCCGCAGCGCGCATCAGCTCGAGCGCCGTCGAGCCGTTGTCGGCGGTGGCAATGTCAACGCCGAAGCCGCGCAGCTGCGCCTCGAGAATGCTGCGGTTGGTCGGATTGTCCTCGACGAGGATCACGCGCCGGCCACGCAGCCGCTCCGACTCGACGGCTACCGGCAGCATGTCGACCGCGCCGGGCGCCAGCGGAACCTCGAAGCGGAATACCGAACCTTCGCCAAACCGGCTCTCGGCGGTAATCCGACCGCCCATCAGCTCGACGAGCTGTTTGCTGATGGCCAAACCGAGTCCGGTACCGCCGTAGCGCCGCGACATCGACTGATCTGCCTGCATGAAGACCGTGAAGAGTTTCTCCAGTGCGTCCGGCCGCATGCCGATGCCGGTGTCACGCACCTCGAACTGGACCCGGCGGGCACCGCCTTCCAGAGCCTCGCCTGTCACGCCGACCGACACCACGACCTCGCCCGTCTCCGTGAACTTGATCGCGTTGCCGACGAGGTTCGTCAGCACCTGGCGCAGCCGCATCGGGTCGCCGCGCACTGCCGTGGGCACCGCGGGAGCGATCCGCGACGCAAGCTCGAGCCGCTTCTGGTGCGCGCGCGGCGCCAGCAGCTCGAACACGTCCTCGACGACCGTCCGCAGGTTGAAGTCGACCGCCTCCAGTTCGAGCCGGCCGGCCTCGATCTTCGAAAAGTCGAGGATGTCGTTGATGATCTCGAGCAGCGCTTCGCCGGAGCGATACACCGACTCGGCGAACCGACGCTGCTTGTCGGACAGCGCCGTGCCCAGCAGCAGTTCCGTCATTCCCAGCACCCCGTTCATCGGCGTGCGGATCTCGTGGCTCATGTTGGCGAGGAACTGCGACTTGGCGCGGCTGGCCGACTCCGCAATCTCCTTGGCCTCACGCAGCACGCGCTCGACCTGCTTGCTCTCAGTGATGTTCTCCAGCATCGTCAGCGTGTAACGCTCGCCGCTGGCATCGGTAAAGCGCACCGCGTGGCCGCGCACCCAGATCGTCTTGCCTTCCGCAGTCAGCATGCGCCGTTCGTAGGTAACGGGGCCACGCTCGTGCTCGAACTGCGCGCTACGGGCTGCATGACCGGCGTCCATGTCGTCGGGGTGGCAGAAGGCGATCAAATCCTTGCCGATGACCTGGTCGATCGTGTATCCGAGCATGCGTGCCTGGGCCGCGTTGGCGCGGACGATGCGGAAATCCGGGGCCTGGATGGCCGCCGCGACCGGCGACTCGTCGAAGAGCGCCCTGAAGTACTCGGCGCTCTCACGCAGCGCCGCCTCGGTACGTTTGCGTTCGGTGATGTCAGGGCTGATGAGCGCGTACTGGAAGTAGCGTCCCTGCTCGTCGCGCAGCGGCTGACCCTCGACCTCGAGCACCCGGGCGTCGCCGTCGCGCGTATAGGCAATGAACTCGACACGGCACGACTCACCGCGCGCAATGGCCTCGCCGATGGCAACAATCGTGGACGCGTCCGTGTCGGGGCCCTGCAGAAGCGTGTGGGCCACTCGACCGCGCACATCCTGCAGCGAGTAGCCAGAGAACTGGGCGCAGGCGTCGTTGGCCCACTGGATGCGTCCGGACGTGTCCAGAATCATCACCATCTGTTCGGTTCGCGATGCCACCATCGCCAGACGGCTGGCTTCAACCTCGCGCTCGCGCAGTTCGCGTTCGGCACGCTGCCGCTCCGCCACGCGTGACAGTTCGGCGCTGATCGCTTCCAGAAGTTCAAGCTGTTCGGTCGTCGCCTCCACGCGGTGATCGCAGAAGAATTCGATGAACGCCGTGACATGGCCGCGCGCGATGACGGGCACGACGATGCCTGTCTGCAATCCGGCGTCCAGCGCCTCGACCAGGCGGTTCCAGTTCGCCATGCGCGACAGATCGGACACCCAGTGCGGCGTACCCGAGAGGTAGGCACGCCCGATCAGATGGTCGGGCGAGGGAATGATCGGGGCGCGGTTGCTGGCGTCGATGAACAGGCCGAAGCGTTCGCTGTCGCGGGCGAACCAGAGCGAGCGGGGCGGCAGCGGCGCCGCTCCGACGTCCTCCTGAAGCAGCGCCACGCGGCCGAGCGGCCAGTCCAGATACGCGCCAATCTCGCGCAAGGCGCGCTCCAGTGTCTCCTCGACCGAGTCGCCCTCGTTGGCCGCCGCTGCCAGACCGCGCAGCAGGCGCATCTGCGCGTACTGGTGCTGCAGCTCGAGGCTGTTCTGCAGTTCGCTCTTGTGAGCGCGCGCCAGCCGGTCCGAGTGCGATAGCAGCGCGGCGGTCATCGCCTCGAACGAGCCGACCAGCGAGTCGAGTTCATCGCCGCGCCGCGCCGCGGGACGGCCGGCAAAGCGGCGCGACAGCTCTTCGGCCCGCTCCGTGAGTTCCTTGACCGGTGCGATCAGGTAGCGCGTGAGATAAAGACCCGCCGCGATCGTCGCCAGGATCGTGAACAGCACGACCGTGGCGAACGCATTGGTCGAGTCGCTCAGCTCACCGTAGGCGTGGTCGTTGGGCATCAGCACGGCAACGGCCAGAGGCTCGGGCAGCAGCGCGAGCGGCTTGAGCGCGACATCCCGCGCACCGTCCAGCGCGATGGCTCCGCCATCACCCTGGGCGACACGATCAGCAATCTTGTCGAGCCAGCGCGGGTCGTCCGCCGAAGCCGAGCCCGCGAGCGCTCGTCCGCGTGCAACCAGGCCGATGTCGAGCCCGATGCGACTCGCCAGCCGCGTGATGTACTCGGCGCCGATCCGCTGCTCCGCTGCGACCGCGCCGACAACACGCGCGCCGGCATGAACCGGGACAACAGCACGCAGGTTCAGGCCTTCGAGCCACTCTTCCGCCGTGAGGGATTCGCTGCCCGCAAGTGCCCTGCGCACGGCGTCGGCCTCCGCAGTGCCGGTCAGGCGATACCGGCCCGGGTCGCCGACCCGATCGATCAGCTGGCCGCGTGCATCGTAGATCTCGGCGACGATATCCCCGCCAAGGTGCCGCGTGCGCTGAGCCCACACCCGGACCGAGTCGTCGGCGTCGGCACGACTCAGCGCGGCCACCAGATCGGAGCGCTCCGCCAGCATGCGCGCGGCCCGCTCGACGCCGCGGTAGTCATCGAGGATGGAGGCCTCCACCGTGGACGCGCCGCGCTCGGCACGCGCGCGCTGCTCCGCGACGAACAGCGCGGCCGAGCTGCGGTGATGGAAGTAGTAGCTGACACCGACAGCCCAGCTCGCAACCAGCACGAGCACGCCGATCATTGGCAGTGCAATCGAGCGAAAGCGCGCATGGCCTCCGGGCAGCACGATGGGATGGAAGCTGGCATCGTCACGCGCCGTCGCCCGCGTATCGGAAGCGAGCGGTCCCGCACGACCCGCGCGCACGCCCAGCAGGCGACGAAGTCGCTGCAGCAGTGCGGGAGCTTGGACGTGCGGCATGGGCGGGGCGCGAGCGGTCGCACCGGGACGGCGATCACGGCAGGCTAGTCGGGAACGCACCCGGAAGCCCCCTCGAAAAGCTGCCCGTTCCGCAGGCATTTCACGCGCCGCCGACGGGCGGCCGACAACTCGCGCGGAGGCGCCTGATGCTGCACAATCGCCACCGGTGGGGACGGCACAAATTCCGAAAGCAGAAGACGATTCGCGTGGTTGTCCATGCGAGCGGGTACTCGCACCCATGCGCGAGGCAAGCCGGGCGAAGCGCTTGTTCGCTGGACTGGTCATGGTGTACGCCGCGCCATCTGCGGCGTCGGCTTCCGACGCAGCGATGGCGCCGTGGCTGCTGGCGGCGGCCGTCGTCGGTGCATTGCTCACGTTGGCGGGCGTCGCCCTGTCGCAGCAACGCCGCACCCGCGCTGATCTCGGGCGCCTGAAACTTGCGCTGGGCGCCGCTGCAAGCTGGACCTGGCGCACCAGTCCCGAGGGAGTGGTCGTCGAAGCGGAGCGCGGACACCGCGTTGTCGACTGGTTTGACTGCGCAGCACTGGTCGGTCGCCGGCCGTGGGAGATCGAACCAGGCGCAAATGCTCCGCCCGCATTGGCTGAGGCGCTCAACGCGCGGGGTCCGTTCTTCGATGTCCGGCTCGACATCGACGGGCTCACGCCGGCGGCGACCCCCCGTGTGCTTGCGATATCGGGCGTGCCGGTCTTTGCGGCTGCGGGGACGTTCGCAGGCTATGTCGGCGCCGTCCACGACCTGACGCCACTCCTCGCTCACCTTGCGGCCGCTCATCCGGAAGAGGTCGACCAGCTTCGCGCGGATCTCCAGCAGCGCACCCGACAGCTTGCCGAGCGCTCGAGCGAGCTCGACCACGCCGTGCGCGAACTCGACAGCTTCTCGTACTCGGTCTCGCACGACCTGCGCGCGCCGCTGCGCGTGGTCGACGGCTTTGCCACGATCGTGCTCGAGGACTATGGCGACCGCGGCAAGCCACTCGACGATCTCGGGCGCGACCACCTGCGCCGGATCGTTGCCGCCAGCCAGCGCATGAACTCGATGATCGAGACGCTGCTGTCGCTGTCCCGCATGACCAGCCGCGAACTGACCCGCGAGCGGGTCGATCTATCCCAGATCGCGCGCGAACTGGCCGATGACCTGCGGGCACATGATCAGGCACGTGTGGTCGAGTTCGTCATCGCGCCGGATCTTCGCGTCGATGGCGACTCAACGCTGCTGCGCCTCGTGCTGCAGAACCTCCTTGGCAACGCCTGGAAGTTCACCGCCAAGAACCCCCAGGCGCGCATAGAACTGGGCGTCAAACCGGAAGGCGGCACCCCGAACTTCTTTGTGAAGGACAACGGTGCCGGCTTCGACATGCGCTTCGCAGAGAAGCTGTTCGGCCTATTCCAGCGGTTCCACAGCGCGAGCGAGTTCGCAGGAACCGGCGTCGGGCTGGCCACCGTGCAGAAGATCATCCGCCGTCACGGCGGCCGCATCTGGGCCGAGGCGATCCC
>DAOMFI010000103.1:0-10865 GCA_035429725.1 Burkholderiaceae bacterium | reverse complement strand
ATGCCTTCGAGATCGGCGTAGACGAAGCCGAGCACGTCGCGATGCGAGATCAGGGGCGCGACGATGCAGCTGCGCTGGTCGATCGGGTCGGCGCCGTCGGGGCCGTGGAGAAGACGCGAGCTGCGCCGCGTGTTCGCTTCGTCGAGCCAGGGCCCGATCGCCGCCAGCAGCGCGGTCGCATCCTCGCCGTCGGGCAGCTGCGCGCCGGCCACGCGCCGGCCGCCGGCGTCCTCGAGCACCAGCAGTGCGCGGCGCGCGCCGAGCAGTTCGGCCACTTCCTCGATCAGCGCTTCGTGCAGGGCGGCTTCCGTCGGCTGCCCATTGAGCCGCAGGCCGGACTCGACCAGCCGCTCGACACTCTCGCCGAGTTCGCTCGCGCCGCCCAGGTGGGCGCGGTAGCGCGCCGGCGCCAGCCTGCGCTCGCGCGCCGCTTCCACCCAGCTCGCCAGCAGTTCCGCGTGCGAGGTCGGGGCGTGCAGGTAACTGCGCCGCAGCCCTTCGTCGCTCATCGTTTCGATCGCACTCAGCAGGCGCTGGTAAGCCTCGCCGGCCACCGCAACGGCATCGGCGTCGCGTCCGCAGGCGCGCAGCGCGCGACTGTGCTGCCACAGCACGTGCGCGTCGGACTCCGCCCCGCCGCCGAGGCGGCCGCTGCGCCGGCGCACCAGCGACGCCGCGCGTTCACTCAGCGCCAGTGCCCGTTGCGCGTTGCCGGCGCGCAGTTCCGCCCGCGTCGTCATCGCCAGCACCAGCGGCTTGCCCCATTCGCTGTCGCGCAGGCCGCGCACCAAGGGCCGCCACAGCGTCACGGCGGCCCCGGGGTCGATCCAGCGCTCGCCGCGCGCGGGCGCGTGTTGAATCCAGGAGGCGAGCTTCGAGCCCGGCGCCAGCTTGGCCGCCTCACTCGCCGATTGCAGGCGCACCAGTGCTTCCTCAAATCCCGCGCGGTCGCCGACGCTCGCCTGCAATGTGCAAACGATCAGCAACGGGTTGAGCGCCGCCTGCGGCGCGAGGCTAGCGCCGCGCAGATCGAGCGAGCGCCGCATCAGCCTCAGCGCGTGGTGCCGCAGCCCGAGCCGGTTGTAGGTGAGACACAGGTTGTGCAGCGCGCTCGCCTCCTGCTGCCGGTCGCCGGCCTCGACGGCGAGCTGCAGCGCCTGCTTCAGGCCACGCAGGCGCTGCGCCAGGTCGGGGTGACTGGAGTAGAGCGTGTTGACCGCCCGGCTCTCGGCGCCCTTGTCGCCGGCGGCGCGCGCGAGTTCGACCGCGCGCTCGCCGAGTGCTCGGTTGGCCGGCGTGTCGGCCCGCAGCAGGCGTACGCTGCACAGCACGCGCAGTGCCTGGCTTTGCTGTGCTGCGTCGCCGAGTTCCTCGAAACGTCGGGCGGCTTCGGCTGCCGTCGGCTCGGCCTTCCCGGAGCCGGACAGCATTTCGGCGGTGGCCTGCCGCAGCAGGGCCAGTGCGACCAGCGCCGGCTCGCCACTGCGACGGGCGGCCCGCAGGGCCGCCGCGGCCGTCTTGCGCGCGGGCTCCACGCGTTCCTGCCGTGCCTGCACGGCTGCCATCGCGCACAGTGCACGCGCCTGTGCGGCTGCGGACCGGCTGCGATCTGCCAGTGCGATCATCTGCTGCGCGTCGGTCTCTGCGCGCGCCAGTTCGAGCAGCGCAAGCGCGCTCGTGACGCGCGCATCCAGAAGATCCAGTCGCGCCGAGGGGTCCTCGGTCGATTCCAGTGCGGCGGCCGCCGTGTCTATGGCATCGGCGTGCCGGCCGGCATGTACGAGGTCGCGGATTCGCTCCAACGCCTCGGCAACGGCCCGTGGCAGTGACGCGGCGTTTGCCTTCCGCGCAATCGCTTCCGAGGCCCGAATCAGTTGCGGCTCGGAGGCCCTCGACAGGCCGGCGGCCGAGGGTCCGCCCCGCACGGCAGCAGCGTGGCGCCCGGCGTTGCGTCGCGGACTGCGAACTTGCTTTGCCATGCCGCTCCATAAGGCCGAGTCTCGAGTTTCGGCCGGCGTCGGATGGTACACACGATGTCCGGTCCCGGACACGTTTGCACGACGGTCGGGCCGGGCCTTACAGTGCCGCCTCCGCCGCTGCACTGCCGCACGAAAATCGCCGCATGATTGAAACCGTCACAGGCTTTGCCGCCCTCGCGCTGCTCGGCTTCGCGATTGCCTTCGCCCTGCTCATGCTGTTCATGGTGCTGGTGCAGCCGATCTGGTGCCTTGTCGACTGTGCGATCGACAACAAGCGCGGCACCGCCAGCAAGGTGGTGTGGATCATCCTGCTGGTGCTGATGTACGGGCTGGCGAACTGGTTCTATGGCGCGTTTGCGGCAGCCGGCGGGGCACTGCGTCGCCTCACCCGGCTGGCGTGGCTCTTCGCCATTGCGCTGGTGGTCACCTTCCTCATCATGTTCTGGAACAACGTGGAGTTTCGCCGCGGCATCGAGCGCGAGTGGAACAAGCATCAGCAGCTTGTCGTTCTGGCAACGCCAGCGCCTCACGTGAGCACCCGATGACCGCCGCCATCGACCTGCGTTCCGACACCGTGACGCGTCCCACCGACGCGATGCGCGCGGCGATGGCTGCCGCGCCCGTCGGCGACGACCAGTACGGCGAGGATCCGACCACCAACCGGCTGCAGGAGCGCGTCGCCGAGGCACTCGGCAAGGAGGCGGCACTGTGGCTGCCCAGCGGCACGATGGCCAATCAGGTGGCGCTGCGCGTGCTGACGCGGCCCGGCGATGACGTTATCGTCAGCCGCGAGTCGCACGCGGTGTGGCACGAGACCGGCGGCTCGGCCGCGAACGCCGGTGTGCAGTTCACGGAGGTCGGAGCGCGCGGCACATACTCTGTCGAGGAGTTTCTGGCCGCGCGCAAGCCGCGTGGCCATGCGATCTACCCTCCGACCACGCTGATGGAGATCGAGAACACGCACAACCGCGCGGGCGGCATCGTGTTTCCGCAGGACGAGGCCGAACGCCTGTGCGCGGCCGCGCGCCAGCATGGCGTGGCCACGTTTCTCGACGGTGCGCGGCTGTGGAACGCAGCGGTTGCAAGCAGTCGCAGTGAAGCGCAGCTCGCGGCACCGTTCAATCTCGTTGCCGTGGCGTTGTCGAAGGGACTCGGTGCGCCGGGCGGCTCGCTGCTGGCCGGCTCGCGCGAACTGATCGAGCGCGCTACACGGTATCGCCGCATGTTCGGTGGGGCGATGCGCCAGGTGGGCATCTATGCTGCGGCCGGGCTCTACGCCCTCGACCACCACCGCACGCGCCTGGTCGAGGATCACGCCAACGCGCGTCGCATCGCCAGTGCGCTGGCGCAGCACCCTCGCGTCGACCTTGATCTTTCGTCGGTGCAGACCAACATCATCGTCTTCCGGCTGCGGGCGGAAGCGCCGGAAGCGGCAGTCGTCGTCGAGCGGGCGCGCGAGCGCGGTGTATTGCTGTTTCCGTTCGGCACGCGCACGCTGCGCGCGGTGACGCATCTCGACGTCAGCCCCGGGCAGTGCGAGCGTGCGGCGTCGATACTCTGCGACATCATCTGAATCATCGGTTTTCTGAACGCAGGAGCAAGGCCATGACGAAGAAAATCATCACCGTATTCGGTGCCACCGGGGCGCAGGGCGGCGGCCTGGCGCGTGCCATTCTGGCGGACAAGACGGGCGGGTTCTCCGTGCGTGCCGTCTCACGCAAGCCTGACTCGGACTCCGCCAGGGCGCTGGCCGCGGCCGGTGCCGAAGTTGTGGCTGCCGACCTTGATGACGCCGCCAGCGTCCAGCGCGCGATGAGCGGCGCGTATGGCGCCTACTGCGTGACCAACTTCTGGGAGCACTTCTCGCCGGAAAAGGAGCTCGCCCAGGCGGCAACGCTCGCAACCGCCGCGGCGAAGGCCGGCGTGCAGCACGTTGTCTGGTCCACGCTCGAGGACACGCGCGCCTTCTTCCCGGCCGACGGCAAGCGCATGCCGGTCTTGATGGGCAAGTACAACGTGCCGCACTTCGACGCCAAGGGCGAGGCGAACAAGCTCTTTATGGGCCACGTGCCGACGACGCTGGTCAACACGTCGTTTTACTGGGACAACCTGATCCACTTCGGCATGGGGCCGAAGAAGGGGCCCGATGGCGTGCTCGCCATTACGCTGCCGATGGCCGACAAGCGGCTCTCCGGCATCGCGGCCGAGGACATCGGCAAGTGCGTGTATGGCGTTTTCAAGGGCGGCGCGGCCAACGTCGGCAAGACCTACGGCCTGGCCGGCGAGCACCTGACGGGCAGCCAGATGGCGGCTGCGTTGACCAAGGCACTGGGGCAACCCGTGCGTTACAACGCAGTTACGCCGGAGCAGTTCCGCGGGTTCGGGTTCCCCGGTGCCGAGGACCTCGGCAACATGTTCCAGTTCTATGCCGAGTTCGAGGACTACTTCACCGGCGCGCGTCCACTCGACGTGGCCCGCCGGCTGAATCCCGAGCTACAGGACTTCGCGGCCTTCCTGGCGCGCAACGCCGGGCGGATTCCGCTCGGTTGAGGCGGAGAGGCCGGTCATGCTGCAACGGCAGCATGACCGGCGCATGACCCGGCAGACGTTGCGCGGGCCACCGCGGAGCGCTAACGTCCGCCCGGCCGAGAAGCCCGGAAGCGCAGTCGCTTCGACCGGAGCAACGCGGGCCCGTACCGCTGTGAAGAAGCAGCGCTGATCGTTCCGGCCGAGCGCCGGCCTTCGTTTGAACACGTTCGGGAGGACACCGATGTTTCGTCGTGAGTTCATCGCTACCGCGGGTGCGCTGGCTGCTTCGACCCTGCCCGGCTGGGCGCAGGCGCAGGCGGCACGCGCCATCTGCTACAACTGCCCGCCCGAGTGGGCTGACTGGGGCGGCATGCTGAAGCTGGTCAGCCAGAAGCTGAATATCTCGGTACCGCCCGACAACAAGAATTCGGGCCAGACGCTCGCGGCTCTGATCGCGGAGAAGGCCAATCCGGTCGCCGACATCGCCTACTTCGGCGGCCAGTTCGGCCCGCAGGCGCGCGCAGCCGACGTGCTGACTCCGTTCAAGCCCGCGCGCTTCGGCGAGATCCCAGCGGGCATGAAGGATCCGGATGGCTACTGGTTCACGATCCACTCCGGAACGCTGGGACTCTTCATCAACACCGCGGCGCTGCGCGGCAAGCCGGTGCCTCAGTCCTGGCGCGATCTGCTGAAACCCGAATACAAGGGTCTGATCGGCTACCTCAATCCGGCCAGTGCAGCGGTCGGGCAAGTCGGCGTGATCGCGGTCAATCTCGCGCTCGGCGGAAGCTACGAGAACCTCGATCCCGGCATCGCCTTCTTCAAACAGCTGCAGGCCAACCAGCCGATCGTGCCGACACAGACATCGTATGCGCGCGTGCTGTCGGGAGAGATCCCGATTCTGTTCGATTACGACTTCAACGCCTATCGCGCCAAGTACAAGGACAACGCGCCGGTGACCTTCGTCATCCCCGCGGAGGGGTCGCAGCAGCTGCCTTACATCATGGGCCTGGTGGCCAAGGGCCCCAATCCGGAGCAGGGCAAGAAGATCCTCGACTTCCTGTTGTCCGACGACGGCCAGCGCCACTGGGCCAGCGCTTTCCTGCGGCCGGTATTCGCCTCGGCGTTGACGCCGGAAATGAAGAGCCGATTCCTGCCGGACAGCGACTACGCGCGCGCCAAGCCGCTCGACGTGTTCAAGCTCTCGGCTGCCAGCAAGACCATCGGCGAGCGCTACCAGAAGGAAGTCGGCTGATCCGGTAACCGCGTTGCCGCTGCGCGAAGTGCGGGACGATCGTCTCTGGCTGGTGGCGCTGCTGGCGCCGGCGGCGATCGTCTTCATCGCCTTTTTCCTGTTGCCGCTGGGCCGCCTGTTCCTGATCGGCGGCAGCGGCCCGATGGGCTGGAGCGCCTATGCCGCGGCGTTCACCGAGGCGCGCTACCTGAAGAGCCTCGTGTCCACGGTCCTGCTGTCGGCCGGCGTGACGGCAGTCACGCTGGCCATCAGCGGGCTGGCCGGAGTCTTTCTGCAGCGCAACCGGTTCACCGGGCGCGCGCTGCTGACGGCGCTGCTCACTCTGCCGCTGGCGTTTCCTGGCGTCGTGATTGGCTTCATGGTCATCATGCTGGCCGGCCGGCAGGGACTGATCCCCGACATCACGGATGCGCTGGTCGGCGAGCGACTCGTGTTCGCCTACTCGATGGCGGGCCTGTTCATGGGCTATGTGTACTTTTCGATCCCGCGGACAATCCTGACGGTGATGGCGGCCGCCGAAAAGCTCGATCCACGCATCGAGGAAGCCGCTCGCTCGCTCGGTGCGGGCCGGTGGCGCGTGGTCCGCGATGTGATCGTTCCCGGGCTCAAGCCGGCGTTTCTCTCGGCCGGTGCGATCTGCTTTGCCACCGCGATGGGAGCCTTTGGTACGGCTTTCACGCTCGCCACGCGAATCAATGTGCTACCGATGGTGATCTACACCGAGTTCACGCTGCAGGCCAATCTCGCGATGGCAGCGGCTCTGTCGTTCGTCCTCGGCGCCATCACCTGGGCTGCACTGGCGCTGGCACGCACGGCCGCCGGCAGCACGGTGGCGGCGGCAGGCTGAGGGTAGCAATGAGCGCCGCAACGACCCCTCGGACGACCGTGTTCTGGTTGCAACTGGCCTTCACCTTGCTTGTGTGTGCGTTCCTGATCGTGCCAGTCGGCCTGTCGATCATGGCCGGCGTGACGAAAGACATGTTCCTTGGAATCGCCAGCGGCGTGACGCTGCAATGGCTGGTCAAGGTCTGGACCGATTATCGTCAGACTGTCTTCCTGTCGATCCAGATCGCACTGGCGTGCCTGGCTTGCACTCTGGTTCTTGGCGTACCGGCGGCCTACGTGCTGGCGCGGCGGCAGAACGCCTTGACCCGAGCTGTAGAAGAACTCCTCGTGATGCCCGTGGCGGTCCCGGGTCTGGCTACGGCGCTGGCGCTGATCGTCACCTATGGCGGCTGGGGCGACTTCCGTCGCAGCTGGGTGTTTATCCTGGTCGGTCACGTGCTGTTCACGCTGCCCTTCATGGTGCGCAGCGTGCTGGCGGTGCTGACTTCGATCGACCTCCGAACGCTGGAGGAGGGTGCGCGCAGTCTTGGCGCCAGTTTCGCGCAGCGCTTCTTCGGCGTCGTGCTGCCGAACTGCCGCGGCGGGATCCTGGCCGGCTCGCTGATGGTGGTCACGCTGTCGCTGGGCGAGTTCAACATGACGCTGCTGCTGCATACGCCGCTCACGCAGACCCTGCCGGTGGGGCTGGCCGACACCTATGCCTCGCTGCGCCTCGAGGTCGGCAGCGCCTACACGCTGATCTTCTTCATCATCATCATTCCGCTGCTGGTGGCGATGCAGTGGGCGGCCGCGCCGCCGAAGCGACGTCGCCCGGTCGAGGAAACCTCATGAGCGGCACCGCCATCCGGCTCGAACGCTGCGGCAAGACCTTTGCCGACGGAACGCGCGCCCTCGATCCGGTCGACCTGGAGTTCACGGCCGGCGAGACCGTCGTGCTGCTGGGGCCGAGCGGCTGCGGCAAGACGACGACGCTGCGCATCGTCGCCGGACTGGAGTGGCCGGATTCCGGTGGCCGGGTCTTCTTCGACGGAACCGACGTGACGATGTTGCCGATCGAGCGACGCAACGTCGGCATGGTGTTCCAGAGCTACGCGCTGTTTCCGAACATGAGTGTCGAGGAAAACGTCGCCTACGGGCTGAAGGTGCGCGGAATGCCGGCAGGCGACCGCGATCAGCGCACGCGCGAGATGCTCGACATGATGCAGATCGCGTCGCTGGCGACCCGCAATATCGATCAGCTGTCGGGGGGGCAGCGGCAGCGTGTCGCACTCGCGCGGGCCCTCGCGCCTCGCCCTCGGGTCCTGCTGCTCGACGAACCGCTGACTGCGCTCGATGCCCGCCTGCGCGACACGTTGCGCGTGGAGATCAACCGCCTGCTGCGCGGGCTCGGGATCACGACCGTATACGTGACCCACGATCAGGCCGAGGCCATGGCGCTCGGCGACCGGATCGTCGTGATGGACCACGGTCGCGTGGCGCAGATCGGCACACCGCGCCAGATCTACGAGGCGCCCAGCACACGCTATGTTGCCGAGTTCATCGGCACCATGAACGTCGTCCGGGGCGAGATCCGCGACGGCGCGCTGCACTTCCCCGGCGGCCGGCTGCCGTTGAAGGACGCCGCAGGGACCGGCTCCCACGATGCCATGTTCCGCCCGGAAGATCTGGCGATCGCTGCCGACGACTCTTCCGCGCAGTTCAGCGGGGTGGTGCTGGCCAGCCTGTTCCAGGGTGACCACACGCGGCTGGAAGTCGACATCGGTACGGGACGGCCACTCGTGGCGCGCATCGTCGACCGACGCGACTTCTCCATCGGCGAGCACCTTCACTTCGCGCTGCTGACGCCGGCGGTGCAAGTGCCAATCCAGGCGGCGTGAACCCGGAGCGTGCCCGTTGATCCTTGCGCAGATCTCCGATATGCACATCAAGCCGCAACGGCGGCTGGCCTATGGCGTCGTCGACACCGCGACGATGCTCGAAGACTGTGTCGCGGCCATCCTTCGCCTCAAGCAGCGGCCCGATGCCGTGATTGCCACGGGCGATCTCGTCGACCTCGGGCGTCCGGAAGAGTACGGACTGCTGCGAGAACTCTTGTCTCCGCTGTCTTCTCTGCCACTGTATCTGCTTGCCGGCAACCATGACGAGCGCGCCGCGCTGCGGGCGGCATTCCCCGAACACGACTACCTGCGCCAGTGGGAGCCGTTCGTCCAGTACGCGATCGAGGATCACCCGCTGCGCATCGTGGGTCTGGATACGGTGATTCCGGGGAAGGGTGGCGGTGAACTCTGCTCCGAGCGCCTCGACTGGCTCGATCGCACGCTGGCGCAGAGCGACCGGCCCACGGTGGTCGCGCTGCATCACCCGCCCTTCGTGACCGGCATCGGCCACATGGACCGCGTCTGCCTCACGGGTACCGACGGCCTCGCCCGGGTCCTGCAGCGCCATCCACAGGTGGCGCGGGTGATTGCCGGCCACCTCCATCGCCCGATCACCTGCTCGTTCGGCGGCACCGTGGTGAGCGTGTCACCAAGCCCAGCCCATCTCGTCGCACTCGATCTCGCGGACGATGCGCCCGATGACTTCGTGCTGGAGCCGCCCGGCTTCCTGCTGCACACGCAAACTGCCAGCGGCCTGGTTACGCACACCGCGTACATCGGAGACTTTGCCGGCCCGTTTCCGTTCCGCGAGGGCGGACGCCTGATCGACTAGCGTGCGGCAGCACTGGCCACGGCCAGCGCCTGGGCTCGGGCGCCGGGTTACACTTGCGGCTCGCTGATGTAGGTCGAAGCGGGAGAGTGCATCCGGAGCCGGATGCCGCCGAAGGCGCAATCTCACCCGGAATCGCTCAGGTTCAAGAACCGCTTCGTCACCGGTGACTCTGGAGAGACCGCGCGCTCACGACGCGCGGCGCCGAAGGGGCAGGGGCCGCAGTTCACGCTGCGTCTCACGAACTCTCAGGCAAAAGGACAGAGGGGTGCGGCACGGCCACGGCCGGACTGCGCCCCTATTCTTTTTTTCGGAGTCCCATGGGCAAGCGAACTCCCCTTTTTGACACGCACGTCGCCTCGGGCGCGAAGATCGTCGACTTCGGTGGCTGGGACATGCCGGTCGCCTACGGATCGCAGATCGAGGAGCACCACGCGGTGCGTCGCGACGCCGGCATGTTCGATGTCTCGCACATGTGCCCGGTCGATGTGACGGGTGCCGACGCGCGCGCGTTCCTCAGGCAACTCGTCGCGAACAATGTCGACAAGCTGACCCAGCCCGGCAAGGCGCTCTACGCCTGCATGCTCAACCACGCCGGCGGCGTCATCGACGACCTGATCATCTACTTCCTGCGCGACGATGCCTTCCGTGTCGTCGTCAATGCCTCGACGGCCGACAAGGACCTCGCCTGGATGGAAAAGGTGCGGCTCGACGGCGACTTCAACGTGGCGATCAGGCCGCGGCGCGACCTGGCGATGATCGCCGTGCAGGGTCCCAATGCGCGCGCAAAGCTCTGGCAGGTGCGGCCCGCGACAAGGGCCGCGACGGAGGGGCTGGGACCGTTTTTCGCCGCCGAAGTGGGCGAACTCTTCGTCGCGCGCACCGGCTACACCGGTGAAGACGGATTCGAGGTCATGCTCCCGGCGGCGCAGGCGCCGGCGCTGTGGGCTGACCTCAAGGCGGCGGGAGTGGCCGAAGCCGGGCTCGGCGCGCGCGACACGCTGCGGCTCGAGGCCGGCATGAACCTCTATGGCAATGACATGGACGAAGCGATCTCGCCGCTCGATGCCGGGCTCGCCTGGACCGTCGACCTGAAGTCGCCCCGTGACTTCGTCGGTCGTGCGGCGCTGGAGCGCGACGGCGCGCGCCGCGCGTGCGTCGGCCTCAAGCTCCTGGACAAAGGTGTTTTGCGCTCGCACCAGAAGGTGGTGACAGCCGCAGGCGACGGCGAGGTCACCAGCGGCACGTTCTCGCCCACGCTGGGCTTCTCGATCGCGATGGCGCGCGTGCCGCGCGAAGTCAAGGTTGGCGACACGGTGCAGGTGGACATCCGTGGCCGGCTGTTGCCGGCGCAGGTCGTCAAGATGCCGTTCGTGCGCAACGGCAAGCCTCTGATTTGATGGTCGCAGATGCACGCATCGCTGCACGTTGTTCGTGCATCTGCCCCGATTGATTTGCGGGTCGGGCTGCGGGCGGTCCGGTGCCCGATCCCATGACAAGAGCTGAAGGAGAAGAGATGAACATCCCTGCCAATCTGAAGTACACCGCCT
>DAOMFI010000102.1:0-10999 GCA_035429725.1 Burkholderiaceae bacterium | reverse complement strand
CTGCGCGCGATCCTGCGGCAGGACCCCGACGTCGTGATGATCGGTGAAATCCGCGACCTCGAGACCGCACAGATCGCGGTGCAGGCCTCGTTGACGGGCCACCTGGTGCTGGCCACGCTGCACACCAACGACGCCGCCAGCGCCGTGGCGCGCCTGATCGACATGGGCATCGAGCCCTTCCTGCTGTCGTCGTCGCTGCTGGGAGTCATGGGTCAGCGGCTGGTGCGCAAGCTATGCCCGAAATGCCGCGTGCAGGACAGTCCGACGTCACCGTGGCGCGCTGTCGGCTGCGATAACTGCGGCAACACCGGCTATGTCGGACGAACCGGCATTTACGAACTGCTGACGGTGGACGACGAGATGCGGATGCTGATCCACCAGGGCGCGAACGACACCGATATTCGCCGCGTCGCCGAGAAGGGTGGCATGGTGAACATGCGGGCTGATGCGCAGCGCTGGGTCGTCAGCGGCGTGACCTCGCAGGAAGAGGCCTTGCGCGTGACGAGGGAGTAATTCGCAGCTCGTGTACGCGACGCTGCGCGTCGCACGTGCACTCGCTGCGCTCAAGCTAGCGCGCCGGGCTTCGGGCGGCCGGGCGCCCGGCGCGAACTCACAGGCATAGAGGGCTGATTGGCGGCATTCAGATTTGCGGCGGCAGACGCCGGCGGCAAGGAGCAGACCGGGGTACTCGAGGCCGACAGCGCCCGGGTGGCCCGGCAGCTGCTGCGCGGCCGCGGACTGATTCCGCTGACGGTCGAGCCCGTCTACGACGAAGTCGCAAGCGGCTCCGGCGTGTCGATGCGACTCGGCCGGAGGCTGGGGCAGACCGAACTTGCCGTGATCACCCGCCAGCTGGCCTCGCTGATGGGCGCGCAGCTGCCGGTCGCCGATGCACTGACCGTCATGGTCGAGCAGAGCGAGAAGCAGCAGATTCGGGAAATCATGGCGTCGATCCGTACGGACGTTCTGTCCGGGACGTCGCTTTCGAAGGCGCTGGCGCGACATCCGCGGCAGTTTCCCGAGATCTATCGGGCGCTCATCGCCGCCGGCGAGGAGTCGGGCAAACTGGGCTCCGTTCTCGGCAGCCTGGCCGACTACATCGAAGAGCGCGCCCGCCTGCAGCAGAAGATCACGCTCGCGTTCGTCTATCCGGCGATCGTGACGCTGGTGGCGCTGCTCGTGGTGGTCGGGCTCCTCACGTATGTCGTGCCGCAGGTCGTGCAGGTGTTTGCCAACACAAAGCAACAGCTGCCGATACTGACCAGGGCATTGATCGCCGTTTCTGACTTCGTCCGCAACTACGGCTGGATCGTCGCCGTCGCTATGGTGCTCGGCGCCTTCTTCTGGGAACGCGCGCTGCGCGTGCCGGCTGTGCGGATGCGATGGCACATGCGAATCCTGACCATGCCGGTTTTCGGCGTGTTGTCCCGCTCGATCAACACCGCGCGCTTTTCGTCGACGCTGGCGATCCTGGTCGGCTCCGGCGTGCCCATGCTGCGCTCGCTGCAGGCCGCTGGCGAGACGGTGAACAACCTGGCCATGCGCAGCCGCGTGATGGATGCCGTGCAGCGCGTGCGTGAAGGCTTTTCGCTCGCCAAGGCCCTGCGTGCCGATGCCGACGAGGAAAAGAAGCCCGGCTACGTGAAACTCTTCCCGCCGGTGCTGATCCACCTGATCGCCTCGGGCGAAGCCACCGGCAAGCTGCCGGAAATGCTGGGCCGTGCGGCCGACATCCACTCACGCGAAGCCGAGCGGCGCGCGCTCTTCTTCACCTCGCTGCTCGAACCGATCCTGATCCTCGCGATGGGCGTGGTCGTCATGCTGATCGTGATGGCCGTGCTGCTGCCGATCATCGAGATCAACACGCTGGTCAAGTAGGGGCTCGCCGCTCGTCGCTCCCTTGCCACGCGCGGGGTCCCCGTTTGCGGGGTATCGGCTACGCTCACGCTTCCATGGCATCCAGCAGGCATGGCGCCCACTGACGCGATGGACCGGCGGTCGATGCCGTCGTGTCGGCCTCTCCCCACGTCGCGCCCGCGGTACAGGAAAGTCATTCATGTTGCTGTGCCAGATCAGCGATCCGCACCTTGTCCCGGAAGGCACATTGGCCTATGGCCGGGTCGACACGCCGGCGATGCTGGAGCGCGCCGTTCGCAAGATCCTTGCGCTTCCGCGGCGGCCCGACGCCGTGGTTGCTACCGGCGACCTGACCGACGATGCGACCGCCGCGGAGTATGGCTTGCTGGCAGAGTTGCTGGCCCCGCTCGACATGCCGGTTTATCTGGCCGTCGGCAATCACGATGACAGACGCGCGCTGCAGGCCGCCTTTCCGCAGCACAGGCACCTGCAGGGCGAAGACGGTTTCGTTCAGTATGCCGTCGATGATTTCGCCGTACGCCTGGTCGTACTCGACACCATGATTCCCAACGCGCCGGGAGGCGAGCTCTGCGCGCGGCGGCTGCAATGGCTCGATCGCACACTGGGAGCCTCTGACCGGCCGACCGTCATCGCGCAGCATCATCCGCCGTTCGTCACGGGCCTCACCGTGATGGACCGCATGACGCTCGCCAACCCTGAAGCGGAAGCGGAGGTCGTCCGCCGCCACTCTCACGTCGAGCGCATCATCAGCGGCCACTATCACCGTACGATCCACGCACGCTTCGCCGGAACCCTTGCCTCCGTCTGCCCGAGCGTCGCGCATCAGTTGCTGCTGAACCTGCTGCCGGATGCGGACATCGGCTTCGCGTTCGAGCCCTCGGCCTTTCAGCTGCACCTGTGGAACGGGTCTGAGCTGGTCACCCACACCCAGATGGTCGAGGACTTTCCGTCCTGGGGATCGCGCGATTGGCCGTGAATCCGTGGAGCATGGGAAGCAAGCACGACTGCAGCATCGGCGAGGCTTTGGCACCCGGCGATTCCGATACTGCGGACCGAAGGCTCGCTGCCGGCGACGGCATCAAAGTGAGGGCGCTGTTCGGCGGGTGATTCGTCATTCCGCCTTCTCGTGGCGCGGCGGATTCGTAGACAAACGAAGCCTCCTTGCTATGCTGCGCCGCGATTTGCGACCTCGTGCGTGGCAGCGATGTCACCACCCTGGCCAGCAGTGCGCCGATCCAATTCTTGAAACGGTGCCAGCGGGTCGCTACGGGGGTTGAATGAGCGAGGCGGTTGCGCAGGCGAGTTGGTGGCGTTCGCTGTTTCAGCGCGGCGGCATAGCTCGTGGCGACATCGCCGCCGGCGTGACGGCGGCGATGGTCCTGCCGGCGATCGAAGGCGCGTACGGCCTTCTGGCATTCAAGCCGCTGGGGACCGACCACGCTCAGACCGGCTTTTTGCTCGGCGCCAGTACCGCGGCTATCGCCAGCATCGCAGCGCTGGCGGCGGGGGGCCGGGGTCCCATGCTCAGCGGTTCAAGCGCGGCATTGGCGCTGCTGCTCGCGACCCTGTTCGGCTGGTTCATTACCGACGTCCGCTTCCTCGGTGCGGACGGACAGCCGTTCCTGCCGATGATCCTGGCCTTCAGCGCGCTCGGTCTCGTTCTGGCGGGGTTGCTTCAGGCCCTGCTTGCTCGACTGAAGATCGGCGGCCTCGTGCGCTTCGTGCCTTATCCGGTGCATGCGGGCTACATGAACGGCTCTGCCATTCTGATGATCGGATCGATGGCATTTCACATGGCCGGGCTGCCAAGCGGGACGGAGGCGTTCACCTGGCATGGCATCAAGCCGCTTGCGCCGTTCATCACGCTCGTCGCGCTGTGGCTCGCACTGCGGCCACCGGCCTGGACACGCTGGGTTCCGCCTTACCTGACCGGACTCGCTGGCGCGACGGTGGTCCACCATGTGCTGTCGTTGACGCCGCTCTCGGGTGCACTCGGTCCTTACTTCGTCGCGCCGGTCTTCGAGTGGCCCGACCTCCAGACCATGGCCCCGCTGTTCGACCGGATGAACTGGGGCCTGCTCCGCGATCACATCGGCCCGCTGCTGCTGTTCGCCGCCGGCGTCGCGATGATGTCGAGTCTGCAGACCGTGCTGTCGGGCTCTTCGGTCGACGAGCTGACCCGCAAGCGGCGCGACGGCGACCGGGAGCTCTTCGCTCAAGGCGTGGCCAACGTTGCGGTTGGCGTCATTGGAGCGCTGCCCAGCGCCGGCTCGACGACGCGCACCAAGATCAGCATCGATGCCGGCGGCATGACCAGGATGACACGCCTGGCGTTCGGCGTCGCGCTGCTGTTCGCCCTGGACTACGGACTGCAGTTCATGAGCCTGGTCCCGATGGCGGCAATCGCGGGCGTGTTTGTCGCCGTCGCCTTCTCGATGGTCGACGACTGGACCCGCAACGCGACGGTCGTCCTGTGGCGTCAGAGTCTCAAGTGGCGCGCACCGTCTGCATTGCTGCAGAACTACGGCGTCATGCTCCTGGTAGCAGGCATCACCGTGTTCGTATCGCTTGCGCTGGCCGTCGCCATTGGCACGCTGATTGCGATGATTCTGTTCATACGCAGCAACTGCAAGGCGCCGGTCCGGCAGGTGGCGAACGCCGGCGAACGCAGCTCGCGCAAGGTGCGTCCCGCCACGGATGCCGCCCTGCTGCGAGCGAACGGCGGCCGCATTGCGCTCGTGGAACTCGACGGGGCCTTGTTCTTCGGAACGGCCGAGGCGGCCGACGAGGAGATCGCTCGGCGTTCGCATGCATCCGACTGCATCGTCGTTGATTTCGAACGGGTCTCTGAGATCGACGCGAGCGGCGCGCGCGTGCTGCTGCATGTGGCGGAGCACCTGCGTGACGCCGGCAAGCGGATGCTGATCGCGGGCCTCGCCCCGGGCGACAGCCGCGCCCGGACGCTGCGCGGCATGGACGTGAAGGAAGTGCTGGCGGATGAACAGTTCTTTCCCGACGCCGACCGGGCCATGGAAGCTGCGGAAGACGCGCTCCTCTCGTCGCTCCGCCCTGCGGTCGGTGCCGAAGTTCCGCTCGAGTTGAAGGAGACGTTGTTCGGTATGGGCCTCGACGCTTCCGAGCTCGAAGTGCTGCGGGCGCAATTGACCGAGCGTAGGGTCGCGCGCGGCGAGGCGGTGTTCCGCAAGGGTGACGCCGGAGACGCGATGTACGCCCTGCTCGCCGGCCAGATCGGCATCTGGCTCCCGCGCGAGGACATGGCCGCGCGCGATCGACGAATGGTTTCCTATGCGCCGGGCGTCATCTTCGGTGAACTCGGCCTGATGGAAGGCCGCCGGCGCTCAGCCGACGCCATTGCCGAAAAGGATGCGGTGCTGCTTGAACTCTCGCGCGATAACTATGAGCGCCTCACAGCCGAGCACCCGGCGCTGACCGGAAAGCTTCTGCTCAACATCGGCCTGCTGCTCGCCTCGCGCGTGCGCGCGCTGACCGACGAACTGCGGTCGGAGCAGTCGGCTCACTGATCGGCAGACGCAGCGCACGACCGCGCTTAGCACCCGATCCCGAGTCCGCGCGCCTGGTTCCGCGATGACCGACGAACCGCCCTCGCATCCGCACCGTGCGGCGCTGCTCATCGAGCAGCTGCACGTCCTGTTTCCGGACATCGGCGACGCCACGCGCGACTTTCTGCTGCAACACCTGCAGTGGGTGGAAATCGCCGCGGGCGAGACGCTGATCCGGCAGGGCGAACCCGGCGACTCGGCGTATCTCACGATCAGCGGCCGCCTCCGGGTCTACGTTGCGGGCGAGGACGGCACGACCCGCATGGTGCGCGAACTCTCGCGCGGCGAGGTGATCGGCGAGATGAGCCTTTACACCGGTGAACCACGCTCCGCCACCGTCGTTGCCGTGCGCGATTCCGTTCTCGTGAAGCTCGCTCAGCGGCACTTCGAGGCGATGCTGCTGCATCACCCGCAGGTCTCGCTCACCTTCACGCGGCAGATGATCCAGCGCCTGCAGTCCGAGCACGAGCGTCAGCGCGTCGCCGCGCCGGTGACGCTCGGCCTGCTGCCGATCTCGGACGGCGTCGAACTCGCCTCGTTCGCGCGCGCCCTGGAAGCTCAGCTGGCCCGCTACGGCCGCGCCTGCGTCGTCGACGGCGCTTCTCTCGACCGCACGCTCAAAACCCCCGGCATCACGCTCAGCGACGCTGCCGAGGCGGACCACCGCATTTCGCTCGCGCTCGACCGGCTGGAAGGCGAGCACGATTTCGTGCTGCTGCTTGCCGACGGCACGCCGAACGCCTGGACGCGGCGTTGCATCCGCAACAGCGACGAACTGCTGCTCGTCGCGGCCGCTGCGGCGTCGCCGGTCCTGCATCCGACCGAGCAGGCCTGCCTCGTCGACCTCCCCGCGCGCAGCGAGGCCGCCGAGATCCTGGTGCTGCTGCATCCTGCCGAGCAGGCCTGTCCTCGCGGCACGCGCCAGTGGCTGGCGCGGCGACCGCTGGCCGGGCATCTGCACATTCGACCTGAGCTGGAGCGCGACATGGCGCGCCTGGCCCGCATGCTGAGCCGCAACGCCGTAGGCCTGGTGCTGGCGGGCGGCGGCGCGCGCGGATTTGCTCATCTCGGCGTCTGGCGCGCACTGCACGCGCAGGGAATCGAGGTCGATGTCGTCGGCGGAACCAGCATCGGCGCGGCGATGGCAACGCTGATCGCGTCCGACGCGCCAATCGACCGCGCCATCGACATCGCACGCCGCGCCTTCAGTGCCAACCCGACCTCCGACTACAACCTGCTGCCGCTCGTCTCGCTCGTGAAGGGACGACGCGTTCAGGCGGCAATCCACCGCGCAATCGACGAACTGGCGGGCGGGCCGATCGACATCGAAGATCTCTGGAAGCCCTTCTTCTGTGTCGCGACGAATTACTCGCAGGCACGCGAACACGACCTGCACAACGGGGATCTGGCACTCGGCTTGCAGGCGAGCATGGCGATCCCCGGGGCACTGCCGCCGGTCGTGCACGATGGCGACCTGTTGTGCGACGGCGGTACGTTCAACAACTTCCCGGTCGACGTCATGCGTGACCTCCGCGGTGTCGGGCCGGTAATCGGCGTCGACCTCGGTGTGCGCCATGCGAGGCGTCTCGACCTCGAAGAGATCCCGGGCACCTGGGAGCTGCTGCGGGACCGGCTGCGGCCGCGGCGCAAGCGCCGCTATCGCCTCCCGTCGCTGGTGTCGTACCTGCTCAACGTCACGGTCCTGTACAGCGAATCCCGGCAGTCGGATGCGAAGCGCCTGACCGATCTCTACTTCAATCCGCCGCTGTTCAAGGTGGGGATGCTGCAATGGAGCCGCTTCGAACATATCGTGAGGCAGGGTGAGCGGCACGCCGTCGAGGTGCTCGACGGGTTGAGCGCGGAACAGCGTGCGCTTTTCTCGGCCGGACCGATTGGCGCAACGGATCGAACCCGCCCGTTCAGCTGAGCCATGGCGCGCACGGCAGGCGCGCGACAGCGGTGTCGAGCCCGTCAGCGCCCGTTCGGCCGCATCAGTGTGCTCTTGCCGAACAGGCTTTCGATCAGATCGACCGTCAGCAGCGCCGTCTTGTTGCGCACGTCCAGCGCCGGATTGAGCTCCATCACGTCGAGGGAACCGAGGCAGCCGCTGTCGGCGATCATTTCCATGCAGAGCTGCGCCTCGCGGTAGGTCGGGCCGCCGGGAACCGTGGTGCCGACGCCGGGCGCGATCTCCGGGTCGAGGAAGTCGACGTCAAAGCTCACGTGCAGGTGCGTTCCGGGATCCATCGTCGCCAGCGCAAGCTCCATCGCGTGGCGCATGCCGAGTTCGTCGATGAAGCGCATGTCGAAGACTTCTAGGCCGACCTCATGGACGAAGCGCTTCTCACCGGCATCGACGCTGCGGATGCCGATCTGCCGGATCCAGCGCGGGTCGATCGAACGCAACGTGCCGCCGATCTCGATCAAGGGCTGCGGCCCGTATCCGCACAGGCAGGCGACCGGCATGCCATGTACGTTGCCGCTCGGCGTCAACGTGTTCGTATTGAAGTCAGCATGGGCGTCCAGCCACAGAACGCGCAGGCGCTTGCCCTGCTCCCGGCAATAGCGTGCGACGGCACTGATGCTGCCGATCGCCAGGCAGTGGTCACCCCCGAGCAGCAGTGGCAGTCGACCCGCCGCAAGCTCGGCATGCACGGACTCGTGCACGAGCCGGTTCCAGGCGACGACTTCGCTCAGGTGACGGTACCCGTCGACTGGCGGCAGCCAGGGATTGGCCGGGCCGCCGAGGTTGCCGCGATCGATGACTTCGAGGCCGTGCCGCTCGAGCATCGGCGCGATCTGCGCCACGCGCAGCGCCTCCGGCCCCATGCTCGCGCCCCGCACGCTGGCGCCAATGTCGGTCGGGGCGCCGATCAGTGACACCGTCTTCTTTAGGAGCGGGGCAGCAGGCAGCGGGCGCGTATTCAATCGGAACCCCGTTTAGGTCGGCAGCGGCGCGCAGCGTATCAGCGGGTCCGGCCTTCGGCCAGCGCCCCCAGTGCGGCTCGACGCCGACGCGTCTTCAGATGCCGCAACCGACGCGCTCTAGCGGACGATCCAGCGGCATGAAGAAGCGCACGTTCTAGAAGCGCACGTTCTGCAATTGAGAGCGCACGCGAATCGACCAGACGGGGCTTGCGATAATCGCCGGATGATCCGCACAACCATCCAGCAACTCCCCGCCTCCCGTATCCGCGAAGTCGCCAACGCCGGCCTCGGCCGCAGCGACGTTCTGAAATTCTGGTTCGGCGAAGGCGACCAGGTGACGCCGGCCTTCATACGCGAGGCGGCAAAAGCTGCCCTCGATGCCGGCGAGACCTTTTACAACCACAACCTCGGCATCATCGAGCTGCGCGAGACGCTGGCCGCGTACTGCACTCGGCTGCATCGTCCCGCCACGACGATCACAGCGGATCGCATCGCCGTGACCAGCGCCGGAGTGCACGCGCTGTCGCTCGTGGACCAGGCACTGATCGATCCCGGCGATCGCGTCGTCATCGTCACCCCCGTGTGGCCCAACCTGACCTCGATGCCGCGCATCATGAGCGCGGATGTCGTCCGCGTCGCGCTCGAGTGCCACGCCGGTGCCTGGACACTCGACCTGCAGCGACTGCTGGACGCCGCCACGCCGGGCACGCGCCTGGTGCTGGTCAACTCGCCGAACAACCCGACCGGCTGGACGATGTCGCAGCGCGACTGGGACATCCTGCTCGCGCACTGCCGGCGCCACGGCATCTGGCTGGTCAGCGACGACGCCTACGAGCGCCTGGTGTACGAACCCGAACTGACGGTCGACGGCCACGCGCCGGGCGTGCTGGCGCAGCTCGACGACGAGGATCGCGTCATCAGCGCGAACACGTTCTCGAAGAGCTGGACGATGACCGGCTGGCGTCTCGGATGGCTGGTGGCCCCGAAGGACTTCATTGCCCAGATCGGCAAGGTGATCGAATTCAACACCTCTTGCGCGCCGACTTTCGTGCAGCAGGCCGGCATCGTCGCGGTGCGCGATGGCGAGCGGCTGGTCGCACAGACCCTCGCGCGCCTGCGTGCCTCGCGCGACCTGCTGGTCGAACACCTCGCTGCACTGCCGGGCGTCGAGGTTGCGCCGCCTCCGGGCGCGATGTACCTCTTCTTCCGCATGCCCGGTCGCAGCGACGACAGCCTGGCGTTTGCCAAGCGGCTCGTCGCCGACTGCGGACTCGGCATCGCGCCGGGCGTGGCGTTCGGCCCCGAGGGGGAAAGTTATCTTCGCTGGTGCTTCGCGGCCTCCGATGCGCTGCTCCAGCAGGGTGTGGAACGCCTGCGGCGCTTTCTGGCGGCAGCCTAGGCCGCGCGATCGCGCTCCGGGGTCCGCTGCAGGCCACGCTGCAAGCCGGCGGCGACGAAACCGATGCTGGCGTACAGCCGTTCGGGCATCTCCCCGGCCGCCGCGACGATGACGAGCCGGCTGGCATGCAGTTCGTCGAAGGCGTAGCGGGCCGCCTGCGCGATCAGTGCGCGGCAGAGCCCGCGGCGACGATGCTCCGGCGCCGTCATCACAGCCTGGTAGCGCGCAATGCGTTCGCCGTCATTGGGCTCGGCCTCCGCGTAGATGCCCAGTGCGGCGACCAACCGCGGCGCGTCGTCGCCTGCGGCAAACGCGCCGAACCAGTTGCCTCGCCCGCGCGCGGCCAGCGCCCGCCAGCGCGCCACGCTGCGCTGCGCATAGGGTCGATAGCCGCGTTCTGAAAACTGCGGTGCGCGCGTCGCAATGTGCAGCTCGACCAGCTGCGACCACGCGCGCTCGGCCGCGTCACCGCTCTGCTCAAACGGCCGCAGGCTTGCCTCGAGCGTCGGCGCCGGCACAACCGGCACTCGTGTGCCCTGCATCACGGTCGCGTTGTTGACCTGATAACCCGCCGCGAGGAAGCCCGCGATGTCCCCCGGCGCATCCTCGACCCAGCCGAAGGCGCGATGCGTGGACTCTGGCTGACGGCCGGCGATCTGCTGCACGAAGAGGTGCTCCCAGCGCGACGCATCGTCGGCGCGCGGAGCGTGGTCGAACAGCAGGTAATTGCCCCAGTAGAAGCTTGGATTCGACGGCGTGCGGATCACGCGGCAGCCGTGCTCGGCGCGGCAGTCGAGCACGACACCGTCGGCGCCGTGAAAGATCAGCTCGCTGCGGAAACCGAGTTCGGCACCGGAGATCATCGGTGCCGCGCCCGGAACATCAGACGGTCGCCGCCAGCCCGCGTTTGGTGAGCATCGGCTCGACCTTCGGATCGCGCCCACGGAACGCGCGGAATGCTTCTCCAGGCTCGAGCGTGTTGCCAGCCGAGTACACGTACTGGCGCAGGCGCTCGGCCACCGCAGGATCGAACGGGTTGCCGGCTTCGAGGAAGGCGTCGTAGCCGTCGGCATCGAGCACTTCGGCCCACATGTAAACGTAGTAGCCCGCCGCGTAACCGGAGCTGGCGAACAGGTGCAGGAAGTGCGGCAGACGATGCCGCATCACGATCTCGCGCGGCATGCCGATGCGCGCGAGTTCTTCGCGCTCGAAC
>DAOMFI010000101.1:0-11310 GCA_035429725.1 Burkholderiaceae bacterium | reverse complement strand
GAGCGGCGCATCTACGCCACGGTGAAGTTCGTCCTCTACACGGCGTTCGGCTCGATCCTGATGCTGGCGGCGATCATCTATCTCGTCTGGTCGCTGCAGCAGGGCAGCGGCGTGACCTCGTTCTCATTCGCCGATCTCTACAAGCACCAGCTGCCGCTGCAGGCGCAAGGCTGGCTGCTGGCCGCGTTCGCGCTGTCGTTCGCGATCAAGGTGCCGATCGTGCCGCTGCACACCTGGCTGCCTGACGCGCACGTGGAAGCACCGACGGCGGGTTCGGTGATCCTGGCCGGCGTGCTGCTGAAGATGGGGACTTACGGTTTCATCAAGCTGGGCTTCCCGCTGTTTCCCCAGGCAGCCAGCGCAGCGGTCGAATGGGTGATGCTGGTCGCGGTGGTCAGCATCATCTACGGCGCCTGCCTCGCACTGGTGCAGACCGACATCAAGAAGATCATCGCCTATTCGTCGATCAGCCACCTCGGCTACGTGATGCTCGGACTGGCGAGTCTTGACCTGATCGGCATCCAGGGCGCGATCATCCAGATGGTGAGCCACGGCCTGACGGCGGCGGGCCTCTTCCTGATGGTCGGCATGATCTACGAGCGCTGCCACACGCGCGAACTGGCGGCGTACGGTGGGCTGGCGAAGATCCTGCCCGTGTACTCGGTGTTCTTCATGATCCTGACGCTGGCCGCAATCGGGCTGCCGACGACCAGCGGATTCACCGGCGAGTTTCTCGTGCTGCTGGGCGCGTTCAACGCCGCCTGGCCCCTCCATGTGGCCGGCAACTCGGCGCCGCTGGTGATGGCCGGCCTCGCGGTCACCGGGGTCGTGCTCGGAGCGATGTACATGCTCTGGTTCGCGCAGCGGTTCCTGTATGGCGCGGTCAAGGTTCCTCACGGGCCTGTGGTCGACCTCAATACGCGCGAGCGCGCGATCCTGGCAACACTGGTGGTGGCGGTCTTCTGGCTGGGGCTCTTCCCGCAGGAGGCACTGCGCAAGACCGAAGTTGCCGCGCGCCAGTATCAGCAGTGGGTCGACGTCGCCTCGAAGCCGGTGGCTCCGACCGCCCGCGCGGCTGACACAGCGCTGCAACCGGAGGCCGCACGATGAACTGGTCCTTCATGGTCGTAGCGATGATGCCCGAGCACCTGCTGCTGATGGGCATCGCAGTCCTGATCGCCCTGGATGTACTGGACGTCGGCCAGCGCTATTCCGCGCTGGTGGCGATGTCCGCGGTGCTCGGCGCAACGTTGATGGCGGTGCTGCTCGCCATCGTGCAGTTCCAGGGCTCGCCTTTCCCTGGACACTTCTCGGTCGATCAGGCAACGCTGACGGCGAAGGCCGTGGTGCTGGCGCTGACGCTGCCACTGCTGCAGTTGTCGCGCGACGAGTTCGGCGACGATGAGCGCTTCTACATCCTTCTGCTGTCGTCGCTCTACGGCGTACTGCTCGTCACCTCGGCCGACGGCTTCCTGACGATGTTCCTCGGCCTCGAAATCATGTCGATGCCGGTGTATGTGCTGGTGCTGCTTGCGTACAAGCGGCACGAGGCGGCGGAGGCGGCGCTGAAGTACCTGGTGCTGGGCGGGGCGGCGACCGCGATGTTCCTGATGGGTGCCTCGCTGGTCTATGGTGCGACCGGGTCGCTCGCGCTCGACGCGTTCGTCAAGGCGGCGCAGGCCAGGGACACGCTGGCTGTCGTGGCCGTCATCCTGGTACTGGTCGCGTTCTTCCTCAAGGCGGCCGTCGTGCCGTTCCATACCTGGGCACCCGATGCCTACGAAGCGGCCAGCGTGCCCGCGACGGCATTCATGGCCATCGTGATCAAGGCGGGCGTGCTGCTGGCCGTCGTGCGGCTCGTCGGCATGGCCAAGCTGGGCAGTCCGCTGGTTGACCTGATCGCCATTTTGCCGCTCGTCTCCATGGTCTGGGGCAACCTTGCGGCCATGCGACAGACGAGCTTCCGGCGGATGATCGCCTACTCCTCGATCGCACACGCGGGGTATCTCTTCTACGCGCTGCTGGGCGACGGTCCGACCCGCCTGCAGGCCGTCATCTTCTACCTGCTCGCCTACGGGCTGATGAATGCGCTGGCGTTCGCATCGCTGCCGGCCGGGCCTGACGACGCGCGTCGCGACCGGCTCGATGCGCTCAAAGGGCTGTACCACCGCCAGCCGTATGCCGCGATCCTGCTCGGAATCGCGCTGCTCTCACTGGCGGGCATACCGCCGTTCCCCGGCTTCGTCGCGAAGTTCCTCATCTTCAAGAACGTCATTGCGGCGGGTTACACGCTCTACGCGGTGCTCGGGCTGGTCGGAAGCTATCTCGGCATCTACTTCTACCTGCGCGTGATCCAGTTGATGTTCATGGGGTCGCAGCCCGAAGGACCGCCGGCGACGGGGCGTATCGCCGTCGCGGCCGGAGTGCTGTGCCTGGTGCCGACGGTCGCCTTGACCGTATTCCCCGGGGTCTTCATCACGCTGCTGGGCCGCTGAAGGCCGGCCTGCGCGGCAATTCGCGCGCCGGAGCGGCGGTTCAACGGGGCTCGCCGGGTCCGCGGCGCGCTAGGATGGCCGCCTGTTGGTTGCGGACGGCCACTCGATGCACTCAGTCCAAGGCGGCGCGGCGCGGAGAAGCGCAGGCGCGAGCGTATATGCACCCGCGGCGGAGCGGTGCGGGCCAGTGCGCCCGGCCTCCAGCCGCGGCGCAGCGGCAAGGCACGGCCGATGAGCGACGCGACCGAAGGCGCTGCGGAAACCACCAAGCTGCCGGCAGACATTGGCGCCGGTGATCCCGAAGCTGCCGCGGGCGCCATCCCCAACCTGATAGCCGGCCTGGTCGAAACCGAGACCTGGCGGAATGCGGCCACCGTGTTGCTGGGGCTGCTTCTCATAGGGCTCGGGTACTGGACTTACACCGGAGTGCGCACGGCGCTCGCGGAGACGCGCGCGGCCAGTCTCGAGGCACTGCTGGGTACGGTGGTCAAGGGACTCGACGTGTGGGCCTTCGAACACATGGCCGAAGTTGAACGGACCGCGCGCAATCCCACGGTAGTCACGCAGGCGACAAAGTTTCTGGCGAATCGCCGCGGCGCCGAGGCCGAGGTGGGCCGGTGCACGCAGGAAGCCGAGCGGCTCAGCGCAGAGGTCCAGGCGCGCCTTTCGACCTCGGGAGTGGTGGCGTTCCGGATCCTCGACCGTGACGGCCGCGTGCTGTCGTCCAAGGACCCGATGCGCTGCGGGCAGCGTATCCGGTCCGGCGTGTTCCGGGAGCGGCTGGACGCGACGTTCGGCGGGCATCCGCAGTTCGTGCGGCCCTATCCCGATGCGGACGCGGAACTGTCGGTCCGGGGCATCGACGGTTCGCTGCGTCCGGTGGCCTGGTTCCTCGCGCCGATCCGCGTCGGTTCCGGAACGCCAGTCGCGGCTCTGGCGATGGGTGTAGCGACCGACCGTGAGCTCGAGACCATCTTTTCCGCCGCGCGGCCGGGCGACACCGGAGAGGCCTATGCCTTCGGCGATGACGGGCTCATGCTCACATCGAGCCGCCAGGCCGAGACATTGACGTCCGAACCGGAGATCGACGCGCCACCCGGGACCGAGCACGGCGACAGGGTTCATGTGCGCGACCCCGGCGGGGTACTGGCGGCGGGCGAGAGGCCACAGTCCCTTCCCGCAGCCCGCCCGCTCACCGAGGCGGCAGCGCGGGCCATAGGCGCTCGCGGCAAGCGTGCCGAAATCGACCGGAAGGGAATAATCGCGACGCCGTATCGCGGCTATCGCGGCACGGAAGTCATCGGTGCCTGGCAGTGGTTGCCTGCGTACGACTTCGGCGTCGTGGCCGAGATGTCGGCTGCCGAGGCCTTCGCGACACTGCGCTATCTGACGATCAGCCTGTCGGTGATCGGTGGCATCGTCGCGCTGACGCTCGTAGCGGCGTTCATGTCGGCCTTCCTGCTGGCGCGCCTGAGCCGACAGTTCGGGCGCGTACAACGGCTCGGCGCTTACACACTGGGAAAGAAGGTCAGCGAGGGCGGCATGGCGACGATCTACCTCGCCAGGCATGCGCTGCTGAAGCGGCCCACCGCGATCAAGATCCTGAAGAAGCACGTCGCGACCGACGAGTTCATTCACCGCTTCGAGCGTGAAGTCCAGCTTGCGAGCCAGTTGCTGCACCCGAACACTGTCGAGATCTACGACTTCGGGCGCACGCGCGAAGGGCAGCCGTACTACGTCATGGAGTACCTCGACGGCGTGACGCTGGCTGAACTCGTCGCCGACTCCGGCCGGGTGCCGCCGGGAAGGGCGATCCACATCCTGCGCCAGGTGGCCGCCGCCCTGCGCGAGGCGCATGCGCACGGGATGATCCACCGCGATGTCAAGCCCGAGAACGTCATGCTGTGCCGGCGCGGCGAGGACGATGTCGTCAAGCTGCTCGATTTCGGCCTGGTCAAGAATCTCGAACACGCCGACACGCGCGACATCACCAAGCAGCTCAAGATCGTCGGCACGCCGCGCTACATGGCACCGGAGCGGCTGATCAATCCGTCCGACGTCGATGCACGCTCCGACATCTACGCGCTTGGGGCGGTCGGGTATTTCCTGCTGACCGGCAGGTCGATCTTCGAGGGCGACGACAGTCTCGCGATCAGCAACCAGGTGCTGCACACCCCGGCACCGCGCGTTTCGGCCGCGGGCGTCGAGGTGCCCGAAGGACTCGACGCGCTGATTGCGGCGTGCCTCGAGAAGGACCGTACCCGGCGCCCGAAAAGTGCGGAGGCGGTCGTCGAGGCGCTCGACCGGCTCGCCAGCCGCCTTGCGTGGACCCAGGTCGACGCTGCGGCATGGTGGTCGGACTTCCGCAAGCGTCGGCAGACGACCCCGGCGCGCTCGGCAGTCCCGGCGCAATCATCGCCTTAGCAATCACACGGCCGACGAATACCCGCGTGGCCTGGCCATCGCGGCAACGCGCCAGGCGCCTGCAAGGACTCAGCGGCGCCGCCAGCGCAGCGCAAGCGCGAGGAATGCCAGCGAGATGAGCCCGGCCGCGGCCAGCATCAGCGCCACGGCGTCATAGTCGCGCGTCCAGGCCCAGGCCAGCGCCGCGACCAGCGGGCCGACGGCCTTGGCCGTGAGGACCGGCGCCGCGAGGGCGCCATTGACGGCGCCATAGTGCGTGCGGCCGAAGAACTCCACCGGTATCGTGCCCCGCACGATGGTCATCACGCCATTACCGGCGCCGAACAGCAGGGCGAAGAGCAGGAAAGTCGTCGCGGAGGGCACGCTGAAGGCCAGCAGCAGGATCGACGCGGGCAACAGCCCGCAGGCGATGACGCCGACCGAGACCGGCGAGACGCGCTGACCGAAGATCATCTCGGCCAGGCGTCCCGCGACCTGCATCGGGCCGACCAGCGCGCCGAGGGTCGCGGCCTGGGCGGCTGTCAGGCCCTTGGCAACGAGCATCGCGAGCAAGTGAATCGTCATCGCGGAAAACACCAGCGCATTGAACGTGAAGGCGGTGGCAAGGAGGTAAAAGGCGGGCGTGCGCAACGCATCGGCGAGCGAATGCGAGGCCGCCTGCGCTGGCGGGTCGGCCGGACGCGATCCGCCGCGCGGCAGCAGGCTCAGGTGCAGCGGGACGCAGATGACCAGGTGAAGCGCACCGAAGATCACTGCCGTCGTGCGCCAGCCGTAGGCGTCGATCAGTGCCTGCCCCAGTGGCCAGAAGACGGTGCTGGCGAACCCGCCGAACAGCGTCAGCACGGCAATGGCGCGCCGATGGTTGTTGACGAAGGCCCGCGTCAGAACGGCGAAAGCCGGCTCGTAGAGCGTCCCTGCCATCGCCACCCCGAGCAACGCCCACACGACATAGAGCTGCAGGAGGCTCGTGACCTGGCCGAGGGCGGCCAGTGCCAGCGCGGCGAGCAGCGAGCCTGCGGCCATCAGGATCCGGCCGCCGCGCCGGTCGATGGCCCGGCCCACGACCGGCGCCAGGAAGCCGGACACCATCAGCGAAAGCGTGAACGCGCCGACCACGACCGACTTGCTGGCTCCGAGCGCCGACTGCAGCGGCTCCATCAGCAGGGGGAACAGGTAGTAGATCGACCCCCAGGCCGTGATCTGGGTAATGCCCAGGGCCAGCACGGCGCTCCACGGCTCGCGCGGTCCGAGCGCTGAATCTTTGTGCATCCGGGCAGGTGCGCTCGAGCGCCGAGTGGGTGAGGGTACCGGCCTGCAGCGTACCGGCGACACGTGAAATTGATCGCCGCGCTGCAGCACTCACGCTGCGGCCGACGCGCACCGAGGGGCTAGTCGAAGAAGACGCTCAGGCGCCAGCCTTGTGCGCCACCGGCCAGTACGTGTCGAGCAGTTGCAGCCGGGTTGCCTGCAGGCGTTCGGCCACGACACCGAGCAGACGGTGCATCAGCTTGAAGCCGAACGCGGGTTCGCTCTCGCAGAGCGTGAGCAGTTCGCGACCATCAAACGCCAGTGCTCCGACCTGCTCCAGTGCGCGCGCCTGAAAGTACTTGCCCTGGCCCATAAGCACCGCCGACCAGCCGAGTTCATCTCCCGCGCTGAGCGTGTGCACGCGGTGCGCCACGCCTTCGGAAACGATTTCGAGGGCCACCCGGCCGGTTACGACCAGGAAGAAGTCGTGGATATCGTCGCCTTCGCGGAAGATCACTTCGTTGCGCGCGAAGCTGACGTTCCGCGCCAGCGTCGCAAGTTTTTCGATGGCGGGGCCTCCCATGCCGTAAGTGAAGGGATGGCGAGCCAGCAGGGTCTGGGTCGACGTTTGCGCGGTCATCGGGATTCCTCTTGCAGGCGGTAGGCCGTGGCCCGGGCTGGGCACATCATAGGATGCGATAGGCTGCGCTTGCGCCAACGCCAAGGCGTTGACGGTCGTCAAGGCGCCGCAAGCAGGTCCCTCTAAGGTCGCCGAACGCGTTTGCGCACATCGACAGGCCCGCGGGCAAAGGGGAGGGTGATAGCCGCATGACCGTAGTCCGATCGAGCAGGGGTCTCGACTTGCCCTTGTCCGGTGCCCCGGAAGGGGCCGTGGAGCCGGCGCGCGCCGTGTCGACCGTTGCGCTCATGGGACCCGATTATCCCGGCCTGAAGCCCGCGGTGAAGGTCGAGGTCGGCGATCAGGTGGTGCTGGGACAGACGCTGGTCGAGGACAAGCAGCGCGCTGGCGTGCGCTACACGTCGCCTGCCGGCGGAACGGTCACGGCGATCAACCGCGGCGAGCGCAGGGCACTGGTGTCGATAGTCATCGCGGTGGCCGCGCAGGAAGCGCAGGCACCGTTCGCGAGCTTCAAGTCAGGCGTGGCGCACGATGCCGAGTCGGTGCGTGCACTTCTTCTCGAATCCGGGCTGTGGACTGCGTTGCGGACACGACCGTTTGGCCGCGTTGCCGTGCCCGAAACGGCTCCAGCCGCGATCTTCGTCACGGCGACCGACACGCGGCCCCACGCCGTCGCGCCGGCATCGGTCATCGCCGGGCGCGCGGCGGATTTTCACGCGGGCCTGCAGGCGCTGGTCGTGCTGGCGCCCAAGGTCTACGCCTGCGTTGCGGAGGGTCATCGCCTCGATGCGCCGGCGGGCGTTGAGATCGTCGAATTCGCCGGTCCGCATCCCAGCGGCAACGCCGGGTGGCACGTGCACCAATTGCTGCCGGTCGGGCTGCATCGCAGCGTGTGGACCATTGGCTACCAGGATGTCATCGCCATCGGCTGCCTCGTCACGACGGGCCGCCTCGACGTCGAGCGCATCGTCGCGCTGGGCGGACCGGGCGTTCGCAAGCCGCGGCTGCTGCGCACCCGCCAGGGTGCCTCGCTCGACGAACTGCTCGAAGGCGAACTCCTGCCGGGGCGCCAGCGCGTGATCTCGGGGTCCGTGCTCGATGGCCGCGCGCGGACGTCGGAAGCCGATGCCTTCCTCGGTCGACATCATCTGCAGGTTGCCGTGCTCCCTGAGGCTGGCGAGCGCGAGATGTTCGGCTACATCGCGCCGGGGACGGAGAAGTACTCGGTCACGAATACCGTGCTGGGCGCGTTCCGCCGCGCGCATCGCTTTGCGCTGAGCACGACGACGAACGGCTCGCCGCGCGCGATGGTGCCGATCGGCTCCTACGAGCGCGTGATGCCCTTCGACATGCTGCCGACCTTCCTGCTGCGCGCGCTGATCATCCGCGACGACCAGCGCGCCGTCGAGCTCGGCGCGCTCGAACTGGACGAGGACGACATCGCGCTGTGCACCTACGTGTGCCCCGGCAAGACCGAGTACGGGCCGCTGCTGCGCGCCGCGCTCGACCGCATCGAGAAGGAGCACTGATGCGCTGGCTGCGGCAACGGCTCGATCAGGTCGCGCCCCACTTCGAGAGAGGCGGCAGGTTGCATCGCTGGCACCCGCTGTGGGAGGCGATGGACACGTTCTTCTACTCGCCGTCGTCGGTGACCACGACCGGTGCGCACGTGCGCGACGCCGTCGACCTCAAGCGCATCATGATGACGGTGGTCATCGCGACGCTGCCGTGCGTGTTCATGGCGATGTTCAACACCGGGCTGCAGGCGAACCTGGCGATCGACCCGGCGAAGGCGCTGCAGCTCGAAGGCTGGCGTCACGCGGTGATCCGCGCGCTCGGCGTCGGCTATGACCCGGGGAGCATGGTTGCCAACGTCACGCACGGGGCGCTGTACTTCCTGCCGCTCTACATCGTGACCATGGTGGTCGGACTAAGCTGGGAAGTGCTGTTCGCCATCGTGCGCAAGGTCGAGGTCAACGAAGGCTTCTTCGTCACCGGCATCCTGTTCCCGCTGATCCTGCCGCCGACGACGCCGCTGTGGCAGGCGGCGCTCGGCATCAGCTTCGGCGTGGTGATCGCCAAGGAAGTGTTCGGCGGCACCGGCATGAACTTCATCAACCCGGCGCTGGCGGCGCGTGCGTTCCTGTTCTTCGCCTATCCGGCCGAGATCTCCGGCGACAAGGTCTGGACCGCCGTGCCGCAGGGTGCAGCCGTCGACGGCTTCTCCGGTGCCACGCTGCTGGGCCAGATGCGCGTGATGACACAGCCGTTCGAGCAGGCCGGCTTCTCGTGGTGGAACGCCTTCATCGGCCTGGAACCCGGCAGCATGGGCGAGACCTCGGCGCTCGCCTGCCTGATCGGCGCCATCATCATCGCGGTGACCAAAGTCGGCTCGTGGCGGACGATGGTCGGCGTGACGCTCGGCACGATCGTGATGGCGCTGGTGTTCAACGCGATCGGCTCGGCCACCAATCCGTGGTTCGGCGTGCCGTTCTGGTGGCACATGGTGCTGGGCGGCTGGGCCTTCGGCATGGCGTTCATGGCGACCGACCCCGTGACCTCGCCCTTCAGCGAGAAGGGCAAGTGGATCTACGGCTTCATGATCGGCGCGATGGTGGTGCTGATCCGCATCGTCAATCCGGCCTATCCGGAGGCGATGATGCTCGTCATCCTGTTCATGAACGTGATGGCGCCGGTGATCGACTACGCGTTCGTCAAGGCGAACATCAACCGGAGGAAGCGCCGTGTCGAAGCGTGAGAGCACGCGCTACACGCTGCTGTTCGCCACGGCGGTATGCGTGGTGTGCGCGTTGCTGGTCTCGGTGGCGGCGGTCACGCTGCAGCCGCGGCAGGCGGCCAGCGCGCGGCTGTACATGGAGAAGAACGTCCTGCTGGCGGCGGGCCTGCTCGAACCTGGCGTCGATGTCACCGCAGCCGACGTCAATCGCATTTTCGACGAGCGCATCAAGGTGCGGCTGGTCGACCTCGCGACTGGCGAGCTGGTGCCGGCGGAGCGCTTGGATGCGCGCGCGTACGACCAGCGCAAGGCGCGCGGTGACCCGACGATGAGCCGCGTAGCGCCCGCGAACAACGCCGGCATCGGCCGTCTGCCGAACTACGCGGTCGTCTATTTCATCATGAAGGGCGACAAGGTCGACCAGATCGTCATCGCCGTTGAAGGGCTCGGCATGTGGGGCACGATCTACGGCTTTCTTTCCCTCGACAGCGACGGCAACACGGTGCGGGGGCTCACGTATTACGACCAGAAGGAAACGCCGGGCCTCGGCGGCGAGATTGGCAATCCGAAGTGGCAGGCGCTGTGGCGCGGCCGCAAGGGCTTCGACGACCAGTGGAACGCGCGCATCACTGTCATCAAGGGCCAGGCCGGCACGCCCGAGGCCGACCCGCTGCGCGTCGACGGGCTGTCGGGTGCCACCGTCACCAGCAATGCGATCACGCGGCTGATGCAGTTCTGGCTGTCGGACAACGGCTACGGCAAGTTCCTGAAGCGCTTCCGGGAGGGGCAGGTCACATGAGTTTGCACGAGCAAAGGGCACACGCGGCCCGGCACGCGGAGGAGTAGATGGCCGCGATCCCCTTCAGCCGCGAGGACCGCAAGGCGCTGGTCGATCCGCTGATCATCAACAACCCGATCGGCGTGCAGGTGCTGGGTATCTGCTCGGCGCTGGCGGTCACCACCCGCATGGACAAGGCGCTGGTGATGGGCATCGGCGTGACGCTGGTCACGGCGCTCGCCAATCTTGCGGTCAGCCTGGTGCGCAATTACACCCCCGGCAGCATCCGCATCATCGTGCAGCTTTCGATCATCGCCTCGCTGGTCATCGTGTTCGACCAGATCCTGAAGGCGACGCTGTACGAGCTTTCGCTCGAACTGTCGGTTTTCGTCGGGCTGATCATCACCAACTGCATCGTGATGGGGCGCGCCGAAGGCTACGCGATGCAGAACCCGCCCTTGCGGTCCTTCTGGGACGGCATCGGCAACGGGCTGGGCTACGCGCTGGTGCTGATGCTGGTGGCGCTGGCGCGCGAGCTGCTGGGCGCCGGCAAGATTTTCGGCTTCACGATTCTGCCGCTGGTCAAGGACGGCGGATGGTACGTCCCCAACGGGCTGATGCTGCTGGCTCCTTCGGCGCTCTTCGTCATCGGGCTCTTGATCTGGGCGCTGCGGGTCTGGAAGCCGCAGCTGCAGGAAAAAGACTGAAGGAATTCGGGCTGCTTCATGGAGCACTTCGCCAATCTCGCCATCCGCTCGATCTTCCTCGAGAACATGGCGCTCGCCTTCTTCCTCGGCATGTGCTCGTTCCTGGCGTGCTCGAAGAAGGTGGAAACGGCGATCGGCCTGGGCGCGGCGGTGATCTTCGTCCAGGTGCTGACCGTGCCCCTGAACAACCTTCTGCTGCACTACCTGCTCGCCGAAGGTGCGCTGGCCTGGGTCAGTCCCGCGCTCGCGACCGTCAACCTCAGCTTCCTGTCGTTCATCCT
>DAOMFI010000100.1:0-11518 GCA_035429725.1 Burkholderiaceae bacterium | reverse complement strand
TGCAAGGGCCGAAGGGCAAGCAGGCATCGAATATCACTGCCGCTGCCTGAACGGCAGCGCGCCACTTACAGACCCCGCTGCGGCGGGGTTGTTTTTTGGTGCGTCGCTCGTGTACGCGATCGGCTTCGCCGATCGCACGTGCACTCGCTCCGGTCACGCGCACTGCGTGCGCGTTCTAGCCTGATCGGTCGGCTGCGCTCCGGTGCGGCCGCGCGCTCCGCCGAAGTACAAACCAGCGCACTCCTCCCGCGATGCGCCTTGCAGTGCCAGGAGTGCCTTTCCCCCTCGCCAGGCGAGGGGGCGCAGGGGGAGTGTCTGTCTCCTCCCGCCCGGCGGGAGGTCGGGTGGGTGCCGTGCAGTTGGCGGTCGGCGGAGCGCGCGGCCGCTCCGGAGCGCAGCCGACTGATCTGTCTCGAGCGGGTCTCGCGGAGCAAGACCCGTCCCGGTCCGAGTGCACGTGCGAGCCCGGAGGGCTCGCGTACACGAGGACCGAGCCGATTACATATTTTCGATCATCACCTGCCCGAAGCCCGAGCAACTGACCTGGGTGGCGCCTTCCATTAGGCGCGCAAAGTCGTAGGTGACCTTCTTCGACAGGATCGACCGTTCCATCGACTTGATGACGAGGTCCGCGGCCTCGGTCCAGCCCATGTGCCGCAGCATCATCTCGGCCGACAGGATCTCGGAGCCGGGATTGACGTAGTCCTTGCCGGCGTACTTGGGCGCGGTGCCGTGCGTGGCCTCGAACATCGCGACCGAGTCCGAGAGGTTAGCGCCCGGCGCGATCCCGATGCCGCCGACCTGTGCGGCCAGCGCGTCGGAGATGTAGTCGCCATTGAGGTTCATCGTCGCGATGACGTCGTACTCGGCCGGCCGCAGCAGGATTTGCTGCAGGAACGCATCGGCGATGACGTCCTTCAGCACGATGTCACCGTGCGGCGCCTTGATCTTCATCCACGGGCCGCCGTCGAGCAGTTCGGCCTTGAACTCGCGCTGCGCCAGTTCATAGCCCCACTTCGCGAAGGCGCCCTCAGTGAACTTCATGATGTTGCCCTTGTGCACGAAGGTCAGGCTCTTGCGCCGATTGTCGAGGCAATACTGGATCGCCTTGCGCACGAGCCGCTCGGTGCCTTCGCGCGAGATCGGCTTGATGCCGATGCCCGACGTCGCCGGGAAGCGGATCTTCTTCACGCCCATCTCGTCCTGCAGGAACTTGATGAGCTTCTTCGCCTTGTCGCTTTCCGCCTCGTACTCAATGCCCGCATAAATGTCTTCCGAATTCTCGCGGAAGATGACCATGTTGGTCTTCTCGGGCTCCTTGACCGGGCTCGGCACACCCTTGAAATACTGGATCGGACGCAGGCAGACGTAGAGATCGAGTTCCTGGCGCAGCGCGACGTTGATCGAGCGGATGCCGCCGCCGACCGGCGTTGTCAGCGGTCCCTTGATCGAGACCACGTACTCGCGCAGCACCTTAAGCGTCTCGTCCGGCAGCCAGACGTCCGGCCCGTAGACCTTGGTGGATTTCTCGCCGGCGTAGATCTCCATCCAGACGATCTTCTTCTTGCCGCCATAGGCCTTGGCCACGGCCGCATCGACCACCTTGATCATGACCGGCGTGATGTCCACTCCGGTGCCATCGCCTTCGATGTACGGAATGATTGGCTGGTCAGGAACACTGAGGCTGTAGTCCTTGTTGACGGTGATCTTCTGTCCGGTCGTGGGGACCTTGATGTGCGCGTACATGGCGTCTCCGGGCGGTGTCTTCTTTTGAATGGCAGCGGCTCCGCACAACAACATCGGCTGACCGCTTGCCTCGCTAGCAGGACCGAGAGTTTACTCGGGCTCACTCTCGCTGGCCGGTCCTGCACATGACGCTTGTCAACCGTACGCTTCGAGCGGCCGTTATAGCTTCGACCATCCGGTCGTCCACTCAGAGGGACGGCGTGCTGACACTGTGTCCGCCGCCACTTGATGTACCCAGGGAGAAAGTAATGAAGAAAGTAATCGCCGCGCTGACCAGCGCACTGTTTGCCGGCGCCGTGCTGGCTCAAGCCGCGGCTCCGGCCGCCCCGGCCAAGGCCGCCACACCGGCAACGCCGGCCGCGCCTGCAGCAGCGCCTGCGACGCCTGCCACTCCAGCGGCCGCCCCGGCTGCCAAGGCAGACGCGGCGAAGGCCGACGCCAAGGCCAGTACCGAGAAGAAGGCCAAATCCACGAAGAAGACCAAGTCGAAGCCGAAGGCCGATGCGCCTGCCGCCGACAAGCCGATGAAGTAGACGCTCTGCGGCTGAAATGAGGCAGGGTCATCCCCTGCCTTTTTTTCGCCTGCGGCACGGCACCGTGACACCGTTGCGGCCGCGGTAAATTCACTCCTGCCTCCAATCGAATTCCGAGCCTATCGATGTCCCTGCTGTCTCGCCTGCCCGGTCTTTTCATCGCGCCGTTCTTCAGCCTGGCGCTGGCGAGCAGTGTCGGCGCGCAATCCGGTCCGCAGCCGACGCTGCCTACGACGCGTCTCACGGCTGGCATGCACATCATCACAGCGGAACTCGCCACTACTCCGCAAAGCCGGACCATCGGCATGATGTTCCGCGAGAAGACGGCGCCCAATCACGGGATGCTCTTTGTCTTCGAGTACAAGGCACAGCAGTGCTTCTGGATGCGCAACACCCCGCTTCCTTTGTCGATCGCCTTCATCGAGGATGACGGCACGATTCTGCAGATCAATGACATGGCTCCCAAAAGCGAAGCCCTGCACTGTTCGCAGCGCCCGGTGCGCTTCGCACTCGAAATGGAGCAGGGTTGGTTCGCGCGCAAGGGCCTCGCCGTGGGCGCGAAGCTCGGCGGTCTGCCGGCCTCCCGCTGAACCGGCCACCGAAAATGACAACGGCCGCTCAGCGGCCGTTGTTGCCAGCGCGGCGCCAGACGACGCGCGTCACCCGAAGTTGCGGGCCGCGAAGTCCCAGTTGACCAGCGACGTCAGGAACGTCTCGACGAACTTGGGACGCGCATTGCGGTAGTCGATGTAGTAGGCGTGCTCCCACACGTCGATCGTCAGCAGCGGCTTGTCGGCCGTCGTCAGCGGCGTCGCAGCGTTGCTGGTGTTGACCAGATCGACCGAGCCGTCGCCCTTCTTCACCAGCCAGGTCCAGCCCGACCCGAAGTTGCCGACCGCGCTCTTGGTGAACGCTTCCTTGAAGGCGGCGTACGAGCCCCATTTCTTCGCGATCGCCTGGGCAAGCGCACCGGACGGCTCGCCGCCGCCGCCGGGTTTCATGCAATTCCAGAAGAACGTGTGGTTCCATACCTGGGCGGCATTGTTGAACACGCCGCCCGACGACTTGCGCACGATGTCTTCGAGCGAAAGCGCCTCGAACTCCGTGCCCTTGATCAGGTTGTTCAGATTGGTGACGTAGGCCTGGTGATGCTTGCCGTAGTGGTACTCGAAGGTCTCCTTCGACATGTGGGGCGCGAGCGCATCGGTCGCGTAGGGAAGTGCCGGCAACGTGTGTTCCATGAAGGGCCTCGGGTGCGAGCGGTGAAAAGTGAAATTCTATCGCCGTGCGCTCAGGCGACATCCTCATCGACCAGAGGGCCTTTGCCGTCGAGTGTCTCGACCCGCACCCCGGCCGCGCCGCGAGCGAGCACGATCCGCAGCGGATCGCCGGGCGCGAGCGCCGCCGCGTCCGAGACGGCACGCCCGTCCGCCGTGAGCGCAATCGCATAGCCCCGGTCCAGCACGGCGCTCGGATTCATCGCCACGAGCCGGGCAGCCAACGGCTGCAACCGCACCGCCCGCGCGGCGAGCAGCGCTTCGCCCGCCGCCAGCAGCCGCCCGCGGCGCCCGGTCAGTATGTCGATCGGCAGCGACGGGCGCGCACGCAGCCAGCGCGCCCGATACCCCGCCAGCTGCGCGGCCGCAGCGCCGACGACGCGCGCCGCGGCGGCCGCGGCGCGCGAGCGCAGGCCGGCCACGCGTGACTCAAGTCCGGCGATCGGCGCACGCGGAGCTGCCAGGCTGCGCTGCGCATAATCGATGCGCTGTGCTGCGTCCTGCAGGCGGCCGCGGAGCTGACGCGCCAGGTGCTTCAGTTGCGAGGCCAGCGCATCGTGCAGGGCGGTGGCCTCTGGCGCCACGAGTTCGGCGGCGGCAGTCGGTGTGGGCGCCCGTACGTCGGCCGCGAAATCGGCGATCGTGAAGTCGCTCTCGTGACCGACGCCGACCACCACCGGGATCGGGCAGGCACGGATCGCACGCGCCACGACCTCTTCGTTGAAGGCCCAGAGGTCTTCGATCGAGCCGCCGCCGCGCACCAGCAGGATCGCATCGACCTCCGCCCGCTGACCAGCGCGTGCCAGCATCTGCGCGATGCGCGCTCCCGCGTCGCTGCCCTGGACCGGTACCGGATACACGATGACGCGCACGTAAGGGGCACGGCGCTGCAGAGCGCTGACGACATCGCGCAGCGCGGCAGCCTGCAGTGACGTGACGACGCCGACGGCGCGCGGCAGGCGTGGCAGCACGCGCTTGCGTCGATCGTCGAACAATCCTTCAGCGGCAAGCCGCTGCTTGAGCTTCAGGAACTCCTCGTACAGTCGCCCGAGCCCGGCGCGCTGCATGAACTCGACGTTGAGCTGGAACTCGCCCCGCGCCTCGTACAGCGACACGATGGCCGTGGCCTCGACCGCGTCGCCCTCGCGCGGCTGCCACCCGAGCAGACTGTTGCGTCCGCGGAACATGACACACCGCACTTGCGCGATGTCGTCCTTGAGGACGAAGTACCAGTGCCCGCTCGCCGCGCGCGTCAGGTTGGACACCTCGCCCTGGACCCGCACTAGCGGGAAGCTACGTTCCAGAAGGCCCGCAACGGCGCGGTTCAGCGCTGAAACCGTCAGCGGAGCCCGCGTCAATGCTGGATCCGCAAGCTCAGACCCAAGCGCCATGCGGGTTTCCGGGCAGAAAATGTCCACAAAGCCTGTGGCGCCGCGCCGGCACGTCTTCTGCGCCTCGTACGAACGGGTGAGAGCTTGTCAAGCTCTTGATTTCGCGTCGCTTTTCCATCTGCTTACAGTGTGGGCACGACCTGTAAAGTCCGTCGCGACAAAGGTTTAGCGTGAGCTGCACCAAGTTCTTCACATACTTGTCCACAGGAACTGTGGAAACTTGCGGTCGACTCGGCACGCAACTACATTTCGCGCGATTCACGCGCGCCGTCACCGGAGTCAAACGAGTTGTTCGCCATCATTGTTGAGTTGGGCTGGCCCGTGTGGCCTCTGGTTCTCGCGTCCGTGCTTGCGCTGGCGCTGATCATCGAGCGTACCGTCGCCCTGCGCCGTTCCCGCATCTTACCGAGCGGGCTCCTCGAAGACGTTGTGGGTCTGGTCAAAAAGCAGTCCGTAACGCCCGACATCATCGGCAAGCTCGAACAGAATTCGCCGCTCGGGCGCGTCCTCGCAGCCGGCCTGCGCAACGACCGCGTCCTGCGCGAAGGTGCAATCCAGCAGATCGAAGCCGCCGGGGCCGTCGTCGCCAACCGGTTGACGAAGAACCTGACGCTGCTGGGATCGATCGGTTCGATCGCGCCGCTGCTGGGCCTGTTCGGCACCGTGGTCGGGATGATCCATATCTTCGCTTCGCAGCAGGCGGGGTCGAGCCCGCAGGAACTGGCGCGCGGCATCTCGGTGGCGCTGTACTGCACTGCGATGGGCATCATCGTCGCTGTGCCGGCGGTGCTGGCGCACCGGTATTTCCGCCGCCTTGTCGAGGACTACCTGGTCGACATGGAGGAACAAGCCGAGCGCCTGCTCGAATTCATCTACGGTGGACGGGGCCAGTAATGCGCTTTCGGCGCTCCTACGAGGAGGAACCGGAAGTCAACCTGATTCCGCTGATTGATGTCCTCTTGATCGTCCTGATCTTTCTGGCCGTCAGCACGACCTATTCACGGTTTGCCGAACTCAAGATCCAGTTGCCGACCGCTGATGCGACCACGCCGGCGCCGCCGCCGAACGTGATCAACGTCGCCGTCACCGCGGATGGCCGTTACGCGCTGGAGAAGAACCTGCTGTCGGCCACCAGCGCCGAGGGGCTGGCGTCGGAACTGACCAAGGCGGCGCAGAACCGCGAAGACACACTGCTGGTCATCAACGCCGACGCGCAGTCGCCGCACCAGGCGGTGATCAGCGTGATGGAAGCCGCGCGCATGGCCGGCATCGTACGCATCAGTTTCGCCACGCAGCGCGCCGCAGGACGTCGTTGATCGACCGCGGTGCCCGCTGACGCCTCCACGGAAGCCGCGGTCACCTCGGCCTGGCAGCGCCGCGGCCTGCTGGCCTGGCTCCTCAGTCCGCTCGCACTTCTGCACGGCGGCCTCCTGCTGCTGCGGCGAGCGGCGTATGCCGCTGGCCTGCTGCGGGCCGAGCGCGTCGGCGTGCCGGTCGTCGTCGTCGGCAACCTCTACGTCGGCGGCACCGGCAAGACGCCATTCACCATCGAACTCGTGCGCGCCCTGCAGCAGCGCGGCTGGCGACCCGGCGTCGTGTCGCGAGGCTATGGCGGGACGGCGCGCTCGCCGCGTCTCCTCGACGCGGATGCGGCAGCCTCCGAGGTCGGCGACGAGCCGCTATTGATTGCGCGCTCCACGCGGGCACCCGTCGCCGTCGGTTCCCGTCGGGTCGCTGCCGCGCGCGAACTCCTACGGGCGCATGCCGACTGCGACGTCATCGTCGCCGATGACGGGCTGCAGCACCTGCGGCTTGCGCGCGACATGGAGATCGCCCTGGTAGACGAGCGCGGCCTCGGCAACGGCTGGCTGCTGCCGGCCGGCCCGCTGCGCGAACCGGCCAGCCGGCTCGAAGCCGTGGATGCGGTCGTGCTGCGGAACGCTCCTGCCGTGGCGTGGCGGGCTCCGAGCTTCGCAATGCAGACCCGACTTTCCGATGAAGTCCATCGGCTCGGCGACCGCGCTCGCACGATGCCGCTGGCGGAACTGGCGCGCCGTCAGGTGGCGGGTTCGTTGAGGATGACGGCCGCCGCCGGCATCGGTGTCCCTGAACGTTTCTTCGCCATGTTGCGCGCCGCCGGCCTCAGCTTCGAACCGCTGCCCTTGCCTGACCACTACGATTTTCGGGATAACCCGTTCGCCCGGCTCCGCACGCACCTCGTGCTGATCACCGAAAAGGACGCCGTAAAATGCGAACGCATCGAGCCCTTGCGCAAGGATTCCCGCATCTGGGTCGTGCCGCTCGCGGCGGCGATCGAAGAGCGGCTGATCGATCTGGTCGTAGCGCGCCTGACTCCTCACCGAAAGACCGCGAATGGACCCTCGACTGCTTGACATCCTCGTCTGCCCGCTCTGCAAGGGAGCGCTCGACTACCACAAGGATGCCCAGGAACTCGTCTGCAAGGCCGATGCGCTCGCCTACCCGATCCGCGACGGCATACCGGTGATGCTCGAGTCCGAGGCACGCAAGGTCGAACCGGCAGAACTCGGGCGCTGAGCCCAGCCGGGCGCAACCGTGGCCGGATTCACCGTCATCATCCCGGCGCGGCTGGCGTCGACGCGGCTTCCGCGCAAGCCCCTGGCCGATATTGCCGGTCTGCCGATGGTGGTCCGCGTTGCCCAATGCGCCCGCGCGAGCCGCGCCGGCCGCATTGTGGTGGCGGCCGACAGTGACGAGATCGTCGACGCCTGCCGCCAGCACGGCGTCGAGTCGCTGGCGACGTCTCCGGATCACGCGACCGGCACAGACCGCCTGGCACAGGCCGTCGCGATGCTCGGGCTGGCCGCGGACGAGGTCGTGGTCAATGTCCAGGGTGACGAGCCGCTGATCCCGCCGGCGGTCATCGACGCCGTTGCCGCTCTGCTCGAGAGCAGCCCCGATTGCGCGATGGCCACAGCGGCGCACCCGATCCTGGATGCCGCTGAGTTCTTCAACCCCAACGTCGTCAAGGTGGTCACCGATCGACGCGGTCGGGCACTCTACTTTTCCCGCGCGCCGATCCCGTGGGCACGCGATGCGTTCGACACGGACAGGACAATGTTGCCTTCGACGCTCGGCGCGCGCCGGCATATCGGGCTGTACGCCTATCGGGCCGGGTTCCTGACGCAGTTTCCGCGGCTGCCCCCGGATCCGCTGGAGGAACTCGAACGGCTCGAACAGCTGAGGGCGCTGGCCCACGGCCATCGCATCGCGGTGCTCGACCTGCAGGACGCCCTGCCCCCGGGCGTCGACACGCCGGCTGATCTCGAGCAGGTGCGTGCCCTGTTCGCCGCGCGGCGATAGACTCCGCCGCCTCGACCGAAGGAGACTTTCGATGAAGCGACTCGTCGCGTTCCTCCTGCTGGCCGCGCTGGCCACCGCCGGCGCGCATGCCAAGACACTGCGCTGGGCCTCGCAGGGCGACTACCAGACCGCCGATCCGTATTCGCAGAACGAACTGCTGACCAACCTGTTCGCACAGCAGGTGCACGACACGCTGGTGATGCGCGACAGGGACATGAAGATCGTCCCGGCGCTGGCCGTCTCGTGGACGCAGGTCAATCCGACAACGTGGCGCTTCAACCTGCGCAAGGGCGTCAAGTTCCACGACGGCGCGCCGTTTACCGCGGACGACGTCGTCTTCTCGTTCGAGCGCGCCAGCCATCCGAACTCGCAGATACGGCAGTACGCGATCCCGTCCGGCAAGCCGCGCAAGATCGACGACTACACCGTTGAGTTCGTGCAGGACAAGCCCAATCCGATCACGCTCGAGCACATTGCCACCGTCTTCATCATGAACAAGGCGTGGGCCGAGAAGAACAAGGTCGAGCGGCCGCTGTCGTTCAAGGACCGCGAGGAGACCTATGCCTCGCGCAACGCCAACGGCACCGGGCCGTTCATGCTGGTCTCGCGCGAGCCCGGAGTGAAGAGCGTTCTCAAGAAGAACCCGGCGTGGTGGGGCACGGTCACCGGCAACATCGACGAGATCGTGTACTCGCCGATCGGCTCCGACGCCACCCGCGTCGCCGCGTTGCTGTCGGCCCAGGTTGACTTCATCCTCGATCCCCCGCCGCAGGACGTTGCGCGCCTGAAAGCCAACAAGGACATCAAGGTGGTCGAGGGCCAGGAGAACCGAATCATCTTCTTCGGGTTCGACCAGAGCCGCGACGAGCTGCTGTACTCGAACGTCAAGGGCAAGAACCCGTTCAAGGACAGGCGCGTGCGCCAGGCGGTGTACCAGGCGATCGACATTGAGGCGCTGAAAGGCAAAACGATGCGCGGCGCGGCTCTGCCTACCGGCGGCATCACGCCATCGACGCTGCCGTCCACCCCTGAGATCGAGAAGCGCCGTCCCTACGACCCCGAGGCCGCGAAGAAGCTGCTGGCCGAGGCCGGGTATCCAAACGGCTTCGAGGTCACGCTCGACTGCCCCAACAACCGTTACATCAATGACGAGGAAATCTGCGTTGCAGTGGCGGCCATGCTGTCGCGCATCGGCATCCAGACCAAGGTCACCGCACTGCCGCGCGCGACCTACTTCCCCAAGCTTGAGAAGTTCGACACCAGCTTCTACATGCTGGGCTGGGGCGGCGCGATCACCGACGCGCAGACGATGCTGTCGCCGGTGCTGCGCTCGAAGGACGACAAGACCGGCAACGGCAGCTTCAACTATGGCCGCTACGTCAACGCCAAGCTCGACACCTTGATCGACGCGGCCGCAATCGAGACCGACCCGGCCAAGCGGCGGCAATTGATCACCGACGCCCTCACCGAGCACAACGAACAGGTTCACCATGTCCCGCTGCATCGTCAGGTCATTCCCTGGGCGATGCGCAGCAATGTCAATGTGGTGCATCGGCCCGACAACTGGCTGATCGCCGAGTGGGTGCGCATCGACTGACCTGGCTTCACGGAAAGCGGGGCCGGATCCGGCCCCGCTTCTTCTTTTCAGTACCGACGCAGGGCCATCCGTGGCCCCTCTGCTTCTCGCTCGGCCTGGCAAGGCACCGGCAGGTGGCCGCTCGACGTGCCCAGGGCGCCCGGACACCTGATCCGGGTAGAATCCTGCGGTTTTGGCGCCGGGCAACGTTTCCGGTCGCCGCATAACAACGATGCAGTGCGGGCAGAGGACGGGGGATGCGACTGATATTGCTGGGGCCGCCCGGGGCGGGCAAGGGCACGCAGGCCGCGTTCATCAAGGAACGTTTCGGCATTCCGCAGATTTCCACCGGTGACATGCTGCGCGCGGCCGTCAAGGCCGGCACGCCACTGGGCATCGCAGCCAAGAAGGTTATGGACGCTGGCGGGCTGGTTTCCGACGACATCATCATCGGACTGGTCAAGGACCGCCTCAAAGAGCCAGACACCTCGAACGGGTATCTGTTCGACGGTTTTCCGCGCACAATCCCGCAGGCCGATGCCATGAAGGCGGCAGGCGTTGCGATCGACTACGTGCTCGAGATCGACGTGCCTGACGGCGACATCATCGACCGCATGAGCGGGCGCCGGGTGCATGTCGCCAGCGGCCGCACCTACCACGTGCGCTTCAACCCGCCGAAAACCGAGGGCCGTGACGACGTCACCGGCGAGCCTCTTATCCAGCGCGACGACGACAAGGAAGATACTGTCCGCAAGCGCCTCGAGGTTTACCACGCACAGACCCGGGCACTGGTGGAGTACTACTCGCAGTGGGCGGCCGCGGGCGAACCCGGCGCGCCCAGGTACCGCAGGATCTCGGGCGTCGGCCCGGTCGAAGAAATCCGGAGCCGCGCGTTTGACGCGCTCGCTTCCTAGCTTCGCTTTGTTTTTTATATCCGAGTTTCGATAAGGAGAACCTCATGTCTGCATTGGCACTCGCCCTGCTCTGCGGCCTCGCCGCCGTGGCATTTGGCGCGTGGTCGATTACCTGGATCCTGAAGCAGCCCGCAGGCAACGCGCGGATGCAGGAAATCGCCGCCGCCGTGCAAACCGGCGCCCAGGCCTACCTCAACCGCCAGTACCGCACGATCGCCATCGTCGGTGTCGTGCTGGCGATCATCATTGCGGTGGTGCCCCAGCTCGGGCTCTGGACCGCGATCGGCTTCGTGCTCGGTGCGGTGCTGTCCGGCCTGGCCGGCTATGTCGGCATGAACGTCTCGGTGCGCTCCAACGTCCGCACGGCGCAGGCCGCGACGCAGGGCCTGAACCCGGCGCTCAACATCGCCTTCCGTGGCGGCGCCATCACCGGCCTGCTGGTGGTCGGACTCGGACTGATCGGCGTCGCCGGCTTCTACTGGGTTCTGACGAAGACCCACGCCACGGCCAACACGCGTGACCTGCTGCACCCGATGATCGGCTTCGCGTTCGGTGCCTCGCTGATCTCGATCTTCGCGCGACTCGGCGGCGGCATCTTCACCAAGGGCGCCGACGTCGGCGCCGACCTGGTCGGCAAGGTCGAGGCCGGCATTCCCGAAGACGACCCGCGCAACCCCGCCGTCATCGCCGACAACGTCGGCGACAACGTCGGCGACTGCGCCGGCATGGCGGCGGACCT
>DAOMFI010000099.1:0-11524 GCA_035429725.1 Burkholderiaceae bacterium | reverse complement strand
TGCCCATCATGTGGGGCACCGGCACCGGCTCCGAAGTCATGAGCCGCATCGCGGCGCCGATGGTCGGCGGGATGATCTCGTCGACGGTGCTGACGCTCGGCGTGATCCCCGCGCTGTATGCCCTGGTTAAGCAGTGGCAGCTGGCGCGCACCCCGCGCAACGCAGCCGCACTGCCTGCAGCAGCGGTGCACCCCGCGGCGGCCGGCGAATGAAACTCGGCCGCATCGCTTCATCTTCATCAACCAAGGAGTGATCATGAGCACGAACCGGAGGTTTTCACGGCGTATCGCCTCGGCGCTGCTGCTCAGCGTGGCATTGGCCGGCGGCGTCTCGGCGCAAACCGTGACCGCTGCCGACCTGCTGCAGCGCGTCGAGTCCGCACGGTCTTCCGCCGACTACGAGGCCTTGGCCACGTACTACGACCAGCAGGCCGCGGCGTCCCGCGGCATCGCCGCCGAGCACCGCAAGATGGCCAAGAGCTACCAGGGCATGATTGCCGGCGGGCGCGGCGCCGCCAGCATGCCGGCGCACTGCAATGCGATCGCGACCAAGAACGACCGGCTGGCAAAGGACTACGAGGCCATGGCCGGCGCGTATCGGCAGATGGCCAAGCAAGCCAAGCCTTGAGGGCCCGCTGCGGGAAGCTTCGCCGATGGGTGCGTTCGGCGCCGCCTATGGGCTGCCGCCATCCGCATCGAGCGCCCCGAAGCGGGTCTCGGCGTCGTCGGCGATGCGCCGTGTGCACCATGCCGCGTAAGTGCGCCCCAGCAGTCGCCCCAGGCCTCGGCTGAATCCGCTTTGCGGCAGTCGGTAGTCGATGAAGACCAAGAGCCTCGAGCCCTGCTCGAGCCGAGAAATCTCGAACCCCATCCGGTACCCACCAATGACCAGGAGTCGCGGCTCGCCCGTCGTTTCCCACACCTTTTCGTGAGGCGGGTTTCTGCGCGTCACCGCCTCGTCGACGGACAGCGACATGCCCAGCACCGTGCCCGTCAGGCGAATCCGCGAACCGATCGACTGCCCCCGTCCATCATCCGTCTCGATGCGCATCGAAGCGCCGGCTGTTCTCAGCGATGGCTTCTCCATGTGGCGGGCGACGCTCCGCGGGTCGTCGAGATAAGCGAACAGGCGGTCGGGGTCGATGGCCAGCAGCACCTCGGTCCGGTGGTGCAAGGGGAAGGGATCGGCGGCCATCTGCGGATTCAGCACGGCCCGCACGGTAGCCCATGAAGACCCTTGCTGCCCTGGGGAGAATTCGACGGCGCCCTTGACCTTCCTAGCGTTGGAAGCTCGACGATGCGCAAGTCCCGAACGCCACTCCGAGACACCCCATGAGCACCGTTGCATTGTCCAACCCACGCGGAATCAGGCTTCAAGTCACCGGGATGAGCTGCGCCTCGTGCGTGTTGCGCGTCGAGAGGGCGCTCGAGGCGGTCGCGGGCGTCAACGAGGCGAGCGTCAACCTGGCGACGGAGGAGGCCTCCGTCAGCGCCGATGCTTCCGTGACCGCAGACTCGCTGGCAGCGGCCGTTCGCAAAGCCGGCTACGACGTCGCGAGCGCCGAGACGACGCTCGGGGTGGAGGGGATGACCGGCGCGTCCTGCGTCGCGCGGGTGGAGAAAGCGCTGCTCAGGGTTCCCGGCGTCGCCGGCGCCACCGTCAACCTGGCGACCGAAAAGGCGACCATCCGGGCTCTTTCGACCGTGCCGCTTTCAGCCCTGAAGGCAGCCGTCGAGAAGGCCGGGTACGTGGCGAAGGAGCTTCGGGAGCAGAAGCCCCAGCCGGCCAATCGACTGCCGGTCTGGTGGCCCGTGGCTGCCAGCGCTGCGCTGACTCTGCCGCTCGTCGCGCCGATGCTGATGTCGCTGTTCGGCATCGAGTGGATGCTGGGCGGCTGGGCCCAGCTGGCGCTGGCCACGCCGGTCCAGTTCTGGTTGGGCTGGCGCTTCTACCGTGCCGGCTGGAAGGCCGTGCTCGCCAAGACCGGCAACATGGACCTGCTGGTGGCGCTGGGCACCTCCGCTGCCTATGGGCTTTCGGTCTATCTGCTCCTCGAGCACGCCGGGCACGGCATGCCGCACCTGTACTTCGAGGCCTCGGCAGCCGTCATCACGCTGGTCCTGCTGGGCAAGTGGCTCGAGCACCGGGCGAAGCGGCAAACCGCCGACGCCATTCGCGCGTTGAACGCATTGCGGCCCACCACCGCGCGGGTCCGCCGCGACGGCGCGGAAGTCGATGTTCCGGTGGAGCAAGTGGTCATGGGCGACCTCGTCGTCATCCGGCCGGGTGACCGCGTCGCCGTGGACGGGGAAATCGTCGAAGGGATCAGCCACGTCGACGAGTCGCTCATCACCGGCGAGAGCCTGCCGGTGCCCAAGGGCGTCGGAGACAAGGTCACGGGTGGCGCCATCAACGCCGAAGGCGCGCTGACCGTTCGCACGACCGCCATCGGTGCAGAGACGACGCTGGCTCGCATCGTTCGCATGGTCGAATCGGCGCAGGCCGCGAAGGCGCCCATCCAGCGCATCGTGGACCGCGTGAGCGCGGTGTTCGTCCCGGCTGTCCTCGCCATCGCGCTGGCGACCTTTCTCGGCTGGGCATTGGCCACGGGGGACTGGGAACACGCGCTCATCAACGCGGTCGCCGTGCTGGTCATCGCCTGCCCTTGCGCCCTGGGTCTGGCGACGCCGACGGCGATCATGGCCGGCACCGGGGTCGCCGCCCGGCACGGCATCCTCATCAAGGACGCGGAAGCCCTGGAGGTCGCGCATGCCGTCACGGTCGTCGCCTTCGACAAGACCGGCACGCTCACCGAAGGCAAGCCGTCGCTCGCCGCGTTGCTGGCGGCCGAGGGTTTCAGTCGCGACGACGTATTGCGTCTAGCGGCCGCGCTCCAGAAGGCGAGCAGCCATCCACTGGCATTGGCGGTCATGAACAAGGTGCGCGAGGAGCAGTTGCCGGTTCCCGAGGCTCAGGACGCGAAGGCACTGCCGGGTCGCGGTGTCGAAGGCACTGTCCACGGCCGGAAGCTGGCCCTCGGCAGCACGCGGATGCTGCGCGAGTTCCACTTGAACGAGGGCCATCTGCTGGACCACGCCCAGCGGCTCGAGCGGCAGGGCAAGACGGTCTCGTGGCTGATCGGCTCGGACGACGACCAGTGGCGTCTGCTCGGTCTGCTGGCGTTCGGCGACACCATCAAGCAAAACGCCGCGGCAGCGGTGGCGCGGCTCCATCAGCTGGGCATCAGGACCGTCATGCTGACCGGGGACAACCGCGGCGCGGCAGAAGTCGTCGCGAACGAACTCGGCATCGACGATGTGCGTGCCGAGGTCCTTCCCGGAGACAAGGCGTCCGTGGTGAAGGAGCTTCGCGAAGGCGGTGCCGTGGTCGCATTCGTGGGCGACGGCCTGAACGACGGCCCCGCGCTCGCCGCAGCTTCGGTGTCGTTCGCCATGGCGGGCGGCGCGGACGTGGCGACCGAGACCGCCGGCATCACGCTGATGCGCGGCGATCCGCGGCTCGTGGCGGATTCGCTGGACGTTTCGCGCCGCACCTACTCCAAGATCAAGCAGGGCTTGTTCTGGGCCTTCGGCTACAACGTGCTCGGCATCCCGCTGGCGGCGCTGGGCATGCTGAGTCCCGTCATCGCGGGAGCGGCGATGGCCTTCAGCAGCGTGAGCGTCGTGCTCAACGCGCTGACGCTGCAGCGCTGGCGCGTCGCCGCCGATGCGCCGGCGGTGCAGCGCTCGCAGCGACGGCGACCCGTCACCGTGTGAGCAGCGCCCCATGAGCATGAAGATGGGCGAAGCAGCGAAGTCCTCGTGTTGGCGGCGATGATTTTCGCCCAGAAGGGAACATGATCTATGCGGAACATACGAATTGGGCTGACAGGCACGCTGTTGGTGGTGGCCCAGCAGGCTCTTGCGGCCAGCCACTTCGTTGCGGTCGCCTGGAGCGGTGACGGGACGTTCGCTCACAGCGCCAGCGTCGAGCCGGGCAAGTTTGTCGAGTTCTGCAGCAAGCTCGAGCCGGGAGACGCCATTCGATGGAAGTTCGCCGCGTCCTTGCCCGTCGACTTCAACATTCACTATCACGTCGGCAAGGAGGCCGAGTTCCCGGCCAAAGAAGCGCAAGTGAGTTCCGGGCAGGACACCTTCCGGGTCATGGTGCGCGAGGACTACTGCTGGATGTGGAGCAACAAGTCGTCGAGCCGGACGCGGATCGACGTGCGGCTTCAGCGCAAGAACTGACACCGTCGCGGTCGAATTGCATGCGTTTCGAGACAAAGCCGCTCAAGCGCCTCGACGCGGGGCAGGGTCAGCATTGCGCAGTCTTGCTGCACGGACTTGGCGGGACTCATCGCTACTGGACCTGCACTCCGGTGCCGTTCGCACTGTCGGGGCACCGCACCGTCCTGATCGACCTGCTTGGCTTCGGTGAGTCGCCGAAGCCCTGGATGCGCTACAGCGTCGAGCGCCACGTCGCCGCTCTGCATGCGAGCCTGGCCGGGGAGCGCTCCTTGACGCTGGTCGGGCACTCGCTCGGCGCCGCGCTGGCGCTTGCCTATGCCGCCCGCTATCCGTCGGTCGTCAGGCGGCTCGTGCTGATCAGTCTTCCCAACTACGGCGGCGCCGAAGGAGCCGTCGCCTGGTTTGCGCGGCAACGTGGCGGCTGGATCTACACGAACATGTGGGCGACCGCGCTCGCATGCATTCTGACGCGGCGCGTTGTCGGACGCCTGTTGCCGCGCCTTCTTCGCGACATTCCGCGCGAAGTCGCCGAAGACCTCGTTGCCCACAACATGGTGTCGTCGACCTCATCGGTGTGGGAAGCACTGTACCGACACGACCTTCGCGCCGAGGCGGAGGCAACCGCGCCGACCCTGCCGGTTCTGATGTTGCACGGCAATGCGGATCTGACTGCGCCTTTTGCCGGAGCGCAGGAACTCGCGGCGGCGCGCTCGATATGGGAGATGCACGCTCTCGGCGGCGTGGACCACCACCCCTGGTTGCGGGCGCCGCATGAATGCCTGCAACACATCGAACAGTGGCTGGCGCGACTCGGAGAACAGGCGCCGGCGAGCCTCGCGGAGCCAGGTGATCAGCCCGCAGGGCTTGGCGGGAAGGCGAATCCATGAGCGGCGTGTCCCTGTCGGATCTGATGGGCGTCGGGTTCGCGCTGACGGTGGGCCTGCTCATCGGATTGGAACGAGGCTGGCATCAGCGCGATCTGCCCGACGGACACCGCGTGGCCGGCCTGCGCACGTTTGCGCTGATCGGCTTGCTCGGCGGCCTGAGCGGTCTGCTCGCGCAACGATGGGGGGCGATCATTCTGGTCGTCGTGCTGGCCGTGGTCGCGCTGCTGATCCTGGCCGGCTACATCGTGACGGCCCGCATGCACAGCGTCATGGGCCTGACCACGGCGATGGCAGCCATCACCACGTTCCTCGTCGGCGTCCTGGCGGCAGGTGGCAGCACGCTGCTGGCCGCTGCCGTCGCCGTGGTGACGGTCGCGCTGTTGCAACTCAAGCGGCCGATGCACAGCGGCATCGGCAGGCTCACCGAAGGCGAATTGACCAGCGGCATCCAGTTGTTGCTGATCAGCGTCGTCGTCCTTCCGGTCCTCCCTGATCGAGGCTTCGGTCCGTTCGAGGCGCTGAATCCCTACAAGCTCTGGTGGGCCGTTGTGCTGCTGGCGCTGCTCTCGTTCCTCGGATTCGTGCTGATGCGCTGGTTCGGAGCCCGGCGCGGACTGACTCTCACGGCGCTGCTTGGCGGCCTGGTGTCCAGCACGGCGACGACAGCGACGCTGGCGCGTTGGGCCAGGGAAGCCCCGCAATGGCGGCCGCTGGCTGCCGGAGGGGCCACGCTCGCGTGCGCGGCCATGTTCAGCCGCATGGCGGTGCTCGTCGCCGTCGCCGCGCCATCGCTCGGCATGGCGGCTGTCGCGACCCTGGGTGCCATGGCCGTCGCCGGGGCTGCGTTCGGTGCGTACTTGACCACTCGCGAACATGCGCAGGATCTGCCCGATCTGTCTGCACAGAACCCGCTGAAGCTGACTGCAGCCGTTCAGTTCGCGCTGTTCCTTGCAGCGGTGCTGCTCGCCGGTCGATTCCTGGCCGACCGGTTCGGCGACGCCGGGTTGCTGGTCACGGCAGCGATCTCAGGCCTGGTCGACGTCGATGCCATCACGCTGTCGGTGGGCCGCATGGCCGGCGATGGAGTCGTCGGCGCGTCGGTCGCGGGACTTGCAGTCTTTCTCGCGGCCGCCGTCAACCAGGTCACCAAGCTCGGGCTGTTATGGGTGCTCGACAGTCGATCGCTGGCGCCGAAGGTGCTTCCGGCTTATGCGCTGATGGCGCTCGTCGGTGTCGGAGCGGCGCTGGCACTGCGCTGAGCTGCGTTGACGATCCAGTTGTGGCACCTGTTTCTGCTGGCCAGCGCGTCACTGCTTGGCCTGCTGTTCGTGCTTGTGCTGGTCGAACCCGGTCTGCCTTACGACATCGACGACCGCCTTCCATCGCCGGAGGATCACGAGTTCATGGGCCTGCTCGCGGCGCTTGTCGATGCTCCAGTCGCGAAGGCAGCATCCATCGAGGCGCTGACAAACGGGGGCTCCTTCTATCCCAAGGAATTGACCACCATCGCCCGCGCCCGTCGCAGCGTGCACCTGGAGGCCTACGTGTTCCACGTGAGCGCCGTGACGGACAAACTCGTCGACCTGCTGATCGAGCGTGCGCGCTCCGGCGTCCGCGTGCGCCTGGTCGTCGACGCGATCGGCAGCTGGCAAACGCCTTCTGCGTACTTCGACGGGCTGCGCGCAGCCGGCGGCGAGGTCGCCTGGTACCAGCCGGTGCGATGGCACACGCTGAAGCGGTTCAACAACCGCACGCACCGCGAACTGATCGTCGTCGACGGCGAGGTTGCGTTCGTCGGCGGCGCCGGCTTCGCGAGCTGGTGGGACACCGGGCCGCCCGGTCAGCCGCCGTGGCGCGACACCATGGTGCGGCTCGAAGGAACCATCGTCACGTCGGTGCAGGCCGCCTTTGCCGAGAACTGGCTCGAAAGCACTGGCCAGCTGCTCACCGATCCCGGATCCTTTGCCCACTGCCGCGCCCTCGGCAGTGAGCCGACGGTAGGCACCGATGCGATCGTCGTGACGGGTACGCCGTCGGCGGGCCGGGCCACGCGGGCACGCATGTTGTTCCAGCTGCTGATTGCCGGCGCGCGCCGGTCGATCCGCATCACCTCGCCGTACTTTCTGCCGGACCGCAGCATGCGGGCCGAGTTGCGAAAGGCGGTGCGCCGCGGCGTGCGTGTGCAGGTCGTTGTTCCCGGCAGGTTCAACAACCACCCGATTGCCCGGCGGGCGAGCCGGCGCCGCTACGGCGACCTGCTCCGCGCCGGCGTTGAGATGTTGGAGTACGAACCTGGCATGAACCACAGCAAGGTGCTGCTCGTCGACGACTTGTGGGTCGTCGTCGGGTCCAGCAACTTCGACAACCGGTCGTTCGGCCTGAACGACGAGCTCAATCTTGCCTTGCCCGATCTCGCGCTGGCGGCGCGTCTGCGCGAGGACTTCGAGCGCGACGCCGCACTCAGCAGGCCCGTCGATCTGCTCGCCTGGCACCGGCGGCCCTGGTCCGAGCGGCTGCTCGCGCTGCTTGGCGCGCTTGTCGAGCGGCAGCAGTAGAGGGGTGCAACACTTCAGGAGGTGTTCGGCCAGCAGGACCGGAGTCCGTAGCCGACTACGGAGACGACATTGATGCGGATCAATCGACGATGGCGATACCGCGGTTATTCTGGCTCCCGCGAATCCATATCGTCTTGCCAGCAAGTCACCATGTTCAGCGATCGCCGACTTCTCCGCCGATGGGCAGCCCAGTTGCTGTTCGTATGGCTGTTCGGTCTCGCGATGGGCGTGGCCAACGCTTGCGCGCTGGGCGAGCCGGTGCATCACCGCTCCGCCGCGGCGGCGACGGCGCCTGACGACGCTGCGCAGAAGCACCATCACGGCGACGAGCAGGGCGACGCTGCCAAGGTCAACTGCCTGGACTTCTGCGAGAAGTCCTCGATCGGCGCACCCCAGGTGAAGGCCGGCGACGGCTTGGCTGCGCTCGGTTTTGCGCTGCCGGCGTCCGATGTCCCTTGGATCTCCGGCCTGGCCGAACCCGCGGTCCGACGGCTGGTCGTCGACTCGTCACACCTGCCCGGCGGGCCCCCGCCGCGCATCGCGTTCCAGCGCCTCGCGCTTTGACACGCCCGGACGCCGCGCGGATCTGATCCGCGCCGCGCCCTGCCTTCCGTCCGCCCTCGCGCCCGCAGCGGCGCCGTCGCGCGGCGGCGGCGGCATTCCCCAGCCTGTTCCTTCGTGATTCTTGTCCGTTCTTTCAATTGGAGTCTTGCCATGCGAACCCGTCTCGTTCTGCTGTCGTCCTTCGTCGCCCTTTCACTCGGAGCAGGCGCCGCCGTGGCGCAGGAGCGCCCCGCGGCTGCCCCGGCTGCCGCTGCCTCGGCATCCAAGCCCATGGATTGCAATGCGGGCGCCACCAAGCGCCATGACCATGCCGCCGAGCGCAATGCGCCACCGGCCAAGCCCATGCCTTGTGCGCCTGCCGAAGGGGCGTCCGGCGACCAGGCCAAGAAGACCAAGCCTCTGCACGACCACGCGAAGTTCCACAAGAACCAGTGACCGAGGCGTCACGCCACCCAGGAGTCCTCCATGAACCATTCCCACGAACACGGCAATGGCCGCCCCTCCGGCCCGAACTGGTCCCGCATCAACCAATGGGTGCTGTGGATCGGTCTGGCGGCTGCGGTGGCCTGGATGTTCTTCCGCCACAGCGAGCACGTCGTGACTTTGCTGCCGTTCCTGATCCTGCTGGCGTGCCCGCTGATGCACCTGTTCGGGCACGGCGGCCACGGTGGGCATGGCGGTGGGTCGGAAGCCCGGCCCAAGGACGACGCACGCCAACTTCCTCCCGGTGGCCAGGGCGGCCACCAGCACTGAAACCCAAGGAGTCCCGATATGCAAACCACTGAACTCAAAGTCGACGGCATGACCTGCGGATCCTGCGTCGCCTCGGTCACCAAGGCGCTCAAGCGCGTCCCGGGCGTGCAGGACGTCGAGGTCGATCTCGGCCGTGGCATCGCGCGCGTCAGCGGCGAGCACGCCGCACACCAGGTGCCCCAACTGGTCGCCGCACTCGGCGAGGCCGGGTACGAGGCTGGCGTCGCGACGGGGGCGCCTGCCAGCGCCCACCAGCATCCAGCCGGCGGCTGCGGCGCGGGTGCCGGCGCGGCCGCGAAGGGCCGCGGCGGTTGCTGCGGCGGTTGAGACGCCATGCCGACATCGAACAGCGCCACCGAGGCGATGCCTGCCGATCGCACGCCTGGCCACCCGGCCGTCCGCTACTGGCTGGACGCACTGTGGCGTGCCGCGGCGACGGCCAACACGCTGCGCGAACGGGCCGCCAACATGCGCACGCACGAAGCCGAGGGCATGCCGCCGCTGCTGCACTTCGAGTCCGAGGCGGTGGCGGATGGGCGGGAACTCGATCCGCCGTCGAACTACCGGCTGCTGCGTGTCACGCGCTGCGGCACCGACGCGCTCGAGAAGCATGTGCGCAAGGGCGCCGCACCGGTGATCGTGGTCGACCCGCGCGCCGGCCATGGCCCCGGCATCGGCGGCTTCAAGCGCGATTCGGAAGTCGGCATGGCGCTGCTCGAAGGCCACCCGGTCTACTTCGTCGTGTTCGATCCGGAGCCGGTCGAGGGACAGACGATGGGGGCTGTCGTGCAGACGCTGGCGGCCTTCATCGACATCGTCGCCAGACGCCACCGCGGCAAGGCACCGATCGTCTACGGCAACTGCCAGGGCGGCTGGGCGATCACGCTGGCGCTGTCGCATTGCGAGCAGCGCGCGGCGCTGGCGGTGCTGAACGGCTCGCCGCTGTCGTACTGGGCCGGCGAGCGCGGCGTCAACCCGATGCGCCTGCTGGGTGGCTTTACCGGTGGCGTGTGGCCGGCGCACTGGATCTCCGACCTGGGCAACGGCCGCTTCGATGGCGCCTGGCTGGTGCAGAACTTCGAGGCGCTTCGCCCCGAGGGGGTGTTCCGCAAGTACGACACGCTCTTTGCGCAGCCCGAGGCCGAGCACGAGCGCTTCCTGGAGTTCGAGCGCTGGTGGAACGGCTTCTACCAGCTCGCTCGCGAGGAGATGTTGGCCATCGCCGGGGATCTGTTCGTCGGCAACCGCCTCCAGAACGGCGAGGTCGTGGTCGATGGCCACTGCCGTGCCGACCTCAGGCGCATCGGCGCGCCGCTGGTGATCTTCAGCTCCTACGGCGACAACATCACGCCGCCGCACCAGGCACTGGGCTGGCTCAAGCAAGTGTTCGGGTCCACCGAGGACCTGGCGGCGGCCGGCCAGCGCGTCGTCTACCTGCTGCACAAGCAGGTGGGTCACCTCGGCATCTTCGTGTCGGCGGGCGTGGCGCGGCGCGAACACCGCGCCATCCTGCACCATGCAGGAGCGATCCAGGAACTCGCTCCCGGTCTGTACGAGATGATCCTCGAGAACGGTGCCGGCGGCGATGCGGCCCCGGGCGCCCGCTTCGAACCGCGCCGCCTCGAGGACCTGCCTTTCGACGCCAACCCGCCCGGGTTCGACAAGGTGCAGGCGCTGTCCGATGCCGCCGAGCGAGCCTACGCGCAATGGGTCTCGCCGTGGGTGCGCATGGCGGTCACGCCGGATACGGCACGCGTGCTGCGCGAACTGCATCCGATGCGGGTCAGCCGGCAGATCTGGTCCGAGAAGACGACGCCGGCCCTGGCCTGGCTGCCGTGGATGCAGCAGTGGCTCGACCAATGGGGCGCGCACGACCCGGATCGCGCGGGCAACCCCTGGTACCAGCTGGAGCGCGTAGGCGCGGATGCCAGCGCCCAGGCGTGGGAGTCGTGGCGCATCGGCCGCGACCTGTGGGCCGAGGTGGCGTTCCAGCAGCTCTACGGCCGCCGGGACGGCCCACCGTGACCAGGAGCAGCATCATGAAAGTCATCCCCTTGCCGGCGCCAGCTTGGCGCTTTCTCGTCGCGACGTGGTTGTTGCTGTTGCTGGCCACGATGCAGACCCCGGCGCGGGCCCAGAGCCGGCTGGAGCGCTCCGGCGTCACGCTCTACTGGGGGCTCGTGCCGGCCGCCGTCGTGGCGGACAAGCATGCGCTGGCCGAGTTGCATGGCGGCCCGCCCAAGGGCGGCGGGCAGGTGCACCACCTCGTCGTGGCGTTGTACGACAGCGCGAGCGGCCGACGCATCGAGGACGCGGTGGTGCGCGCACAGCTGAGCGAGACCGGTATCGCGGACGAGCCCGCGAGGTATCTCCCGCCGATGAAGGTCAACGACCAGGCCAGCTACGGGCAGCTCTTCGGCGTCGCCAAGGACGGGCCCTACCGGTTTCGGCTCTGGGTGCGGCTGCCGTCGCGCAGCGACGAGATCGAGTTCAGGTTCAGCGCCTGGTCGCCGCA
>DAOMFI010000098.1:0-11619 GCA_035429725.1 Burkholderiaceae bacterium | reverse complement strand
TGCCGCTGCCGCCGTTTGACGTCCGGTATGGCGTCAGCGCCTCGCGCAGCCGTGCGACGTCGCCCGCGCCTTCGACCTCGATGCGCAGGCGCGCTGCGGCGCGCGCGCGTGCTTCGGCAAGATCCATCAGGTCTTCGGCAGAAATCGACAGCCGCTGCGCAAACTCGTCGAAGCGCACCTTGCCGACCACGAACAGAAGCTGGTCTTCCTTTAGCAGCGCGCGCTTGCGGTCGTACAGCTCCGAAAAAACCATCAGCTCGAGCTGCGCGGTGGCATCGTCGAGCACCACCACGCCCATCCGGCCGCGACGCGTGTTCTGGCTGCGAGCCGAGACGATGACACCTGTGAGCTTGACCTGTTCGCGCGCCTGCCTCACTTCGGCGAGCGGCGTCGGCGCCAACCGCCTGGCCTCGGCAGCGTATTCGCGGAAAAGATGTCCTGAGAAGTAATAGCCGAGCGCCAGTTTCTCGTTCGACAGCTTCTCGCGCTCGCTCCAGCGAGGGACCTTCACGTACTCGACGTGTCGAGCCGACGCTTCGGCACCGCCGAACAGGCTCGCCTGACCGATGCTGGCCGCGGCGCTGTCGGCGGCGTCGATCGCACGGCCCACGGTGGCGAGCAGCGCGGCACGATCATCGGAGAGCCGATCGAGCGCACCGGCCCGCACCAGAGCCTCGACGACGCGGCGGTTGACGACGTGCTTGTCGACCCGCGCGCAGAGATCGAAGAGATCGCTGTACGGCCCTCCCGCCGCGCGCGCCGCCAGGATCGCCTCGATCGCGCCCTGCCCCGTGCCCTTGATGGCGCCGAGGCCGTAGCGGATCGTCTTCGCATCGACCGGCTCGAACCGCCAGCTGCACGCATTGATGTCCGGCGCGAGGATTGTGAGCCCGATCGCCTTGCAGTCCTCGATCAGGTCCTTCACCTTGTCGGTGTCGTCCATCACCGTCGACAGGTTGGCCGCCATGAATGCCGCCGGATAGTGCGCCTTGAAGTACGCCGTCTGGTAGGCGACCACGGCGTACGCGGCCGAGTGGCTCTTGTTGAAGCCGTAGCCGGCAAACTTCTCCATCAGGTTGAAGAGCTCGGTCGCGGTGTTGGCATCAACGCCCTGCCGGCCAGCGCCCTCGACGAAGATCGAGCGGTGCTTGGCCATCTCCTCGGGCTTCTTCTTGCCCATCGCCCGCCGCAGCAGGTCGGCGCCGCCGAGCGAATAGCCGCCGACGACCTGCGCGATGCGCATCACCTGCTCCTGATAGACCATGACGCCATAGGTCTCGGCGAGGATCGGCTCGATCGAGGGGTGCAGGTACTCGACGCGCTGCCTTCCGTGCTTGCGCTCGATGAAGTCCGGGATCAGGTCCATCGGCCCCGGCCGGTACAGCGCGTTCAGCGCGATCAGGTCCTCGAGCCGGTCGGGCTTCGCGCGCTTCAGCAGTTCGCGCATGCCGCGCGATTCAAACTGGAAGATCGCCGTCGTCGCCGCCTGCTTGAAGATCTCGTAGGTCTTCGCATCGTCGAGCGGCAGCGTCTCGAGTTTGAGCACGAAGTCCGGGTCGAGCCGGCGCACGTACTCGAGCGTGAGGTCGAGGATGGTGAGCGTCGTGAGGCCGAGGAAGTCGAACTTCACCAGCCCGATCGCCTCGACGTCGTCCTTGTCGAACTGGCTGATCGCCGCGTCCTGGGCGCCGGGCGCGCAGTACAGCGGACAGAAGTCCGTGAGCTTGCCCGGTGCGATCAGCACGCCGCCGGCGTGCATGCCAACGTTGCGCGTCAGGCCCTCGAGCGGTCGGGCGAGTTCGATCAGCTGCTGATGTTCCTCGTCACCGGCCACGGCATCGGCAAACGCGGGTTCCTCGGCGAGCGCTCTCTCGAGCGTCCACGGATCGGCCGGGTTGTGCGGAATCAGCTTCGAAAGCTGGTCGCATTTGGTGTAGGGCATGTCCAGCACGCGCCCCGCGTCGCGCACGACGGCTTTGGCTCCCAGCGTGCCGAAGGTGGCGATCTGCGAGACCGCATCGTGCCCGTACTTGCGCTTCACGTAGTCGATGACGCGGTCGCGGTTGTCCTGGCAGAAGTCGATGTCGAAGTCTGGCATCGACACGCGCTCCGGATTCAGGAAGCGCTCGAACAGCAGCCCGTAGCGCAGCGGATCGAGGTCGGTGATGCCGAGCGAATACGCGACCAGTGACCCGGCGCCTGAACCGCGCCCGGGTCCGACCGGGATGCCGTTGCTCTTCGCCCAGTTGATGAAGTCGGCGACGATCAGGAAGTAGCCCGAGAACCCCATCTTCGCGATCGTCGCGAGTTCGAGGTCGAGGCGCGCGGCGTACTCCGGCCGACGCGCCGTGCGCGCCGCCTCGTCCGGGTAGAGCGCCGCGAGCCGCTGCTCGAGCCCTTCCACCGACAGCGCGCGGCAGTGATCGTCGAGCGTCACGCCCGCGGGCGTCGGATAGAGTGGCAGCCGCGGCTTGCCGAGTTCGAGCGTCAGGTTGCAGCGGCGCGCAATCTCGACGGTGTTGGCGAGTGCCGCCGGCACATCGGCGAAGAGCGTGAGCATCTCCGCCTGCGACTTGAAGTACTGCTCGCGCGTGAAGCGTCGCGGCCGGCGCGGATCGGCCAGGGTGTAGCCCTCCGCGATGCAGAAGCGCGCCTCGTGAGCGCGAAAGTCGCCCGGCTCCAGAAACTGGATGGGATGTGTCGCGACGACCGGCAGTCGATGCTTGACCGCCAGCGCCAGCGAAGCGCTGGTGCAGGCTGCATCACGCGCATCGCCCGTGCGCTGCAGTTCGAGATAGAAGCGCCCGGGAAACGCCGCCTCCAGCCGCTCGGCCGCGAGCGTCGCGGCTTCGAACCGGCCAGCGAGCAACTGCGCACCCACTTCTCCACCACGCGCGCCGGATAGCGCGATCAGGCCGTGCGCGCGCGCGCCGCCGTCTTCCTCGAACCACTCGGTGCGCAACTCCGCCCGGTTGCGATGCTGGTTTTCCAGGAATGCCCGCGTCAGCAAGGCGCACAGGTTGAGGTAGCCGCCGTGGTCCTGCGCCAGCAGCACCATGCGGAACGGACTGTCGCGCTCCGCCTCATTGGTGATCCAGACATCGCAGCCGACGATGGGCTTCACGCCCTTGCGGCGCGCCGCCTGGTAGAAACGCACGGCGCCAAAGACGTTCGCGCTGTCGGTGATCGCCAGCGCGCCCTGGCCGTCTACCGCGGCCTTGCCGACCGCATCGTCGATCCGGACGATTCCGTCGACCACCGAGAACTCCGAATGCAGGCGTAGGTGGACGAAGCGCGTGCTGCTCATGAATGCGATTTTGCCACCCGGCGCCGTGGCTCTCTGTGGATAAGCACCACAGCAATGATCCGCCCATCCTTCCCGACGTACGGTTGAAGGCCCGGATTGGTCGGTGCTTGCCCGCCGGTTGGTGATTTCGCCGCCCCGCCGAAGCGGCTATCGTTGACGGATCACCGAATGGAGTGCCCGATGTATCGCTGGGTCCTGGCGGCGCTCGCCGTCGCTTTGCCGTGTCTGGCGGTGTCCCAGACGATCTACAAGGTGCAGATGCCCGACGGCAGCGTGATGTTCACCGACACGCCGCCGCCAGACGCCAAGATCCTCGAGCAGCGCGAAGGCAGGAGCCCGGCCCGTCAGGCGAGCAGTCCCGCGCCTGCTCCGACCGTTCCGGCAGCGCAGGTGCCGGCGCAGGGCATCGGGTTCGACGGCCAGCCGCTGCAGCCCGTACGCAAATCCAGCGCCCTCGACGCCGCTATTGCCGAGGTCAACGAAGCGGAACGTGCGTTGCAGCTCGCCAAGAGGAAACTCGAACTTGGCCGCGAACCCAAAGAGGGCGAGCGGCTCGGCCTCAAAGGCGGCGGTTCGCGCCTGACACCGGAATACCAAGCGCGCCTCGAGGGCCTCGAGCGCGATGTCGCCAACGCGGAACTGCGGCTGCAGCGGGCCTACGAGGCGCGCAACGCGGCGCGATAGCGGCGAAACGGCCTTGCCGGCGCCTGCGGCGCTACGTCCGCACCGGGCATCGATTCAACCGGGAAAACCGTCCTCCTCTTCCGTTTGATGCAGCGGTCCCCCGGCTACTTTGGCGGCCGTCCCGTCAAGCTTGGCCGCGTTTGCATGCTGGAACTTCTCATCGGTGCCGCCGCCATCATCATCGTCGTACTGGGCGTGGGCGTTGCCATCGCGGTCTTGCGCGCCCGAAGCAGCGACGCCACGTCGACGGGCCGCTGGCCGTTCAGTCTGCGACGTCCATTGACCGAACCCGAGCAGGTTCTCTACTTCCGCCTGTGCCAGGCGCTGCCGGACCACATCGTGCTTGCGCAAGTCGGCATGTCGCGCTTCCTCTCAGTTCGCCGCGGCCACAACGCCCGTGCCTGGTACAACCGCATCAATCGCATGAGCGTCGACTTCCTCGTCTGCACGAAAGACGCATCAGTTGTCGCCGCTGTCGAACTCGATGATGCCTCCCACCAGCACCCCGACCGGGTCAGCGCGGACGCGAAGAAGGAACTCGCACTAAACGCCGCGGGCGTGAAGCTGCTGCGGTGGAATGTGGGCGCGATGCCCGATGAGGCGGCGATCCAGCGTTCCATTGCCAGCGTCTCATCCCGGCCCAGGAAAGACTCGCAACACAACGGCAGCCAGAACACGGGGACGTTCCGGACAGCCTGAGGGACCCGAGCCCCCTGCGTGAGGTGGTTGCAGGCCGCGCCGGCGCACCGAAAGGCAATTTGCGGGTTGCCGCCCCCTACATACAAGACCCGAACGCAAAACGGCCCGCATGTTGCGGGCCGTTTTGTGTCTGGCGTCCCCTAGGGGATTCGAACCCCTGTTATCGCCGTGAAAGGGCGGTGTCCTAGGCCTCTAGACGAAGGGGACCGTTCAATTGAAGGCCCGCATGCGCGGGCCTCACTCTAGCGGTCGGTGGTGGAGGTAAGCGGGATCGAACCGCTGACCTCTTGCATGCCATGCAAGCGCTCTCCCAGCTGAGCTATACCCCCACGGGAAAGGCGCGGATTATAGCGGGACGCGCGGTCCAGGCCAAATCGCTCGCGCGGGCGAGCCGAACAACTACGGAGTTTGCTTCGGCACCGGGTCGCGCGCCGGGTCACCGGCCGGCAACACGTCGGCAAACATGTCGAAGCGCTTCCACGCGGGCACCGGCGGCACGTGCCCGGTGCGTGGCACGTACTCGGAGCGCTCAACTTCGGCCAGGCGATGGAGGTAGCGCGGGCAGTTGGGGAAGATCAGGCGGGCGCGCACGTGCACAACGAGTTGCGCGCCGGGAAACGTCCCGTCGGGCTCGAGCAGTCGAGCCTCGCCGCTGACGCGCAGCCGGCGCGGCCGCTCCCAGTCGATGAACAGCAGGCCGACGCGCGGATTGACCGTGACGTTGCCGAGGCTGCGGAACATGCCGTTGCCGTCGTACGACGGAAACGCGAGTGTGGCGTCGTCGAGCAGGCGCACAAAGCCCGGGTCGCCTCCCTTATAGGAGACGTCGGGCCAGCCGTCGCGGTCGGCGGTCGCGAGGAAGAACATCGTACGACTCTCGATGAACACGCGGTCTTCCTCGGTGAAGCGCTCGCGCGAGAGGCGCTCGGCCAGTCGGTCCGCGAGACGGTGTGTGTCGAACCGGTCCTGCAGGCCTCGCATGCCGGCGTGGTAGCAGTCGTCCGGGGCGGCCATCTCAGGCCAGATCTTCGTGGATACAGAGGATGTTGCCTTCAGGATCGTTGAACCACGCCGCCTTCTCCGAGCCGAGCACGCAGACGTGGCCCTCGGTCTTGAAGCCGGGAAAGTCATAGTCGTTGAAGACAATGCCGCGGCTCTTCAGGTCGGCGATCGCAGCGCCGACGTCGTCGACGCGGAAGCTGATCGCCGTGTGCTCGGCCTTGGTGCCCTCGGGCTTGGGAAAGAGCGCGAGTTCCGTGCCGCCGCAGCGGTAGATGAACTTGCCATCGGGTCGACCGCCGAGCGGTTCGAGCTGCAGGCCCTGTTCGTAAAAGCGGCGGGCGCGCTCGAGATCCTTGACCGGCAGCATGCAGGTCACCTGCGTTCCACTGACACCCTTCATCGGTTGCCTCCGTCGGGGAAAGCGGCGCGTCTATCCTGTTCCCACATTGGCCTCCCGTCAACAGCAATGGCGGGGAACCCGCGCCGGCGTCGGCGCGGCCCCGTAGGGCTTCTGCCCGCTCAGGCGCGGTCGAGCGCGGCCGCGATGCGCGCGAGCGTGGCCTCGCGCCCGACGAGTTCGAGCACCGCGTCAATCGATGGCGTCTGCGTCTGGCCGGTGACGGCCACGCGCAAGGGAACCGCAACCTGCGGCATCTTGAGCTTCAGTTCCCCGACGATCTGCTTGATCAGCGCGCTCAGCGAAGCCCGGTCCCAGGCAACGGCCGACGCGCGCTCGCCAAACGCTCGCACGGCGTCGCGGCTGGTGCCATGCAGGTGTTGGGCCAGCAGGGCCGCATCGAACTGCGGCGAGCGGTAGAAGAGCAGCGCCGCATCGGCCAGCTCGTTCAGCGTGCGCGAACGGTCCTTCAGCAGTGCGACCACGCGTTCGAGCGACGGTCCGCCCGCGAGCGTGCCACCGCGCGCCTCGATGCGCGGCGCGGCGAGGCCGGCGAGCCGCGCGTCATCGGCCTCCTTCATGTACTCGCCATTCAGCCACAGCAGCTTGTCAAGGTTGTACTGCGCCGGCGCGCGGTTGACGTGCTCGAGGTCGAACCACTCGACCAGTTCCGCGCGCGAGAACTTCTCGGCATCGCCGTGGCTCCAGCCGAGGCGCGCGAGATAGTTGAACAGCGCCTCCGGCAGGAAGCCGTCGGCGTCGTACTGCAGAACGCTGACGGCGCCGTGGCGCTTCGAGAGCTTCTGGCCGTCGGGGCCCAGGATCATCGGCAGGTGGCCGAACTGCGGCAGCGGCGCACCGAGGGCGCGGTAGATGTTGATCTGGCGCGGCGTGTTGTTGACGTGGTCGTCGCCGCGCAGCACATGCGTGATCGCCATGTCGATGTCGTCGACCACAACCGCGAAGTTGTAGGTCGGCACGCCGTCGCCGCGGGCGAGCACCAGGTCGTCGAGCTCGGCATTGGCGATCGAGATCGGGCCCTTGACGAGGTCGTTCCAGCCGACATCGCCCTCGTCGGGATTGCGGAAGCGGATGACCGGCCGGACGCCTGCCGGCGGCGTCCTTCCGCGCGCGTTCTCTGGCCGCCAGCGGCCGTCGTAGCGCGGTTTCTCGCCGCGCGCCATCTGCGCCTCGCGCAGTGCGTCGAGTTCTTCCTTAGACGCGTAGCAGTGATAAGCCCGGCCCTCGGCCAGCAGGCGGTCGAGTGCGGCGCGATAGCGCTCGAGCCGTGCGGTCTGACGGAAAGGCCCCTCGTCATACCCGAGGTCGAGCCACTTCATGCTGTCGAGGATCACCTGCACGGCTTCCTCGGTCGAGCGCTCGAGATCGGTGTCTTCGATGCGCAGGACGAACTGGCCGCCATGATGGCGCGCGAACGCCCAGCTGAAGAGTGCCGTGCGGGCCGTGCCCAGATGAAGCATGCCGGTCGGGCTGGGAGCGATGCGGGTGCGGACGGTGGTCATGAAGAAGATTTTGGGGCCCGGTGCGAGGACCGGAACGCGCGGGCGCGCAGTCTAGCCCATGGGTCGCGGGCCAGCGTCCTTACCAACTTGGAGCGAGGGGGCGAACGTGACTCCGCACCCGGGCTGCCTTACTGTTCGAAGACGCGCGCGCAGCTCCATTGGCTGGATCGTCTTCACACCGAACGTGGAGGTCAAAGTGGCACGATGCCCATTCGCGACATGGCGCCCGATTTCGGGCTCCTCAGGCTCGCATGTCGGGGGGCCGTTCAAGGTCGTCCATCACACGACCGAAGGCAGCACCGCCGAAGGAGCGATGAATGCGTTCCGCATGAACCGCTCCGATCCGCACTTCACGGTCGACGCGACGCGCATCTTCCAGCACATCGATACCTCGGAAGGTGCACGCGCGCTGCGTAACGATCCTGGCGGCGTGCAGACCAACCGGGACTCTGCGGTCCAGATCGAGCTCGTCGGCTTCGCGCATCTTCCCAAGGACCGACGCGCCCTGACGAACCTTGCGCGCCTGTGCCGCTGGATCGAGGAGACGCACGGCGTGCCAAGAGTGTGGCCGGCCGGCCTTCCGCGTCCGGCGCGCAATGGCCGCGATCCGGGCGGGCACAACCGGGATCCGCAGATCTGGGACACTCAGAGCGGGCACTACGGTCACAGTCACGTGCCCGAGAACACCCACTGGGACCCGGCCTATACGCAGGCCGAGGCGAATTTCATTCTCGAGGCGACATTCGACGATGCGGGGCGTCTGATTTCACCCGAGCCGCCGCCGCTTCCCGCGCGGGCCCGCCGCGGCAAGGGGCGTGCGCGTGCGCCGGAGTCAACGATGCCCGACCACGACGTCGTGCCGCTGGGCGTCGCCGCCTACATCCGCGACCTTTCATTGCCGCCCCCCGTGGAAGGGCTGGCGCCTGCGCCCGCCAGGCGGAAGGCCCGCGCCGGGAAAGCGGCGCCGAAGCGCCGGCGCACCGGCGCACTGGCACCGGCCTACGATGCCAAGGTCAATGTCGGCAGTCTGATGTCGTTCGTCGAGGGCGTCAGTGAGCAGGAAAAAAGCGACGTCCTTTATTCGGTGCAGCTCGCGCAGCGCGGCGCGAGCGGCTCGTTCGACCGCTTCACGCAGACCCAGTTTTGGTACCAGAAGTACGTCGAGATCCTGGAGAACCTGGGCTGGGCGACGGAACAGTTCGCCTTCACCCGCTTTGATCAGAGCGAAGGCGAGTTCCGCATGGACCAGGCCGCGCTCGCCATCATCACGGCGATCGCCACCCAGAACCAGCTAGCGGTGCTGCAGCAGTCGGTGGCGGCGCTTTCCAAGCTCACGGAGGATGACGGCACGATCCGTCTCTTCGACTTCCATTCCTCGATGGAGGGCAGCGGCAATTTCCAGCTGGGCGCCGTGCAGCGCGCACCGAACGGCGCGCTCTCGATGGCCGCCGGCGCCTTCTATTTCCGCAGCATCGACGAACGCAGGCGGTTTCTGTTCTTCAAGTGGGGTGCGCAGCAGGTCAACTTCTGGACGGCGGCGCAGCGCATGACGCTGAACACCGACTTCTACGCGCGGCGGCGCGATGAGGTCGTCGCGCGGCTCGAGACCGACGCACCGAAGTTCATCGCCGATCTGAAGCTGGGGTCACGGTAGATAGCGCTCGTCCGCAGAGGACACCGCGCGATGTGCAATAACCACGATGCACAGAGGTGCTTACGATGCATGCGGCCGATTGCAGGGTTGTCGTCAGTGGATCAGACTTCAGTTAGGGTGGAATCGCCCGCTTCATGAAGTCCACGCGTTCTTCCAATTTTTCCATTGGAGGCGTCGATGACTGACGAAAGGCTGCTTGAGCTGGAGACGGCGTGCCGCGCAGCAGCGGACGCGGACGGGGCGGTAAGGCTCCGTCCAGACGCCGTGCTGGAATTGGTGAATGAGTTGCGCCAGTTGCGCAAGGGAGTTGACTCTCCGAGCGCGCACGTAGGTGCCGTCGCCAATCTGCACCGGCTCCGGATCGGGTTTTGCACCCACAGGGGGCGTTCACCCGGCCTCGGAGTCCGGTTCAGCAATCGCATCGCCGTGCAGGATCCCGGCCGATAAGGGCGGGAAGCGCGCGGAGGTCACGCCTTCAGCTTGAGTCCGACGCGTCGCTCAATGTCGTGGAACATCGCAACCGGGCTGTTGCCTGCGACTACCGGCTTTCGGTCAAACGTAGCGAATTGCAGCAGCGACAGTGCCGCGGCAGCGGCGGCACCGACCGTCACGCCGCCCGCCAAGCCGGCCCCGATCCCGAACACGGTAAAGGCAAACTTCCAGTACACCTGCTTGGTGGCTTGCAGCACGGCATCGTTGTACTCGTCGGTCAGCGCAGACAACCGCGCAACCACCGCCTCGGGCGGAATCTTCTGCAGCGCGACCCCCTGCTGCCAGTCGAACAGGTTCGCGCGCTTCTTCCGGAAGGCCGGGTCGCGCGACAGGTCGCTTGCGAGCCGCAGCGTCTCTTCGGGATTCGGCAGACTTGGCACCGCGAGTTTGCGGGCAAGCAGCACGGCCTGGGCGGCAAACGACTCGCCGGCATCCTCGATCTGGAAGTCCTTCCGCGCCAGATCGAGCGAGTTGTAGGCGGCGATCACCGTTACGTGTTCGACGCCGGGAAGCCTTTCACGCACCTGCTCCTGTGCGAGGATGCGGCGTGTCAGGTCCTGGCCGATCTCTTGTGCGTCCTGCGCTTCAAGGTCGAGTTCAGCGAGCCGGCTCCTGAACTCATTGCGGCGCTGCCAGTCCCAGGGCCGTCCGACGCCAAGTTCCTCGAGCTGATCCAACCGCTTGCGCTGCAAGTCGGGATCCCAGCCCTTGGCTTCCCAATATGCGCGTTCGTCTCGGTCGGGCTGCTCGGCCATCAGCGGCAGAACGACGCGATCGTAGAGCAGCACATTGGCCGCCAGCGCAGCCGCGTCGATGTGATCCGCTACTGACAGCGATCCCCAACGTTCAAAGGCCATGGTCGCCTCCGTCGGCGGATGCCTGCAGACGTTGCGGCCCCGGAAGCGGACCGCTACTGCACGCGCCCCGGAAAGATCGCGCGCAACTGCGCGGTGAACAGGTCCGCGAATTTGTCGAAGCCTTCGCGGTTCGGATGAAGTTCGTTGTGCCACGCGCTCGGGTTCGGCGCGAGCGTGCCCTGGCCGTTGATGAAGGTGACCTTGGGGTGCGCGGCCAGCGTCGTCAACATCGCGGCAAACTGCGTCAGCATTGCTTCCACCACCGCGGAGGCAGCCGCCCGCGTCGGGAAACCGCGTAGATCAAAGGTCGGCTTCAGCCAGGGCCCGAGGTGGCAGATTCCCCGACCGTCGGGAATCGCGAAGTCGTAGCCGTGAAACACAAGGTGAGTCCCGGGGCTCAGCTTGTCCCGCAGCGTGATCAGGTCTTCGTAGCCGGCGCGCACCAGACCGAGTGCAATGTCGAAGCGCGGCTGATTGAGGTGAGCCGCCGGCGGAATCGAAGGATCCCAGTCGCGCACCCAGAGCGCCATCGGATTGTCGACGATGTCATTGCCGCCACCGGAAAAAAGGAGCACATCCCACGGACCACCGGCCGGGCAGCCTTCGGTCAGCAGCTCGGTCAGTCGCAGGCGCTGCTCCACCCCGAGCATGAAGCGCACTTCGTCGCCGGCCTTGGCGAGGTTGAGGATCGGAACGCCGAGCCGGCTCTCGAGGCGTGGAATGATGCCGCCCTTGAACAGAAACGGCGGGTAGTCGAACCACGAGTCGCCTTCCGCGAATACCTGCAGCGGCTGGAACCCGGCCGCCGGGGCGCCCGGCGCGCGTCGCCGTCCTTTCGCGGCGCCCTTGGGTGCCGCCCGCCGTGCGCCGCGCCGCTTCATGATCTCCATGGTCGCCTTGTATTCGCGGATCCGGCGCTCCCGCTCGGCGCGCTGCTCGGCTGCGAGGCGCTCGCGCTCCTCGCCGACGGAAGCCGGGGTAGCAGGCGGGCCGGCCGCCGCGCG
>DAOMFI010000097.1:0-11674 GCA_035429725.1 Burkholderiaceae bacterium | reverse complement strand
TCTTCGGCGGGCGCAACTGGACCGTGTGGAGCACGACGATGCTGCTGCTGCCGACGCTGTGGATCGGCTTCGCGGTGCAGGACCCGAACACCAACTACGCGGTGTTCGCGGCGATCGCGCTGATGTGCGGACTTGGCGCAGGCAATTTCTCGTCGTCGATGGCACACATCAGCTTCCTCTACCCGAAACGCCTGCAGGGCACGGCGCTGGGAGCGAACGCCGGCGTGGGCAACCTCGGGGTCGGCCTGGCACAGCTCATTGCGCCGCTTGCGATGTACGGTGGCGCGCTGCTCGTCATGGGTGGTAGCGCGCAGTCGCGCGAAGTCGCCGGTGCGGTGGCGCCGGTGTGGGTGCAGAACGCCGGTTTCATATGGGTGCCGCTGATCGCGCTGGCCGTGATCGCGGCGTGGCTCGGCATGGACAACATCGCCACTGTGCGGGCCGGCTTCGCCGAGCAGGTAGCGATCCTGCGCAACAGGCAGCAGTGGCGGATGAGCTGGCTTTATCTGGGCACCTTCGGCTCATTCATCGGCCTGGCGGCGGGCTTCCCGATGCTGGTCAACACCCAGTTCCCGACGGTCGACGCATTCGCTTTCGCGTTCGTGGGACCGCTGCTTGGCGCGCTGGTGCGCCCCATCGGCGGCTGGCTCGCCGACCGCGTGGGCGGGGCCCGAATCACGGTCGCAGTCTTCCTCGTGATGACGATCGCGCCGCTGGTCGCGGCAGTCTTCCTTCCGGGTGCCGGCACGGGCGGCAGCCTCATGGGCTTCGCGCTGACGTTCATAGCGATGTTCATCGCGGCAGGAGTCGGCAATGGTTCGACGTTCCGGATGATCCCGATCATCTTCCGCACGCTTCGCGAGCGCGAGGTCAAGGACCCGAGCGACAAGGCGGCGATGGACGCGGCCCGCCGCGTTGGTGCCACCGAAGGCGCGGCGACGCTGGGCTTCAGCTCCGCAGTTGCGGCGCTCGGCCTCGCCTTCATTCCGATCGCCTATGGAACGTCGATCAACCTGACGGGCAGTCCGGTGGCCGCACTCGTCTTTTTCAGTGTGTTCTACCTGAGCTGCCTGATGGGGACGTGGCACTGGTATGCGCGGCGCGGCGCGGAAGTATCGTGCTGAGGGACGACTCGACGAACCAGGAAATCGGTCACCGCTGGCGGCAGTCGAAGGCACGAGCGACAATGCGGAAGGCCTGCGCATGACTGCGACGATCGATTTCCGTTCCCCCTCCGGAGGCTTCGACGAGCCGCTTGAACTCTGGCTCGCCTGTCACGAGCGGGTGCAGCGCTTCTGCACGCTGATCGGACGGGTGAAGGAACACGTCGAAAAACACGGCGCCGACGCCGAGGCCGCTGAGTCAGCGACCTCGATCCGGCGCTACTTCAATGAAGCGGCACCGCGCCATCATGAGGACGAGGAGATCGACCTCTTCCCGCGCCTGCTGATGCGGCTCGACGAGCAGGCAACGGAGAGCGATGCAGATGAGGCGGCGCGCGTTCGCGCTGCGATCGGCGTGCTAACTGGCGAGCATCGCGCCAACGAAGTCCTTTGGGCTTCCATCGACGCTTCACTTGCCCGTATCGTGCGGGGCGAGGCTGTCCAGCTCGACACCGGACAGGTCGAGGCGTTCAGCCGCACCTATCGCCGGCACATTGATGTGGAAGAGTCAGTCGTGATGCCAGCGATGCGGCGCCACTACAGCGCCACGGACTGGAACGAAGTCGGCGCCGCCATGGCAAGGCGGCGCGGCGTCACGACCTGAGCGCCGGTGCGTTCCCGGTCACGATCAGGCGGGCGACGAGCGGAACGCGTAGGCGCGGCCGCCGGCGAACATGTACTCGACGCGCAGGAGTTTCTTCGCTGAATCCGCCAGCGCAAACCCGACCAGTTCAACCCGGTCGCCCGGCTTGAGCGGCTCCTTCAAGCCCCAGGCCTCCATGCGCGACAACGGCGCGAATTCGATCTCCCAGTCGCCCGCCGCATTCGCGGGCACGACGGTCTTCTTCAGCAGCGCGCTGCCGTCCACACGCTGAGCCTGCGCCGGCACCGGCCGCTGGGGCAGATCGGACGGCAACGCCAGTCCCGGCGCGACCGTCAGCACGATCTCCGCATGCGGGTTCTGCCAGCGCACCGACTTGACGCTGCCCGCGAGGTAGAGCGGCTTGTCCTGGTCGAAGCTCGACCACCCGTGATGGGCAACCGCCGGCGCGGCGGCCAGTGCGAGACCGGTAACGAGGAACTGACGACGATCGACCATTCAGAAACTCCCAACGCGTTAGTCAGACGTACGCAATCATGCGGCCCGCAGCGATGACGGCCAGCCAGATGAGCAGCGACGCACCGGCCTGCCAGCGCGCCAGTCGATCCTGCCGCCGCAGCGAATCCCTGGCATGAAACACGAGCGCGTTCACGCCGGCCATCAGTATCAATACCAGCTTGAGACGGAAGGCCGGGTTGGCGGCAAGCTCCGTGGCCGCCGAGATGAAGAGCAGGCTGCCGCTGGCCGCGGCGAGCGCGAATGCGACCAGTGCCGTTCGCACCGCAAGCCACGCGAACGCCGGCAGCGGAAGCGCAGGCTGCACGCCGAACACGCGCAGCTCCAGCAGCAACAGGCTGCCAACCAGTGTGGCGAAGGCGGCGATATGCACCGACTCGAGCACCGGGTACGCCCACACTGAACGGCGGACCAGTCCGGCCAGCGGCCAGGCTTCGATGAGGGCCCAGTCGATCACGGTCCGCCGCGCTCGAACCTGCGGTCGACGCTGTCCGGCCGCGCGCTGCCGAAGTTTCGACGGACGCCGGTCAACGCCTGCGCTTGGAACCCAGCAGGCCGCCCAGCATGCCGCGCGAGATCTCGCGCGCGATCGACGACCCCATCGAACGCGCCGCGCTCTTCGCCGCCGCCTCGACCACACCCTCACGGCGCCCACCGCGCGGCCCGGTCGAGCCGAACAGGAGGTCGCCCAGGCTGTCCATGATGCCGCCGCCCGACGCGGCTTCAGCGGTCGGCTTGGCGGCACCCTTCTCCGTTGGCAACGTTTCGCCGCCACCGGCGCGCGCCTTGAGCTGTTCGTGGGCGGACTCGCGATCGACCGTCTTTTCGTACGTGCTGCCAACGACTGAACCGGCGATGAGCTTCCTGCGATCTTCCGGCGTGATCGGCCCGAGCTGCGAGCCCGGGGCCAGGACCCAGGCGCGCTCGGTGATACCGGGGGTGCCCTTCGCGTCGAGGAATGACACCAGCGCCTCTCCCACGCCCAGTTCCATGATCGCTTTGGAGGCTTCGATCTTCGGGTTCGCGCGCATCGTCTCGGCGACCGACTTGACCGCTTTCTGGTCGCGCGGCGTGAAGGCACGCAGCGCATGCTGTACGCGGTTGCCAAGCTGGCCCAGCACCTTCTCCGGGATGTCGAGCGGGTTCTGCGTGACGAAATACACGCCGACCCCCTTGGAGCGGATCAGCCGCACCACCTGTTCGACCTTCTCCAGCAGCGCCGGCGGTGCCTCCGAGAACAGCAGGTGCGCCTCGTCGAAGAAGAACACGAGCTTGGGTTTCTCGCGGTCACCGACCTCGGGCAGGTTCTCGAAGAGTTCGGACAGCAGCCACAGCAGGAAGGTCGAATACAGGCGCGGCGAGTTCATCAGCTTGTCGGCCGCGAGGATATTGACCACGCCCTGTCCGTCGACGGTCTGCATCAGGTCGTCGATGTTGAGCATCGGCTCGCCGAAGAAGCGGTCGCCGCCCTGCTCCTCGATCTGCAGCAGACCGCGCTGGATCGCGCCGATCGAGGCCGACGACACGTTGCCGTACTCGGTCTTGATCTTGGCCGCGTTGTCGCCGATGAACTGAACCATCGCGCGCAGGTCCTTGAGATCGAGCAGCAGCAGGCCGTTGTCGTCCGCGGCCTTGAAGACGATGCTGAGCACGCCTTCCTGCGTCTCGTTGAGGCCGAGCAGGCGCGCCAGCAGCAGCGGCCCCATGTCGGAAATCGTCGCGCGCACCGGATGACCCTGCTCGCCCCAGACATCCCAAAGCGTGACCGGGCAGGCCCCCCATTTCGGTTCCGGCAGGCCGTGCTCGTCGAGCCGCCTCTTCATCTTGTCGCTGAGCGCACCGGCTTTGGCGATCCCCGTCAGGTCGCCCTTCACGTCTGCCATGAACACCGGTACTCCGATGCGCGAAAAGCTCTCCGCCAGCTTCTGCAGCGTGACCGTCTTGCCGGTGCCGGTCGCTCCGGTGATGCAGCCGTGTCGATTGGCGAGTGCGGGCAGCAGCCCGAGTTCGGTGTCGCCCGCCATCGCAATGACCAGTGGCTCGCTCATGCTTTTCCCCTCGCTTTCGCCCGCAGTCTAGCCAAAGCGCTGGCGGGAGCGGGCGTCCGGCGCCTGCGGTCCGCTAGACTCCTGCCCTTGCCGCATTAATTACCGCAACGTCGAGAGCAGCATCATGGCCGGCCACTCCAAATGGGCCAATATCCAGCACCGCAAGAACCGCCAGGACGCCAAGCGCGGTTCACTCTGGACCAAGATCATCCGCGAGGTCACCGTCGCCGCCCGCGACGGCGGCCCGGACCCGTCCATGAATCCGCGCCTGCGGCTGGCGCTCGACAAGGCGCGGCTAGGCAACGTGCCGAAGGACAAGCTCACCAACGCGATTGCGCGCGGCGCCGGCAAGCTCGATGGCGCCAGCTACGAGGAGATCCGCTACGAGGGCTACGGCATCGGCGGCGCCGCGCTGATGATCGACTGCATGACCGACAACCGCACGCGCACCGTCGCTGAGGTCCGGCACGCCCTCGCGAAGAACGGCGGCAACCTCGGCACCGATGGTTCAGTGGCCTTCAACTTCAAGCACTGCGGCCAGCTTGTGTTCGCGCCGGGCACCTCCGAGGAGGCCGTCATGAACGCTGCGCTCGAGGCCGGCGCAGAGGACGTGATCGCCAACGAGGACGGCACGATCGAGGTCGTCACCCGGCCCGCCGACTTCGAGGCCGTGCGCGAGTCGCTCGAAAGGTCCGGTCTCAAGCCGGAACTGGCCGAGGTGACGATGAAGCCGCTCGCCGAGACGGTGCTCACCGGAGACGATGCACAGAAAATGCAGCGTCTGATCGACGCACTGGACGATCTGGACGACGTGCAGCAGGTCTACACCACCGCTGCCCTCGAGGAGTGAGCGTGGTGCGCGAGTCCCTGCAATGAAGGTGCTGGTTGTCGGCGGTGGGGGCCGCGAGCATGCGCTCGCCTGGCGTCTGACCCAGTCGCCGCGCGTACAGCGCGTCTACGTCGCGCCGGGCAACGGCGGGACGGCGCGCGATCGCCACCTGCGCAACGTTCCGCATGACAGCCATGAGGCGCTGGCCGATTTCGTAGTGTCGGAGGACATTGCCCTCACTGTCGTCGGGCCCGAAGCGCCGCTCGCCACCGGCATCGTCGACGTGTTTCGTGCGCGAGGGCTGCGGGTGTTCGGCCCAACGCGGGCCGCCGCACAGCTGGAAAGCTCGAAGGATTTCGCCAAGGCGTTCATGAAACGACATGGCATTCCGACGGCCGACTATCTCACCTTCACCGATGCGGCGTCGGCGCGCGCCTACGTGCGCGAGCGCGGTGCGCCCATCGTCGTCAAGGCCGACGGTCTCGCGGCCGGCAAAGGCGTCGTCGTTGCAGCTACGGTCGCGGAAGCGGAAGCCGCCATCGAGTCCATGCTGGTCGGCAACTCCCTGGGCGCGAGCGGGGCGAGGGTCGTCATCGAGGACTTCCTGCAAGGCGAGGAAGCGAGTTTCATCGTCATGAGCGACGGCCGCCATGCGCTGGCGCTGGCGACCAGCCAGGACCACAAGCGCCTGCTCGACGGTGATCGCGGCCCGAATACCGGCGGCATGGGAGCCTATTCGCCCGCACCGATAGTCACGCCGACGATCCACGCCCGCGTCATGCGGGAGATCATCCTGCCGACGATCCACGGCATGGCCGCGGACGGCATTCCTTACACGGGCTTCCTTTACGCCGGCCTGATGATCGACAGCACCGGCCACGCCCGGACGCTCGAGTTCAACTGCCGCATGGGCGACCCGGAGACACAACCCATCATGGCGCGCCTGAAGACCGACTTCACGACGCTGCTCGACGCAGCCATCGACGGCCGGCTCGACCAGGTGGAAGCCGAATGGGACCGCCGCACGGCACTGGGCGTGGTCGTTGCGGCGGCAGGTTATCCCGATGCGCCGCGCAAAGGCGACACCATCACCCGGCTGCCTGAGGACGGTGACGACTGCGTGACGTTTCACGCCGGCACCGCGCTCAGCGGCGAACGGCTCGTCACCAGTGGCGGCCGCGTGCTGTGCGTGACGGCGCTCGGGGATACCGTCAGGGCGGCGCAGAAGCGCGCTTATGACGCGGTTGAGCAGGTTGAGTTCGACGGCATGCAGTTCCGGCGCGACATCGGCCACCGGGCGCTGAAGCCCCGGACGCTGTAAAGGAATTGCGCCCCGACCCGGGAGGGGTCGCCCCCGCCGGCGCAGATGCCCTGCGGCGCGCTTTCCGCCACAATGCGCGACCTTTGCCGCGATCGATACGAACAAATGGGTCGCCTGACCGAACCGCACAACGACATTGCCGATGACGAACACTCCTTACACCGTTGAGCAGCACATCGCGCTGAAGCGCGTCTCCTCGATCGCGCCGGCGCCCGACGGGACGTGGCTTGCGGTCTCCGTACAGCGCCTCGACCGCGAAGGCATCAAGTACGTCTCCGACCTGTGGAAGGTGCCGACCGACGGTTCCGCGCCCACCCAGCTGACGCGCGGTGACAGCAAGGACGCGGCGCCCTGCTTCCGCCACGACGGCGCGCTTGGCTTCCTGTCCAACCGGCAACCCACCGAAGTCAAGCCGGACGAGGAGGCGGACAAGCGCATGCAGGTCTGGATCCTGCCTGCCGCCGGTGGCGAACCGCAGCAACTGACGGACGAACCGCTCGGCGTTGACGCCTTCCGCTTCGCCAGGCACGCCGCCGTGCTGGCATTGTTCGCGCCGGTGCTCCCGGGCGTCGAGCACGACAAGCAGCGCGAAACGGCGAGCGAGCGGCGCAAGAAGCACACCAGTGCGCGTCACTTCCGGCAGCAGCCCGTGCGCCACTGGGACCACTGGTTGCACCAGAATGAAAACATGGCCAATACGCACCTGATCGCGTACGCGGCCGACGGCACGAACCGCGTCGACCTGACGCCGGAGGCGAAGCTCGAGCTGTCGATCGAACCGGCACTCGACGTTTCCGCGGACGGCATACAGGTCGCCGTGACCTGGCAAACACCCGGCCAGGACCGGGAAACGGACTCCGCGATCAAGCTGATCGATGTCGCGACGAAGACCGGGCGGATGCTCGGGGCAGCCGCCAACACCAACAACGAGTCACCGCTCTTCTCACCCGATGGCCGAACCCTCGCCGTGGTGCGCTCGACCCGTTCTTCGACGAAGGCGGTGCGACCGACGCTGACGTTGATCGATATTGCCAGCGGGTCGATGCGGGAGATCGGCAAGGCGTTCGACGCCTGGCCGCATCCGGGCGACTGGACGGCCGACGGCCGGCAGATCGTGTTCAGCGCGGATCTCGGTGGGCACGTGCCCGTCTTCACCGTGGATGTCGCGACCGAGAAGGTCGACCTCATCACGGCGACGCGCAGCGGCGGCGCGCACAGCGACCTCTGCGTGCTGAAGGATGGGCGTATCGCCGGCATCCGCTCGACCTTCCGTGAGCCGCCGGAAGCGTTCACCGTCACGAATCAGCCCGGTTCGCCGCCGCAGGTGCTCGCGCGTCTGTCGGGCTTCGAGTTTCCCGATTGGGTCGAGGTGGAACACTGCACGACACCGTCGACCGACGGCGCTCCGATCCAGTACTTCGTCACCCGGCCGGCGAAGGCGGAGGGGAAGCTGCCGACGCTGCTGTGGATCCATGGCGGCCCGATCGGCATGACCGCCGACGCCTGGCACTGGCGCTGGAATCCGCTGCTGGCGGTTGCGGCCGGCTACGCGGTCGTCCAGCCCAATCCGCGCGGCTCCACGGGCTTCGGCCAGGATTTCGTGCAGGGCATCTGGGGCAATGTCTGGGGCAAGCAGTGCTATGAAGACCTGATGGCGGTCGCCGACGCGATCGAGCAACGTCCCGATGTCGACCGCACGCGCGTCATGGCCATGGGCGGCAGCTTCGGCGGCTACATGACCAACTGGATCGGCACGCAGACCCAGCGCTTCAAGTGCCTGATCACGCATGCATGCGTGACGACGATGGCGCAGTTCACGGGTACGACTGACCATCCGGCCTGGTGGTATCTGGAAATGGGCGGCGAAGATCCCTATGCCGATCAGGCCGCATTCGACCGTTACGCGCCGATCCGCCATGTCAAGCAGTGGAAGACTCCGGCGCTGATCATTCACGGCGAACTCGACTACCGCTGTCCCATCAGCGAAGGCCTCAATCTTTTCGAAGCGCTTCAGTACCACCGCGTGCCGAGCGAACTGCTGATCTTCCCCGACGAGAACCACTGGATCCTGAAGCCGCGCAACATCGTCGCGTGGTACGAATCCGTGCTCGGCTTCATCGGCCGGCACCTCAAGGCCGCATGAGCGTGACGACAGAGTTCGTCGACGCGCAGGCGGTGCGCGAATACCTTCTCGGCCTGCAGCGGCGCATCGTCGGCACCTTCGAGCAACTCGACGGCAAGGCCTTCCAGGCCGATGCATGGGAGAAGCCGCCGGGGTCACCGCTCGGCGGTGGCGGGCTGACCCGCATCATTGAGGACGGCAACCTGCTGGAACGCGGCGGCGTCGGCTTCTCGCATGTCATCGGGTCGAAACTGCCACCTTCGGCGACCGCCCAACGCCCCGAACTTGCGGGGCGCGGCTTCGAGGCGATGGGGGTGTCGCTGGTGTTCCACCCGCGCAATCCGTATGTGCCGACGGTCCACATGAACGTGCGCTTCTTCATCGCGAAGGCCGACGGTCAGCCCGACGTCTACTGGTTCGGTGGAGGAATGGACCTGACTCCGTACTACGCGACCGAAGAAGACGCGCGCCACTTCCACGCCACCTGCAAGCAGGCGCTGGTGCCGTTCGGCGAGGACAAGCACCCGCGCTTCAAGAAGTGGTGCGACGAGTATTTCTTCCTGAAGCACCGCAACGAACCCCGCGGTGTCGGCGGCGTCTTCTTCGACGACTTCCACGAACTCGGCTTCGACCGCAGCTTCGCGCTGATGCGCGCCGTCGGCGATGCCTTCCTCGACGCGTACGTGCCCATCGTCGAGCGCCACCGCCACCGCGAGTACGGCCCGCGCGAGCGCGAGTTCCAGGCCTACCGGCGCGGCCGCTACGTCGAGTTCAACCTGGTGTTCGACCGTGGCACGCTGTTCGGGCTGCAGTCAGGCGGGCGCACGGAGTCGATCCTGATGTCGCTGCCGCCGGTCGTGCACTGGAAATACGACTGGCATCCGGAACCCGGCAGCGCCGAAGCGCGGCTGTACACGGACTTCCTCACCCCGCGCGAGTGGGCCTGAGGAGGACTTCTGATGGAACCGGTCGGCCTTCTCGGCGGCAGTTTCGACCCGATCCACGTCGGGCACCTGCAGCTGGCGCGCGACGCGCTCGCCAATCTGCCGATCGCCGAAGTACACCTCATTCCGGCAGCGCAGCCCTGGCAGAAGGAAACGCTGGCCGCCGCCGATCATCGGACGCAGATGATCCGGCTGGCGATCGACAACGAGTTGCCGTTCGTGCGGCGCAGGATGGTGCTCGACCACGCGGAGCTGGAGCGCGGCGGGCCGACGTATACGATCGACACCCTGCGCGACCTGCGCACCCGGCTGGGAGCCGAAGTCCCGCTCGTGCTGATCATCGGCGGGGACCAGTTCGAGCGCTTCGACACCTGGCGCGAATGGGAGCGCATTCCGGACCTGGCGCACATCGCGGTCGCGCGGCGTGCGGCCGTGCCGCCGAGGCTGAACCCGGTGCTGCAGAAGCTGCGCGATGCGCGCTTCCTGAAGTACGCGGGTGACCTGATCGAGAGCCCCGCCGGTCACGTTGTTGATCTGGCGATGTCGCCGGTCGATGTGTCCGCGACCGAGGTGCGGCGGCTGCTCGGGCAGGCGCGAAGTTCGGAGGACGACGCCAGGCTTGCGGCATCAGTGCCTCCTGCGGTCCTCGACTATATTCGGGCGCATCACCTCTACGTTGGGCCGCATGGACATTAGGAAGCTGCAGCGCGTCATCGTCGACGCGCTCGAGGACGTCAAAGCGCAGGACATCCGCGTGTTCAACACGACCGCCCTCTCGGACATGTTCGACCGGGTCGTCATCGCGAGCGGTACATCCAACCGGCAGACCAGGGCACTGGCCTCGTCCGTGGTCGAAAAGGTCAAGGCCGCCGGCGGAGCCGTCGTCAGCACGGAAGGCGAGGACTCTGGCGAGTGGGTCCTCGTCGACTGCGGCGATGCTGTCGTGCACATCCTGCAGCCGGCCATCCGCGACTACTACAACCTGGAGGAGATCTGGGGCGGCAAGATCGTGCGACTCAAGTCCGAGGCCGCTGCGCCGATAGCGAGTAAGACGACCGCGCGCAGAACCGCGACGCGGAAGCGTTAGGCCCTTCGGTCTCGCCTGCTCGATGAAGATCCTGATCCTGGCGATCGGGCAGAAGCAACCGGCGTGGGTCGATGCCGCCGTTGACGATTATCTGGTCCGCTTTCCGACGGACTTCAAGGTGGAGCTCAGGGAATTGAAGGCCGAGTCCCGAACGGGCCGTGCAGACGATGCCGAGCGCTGCCGCAGCGCCGAGTGCGAGCGGTTGCGCACCGCCGTTCCGGCGGGTTCGCAGCTGGTGGCGCTCGATGAGCGTGGCAGGGACTGGACTACGCAGCAACTCGCCGAGCAACTCGGGCGCTGGCGCGACAGCAGCGAAAGTGTTGCATTCGCGATCGGCGGGCCGGACGGACTGGACGAGCGTTTCAGGCGCAACGCCCGGCTGCAGCTGCGCCTTTCCAGCATGACGTTGCCGCATGCCCTCGCGCGCGTGGTACTGGCTGAGCAGCTCTATCGCGCCTGGTCGATACTCGCGCACCACCCGTACCATCGCGCCGGATGACTTCACCCATCTACCTCGCTTCGCGCAGCCCGCGCCGCCGCGAACTGCTCAAGCAGATCGGCGTGAAGTTCGATCCGCTGCTGCTGCGGCTCGCATCGCCGCGCGGCGCGCCGGATGTCGACGAAGCGCAGAAGAGCGGCGAGTCCGCGGCCGACTACGTCGAACGAACCGCGCGGGAAAAGGCGGCATTCGGACTCAAGGTGCTCGGCATGCGTTCGCTGCTCTACCGCCCGGTTTTGGCCGCCGACACGGTCGTCATCGTCGACGGCGAGGTGCTCGCCAAGCCCGCCAATCCAGACGAAGCGGCCGAGTTCCTGCGTCGGCTCGCCGGCCGCACGCATGAAGTGCGCACCACCATTGCGCTGGCGATCCAGGGCCCGCTGCTCGCAGCCACTTCGGTCTCGACCGTCACGTTCCGCACGATCGATGCGGGCGAGATCAAACGCTACTGCGCCACCCCGGAGCCCTACGACAAGGCCGGCGGCTACGGCATCCAGGGGCTCGCCGCCGTCTTCATCGAGCGCATCGAAGGCAGCTACACCGG